>JANYAF010000242.1 GCA_025355175.1 Deltaproteobacteria bacterium | reverse complement strand
AATATGATTGAATGGCTGGTCGTTGTGGGATTCCATACCAACTGGTGTGTAGAATCAACAGCAAGATCCGGATACGATAAGGGTTACAGAGTCGTTGTAATCGGTGACTGCACCGGTACGGATACTGACGAAGAACAGAATTATGTCGAGAAGTTTATTTTCCCGAAGATAGGTTCCGTGATGAATTATAAAGATTTTTTGAAAAGCCTTGTCTAAATAACCCCTTTCCCCTCCTTGTGCTTTCTCCCCCTGCTGCTTGGGGGGAGAAAGTTTCGGAAAGGTGTTAAAAAGAAATGGCAGGGAAAAATCCGCGTGCAGTTTTGAGGAATACTTACAGTGAATACAGGTAAAATAAATATGGGCATATTCAAAACAGGTGCAGGAAGGAACCTTCTCGACCTTGCCATCATTGCCGCTGGTTTTTTAGCGCTTCTTCCTGTGCTGGGAATAAACCGCACGACCGACTTTATTATCTTCTGTGTCTTCGTCCTCGGATTCAATCTCCTCCATGGGTTTATGGGAAGGCTCTCCTTCGGTCATATGCTCTATCTCGGAACAGGTGCGTATGCCGTCACCCTTTTTTCTGAACATGTTTCACGGAATCCACTACTCGCCATCCTGGCAGGGATAGCGGCAGGCGTGCTCATCGGGGTTATCATCGGGCCGATTATTGTCAGGACAACCGGCGCCTGTTTTGCACTGATTAATCTTGCCTTCAATCAAGTCGGCTATTTCTTTGTCCTTGTCGCATTTTCCAAATATACCGGCGGCGAAGACGGGATGTCGGTATATTTTTCAAAGATGGGCGTAATCGACTTCGGGCAAAAACCGATTATGTTTGGTTTTGCTTTGCTCTGCCTGATTTTTACCTATTACTTGCTTAAGAAATTCACGACCTCGCCATACGGGATTCTCATCAAAAGTATCAAGGAAAACGAAACAAGGGTAAAGTTCCTCGGGTACAACACCTTCATCTACAAATGGATAACATTTATCATTTCGACATCCGTCGCAGCGTTTGCCGGGGCGCTCTCGATTCTTAACTACGGGTATGTAACCCCCAGTTTTATCGACCCTTCACGGGCGGTTGAAGTGATCTTTGCCGCATTGATAGGGGGGTCCGGCAGTCTTTACGGCGCTATCATCGGGGGTGTTATTTATATGGCTATCAGCAATTATCTCGCTTCCTATATATCGCGGTGGGAAATGTTTCTCGGCATAGCGCTCCTGATCTGTGTATTTCGTTTTCGCAGCGGCATCTGGGGATACGTGGCCGGTAAATTGAAAATACGAGAGGCGGCATAAAAGAGAGGTTATCATGATCAACACCATTGCGTATGGATTAACCATCGGTGGGATTTTATATATCATCAGCATAGGGCTTTCCCTCACCTTCGGTACCATGAGGATTGTTAATTTTGCCCATGGTCTGATCTACACAATCGGCGCCTATTTTTTGATCACACTTCTGCCCGTTGCCAGAGATAATTTCATCCTGGGAGCCGTTCTGGCTGTCCTGGCCGTTGTGCCCATCAGTTATGTTATTGAAAGATTTGTGGTGCGTAAACTGTATGGTGTGTCGATCGATTATGCTATTATTGCCACCTATGCCGTCGTGCTCATCGGCGTTGATCTCATTAAATGGATCTGGGGCGCCTCCCCGATTCCTCTGTCTGATCCGGTCGGGATCGATGTTGCTTTTCTGGGTATCACGCTTCCCCTGTACCGTCTGATCATCATACTACTTGCGGTTGTTATCTTTATTGGCTTATCCATATTCTTCAAAAAAACCATGGTGGGAAAAATCGTCGTTGCCGCCCTTGAAGATAAGGATGCCGTGAGGAGTCTGGGAATTAATGTTGATAAGTACTTCGCCTATATCTTTGTCATGGGAAGCAGCCTCGCTGCTCTGGGAGGGGTATTGTACGCGCCTATTACCTCTGTTCATCCCTATATGGGATCGATGGTTCTTCTCTTGAGTTTTGCCGTTGTACTGGTGGGAGGACTCGGCAATATAAAAGGCACTTTCGTTGCGGCTTTTGCTCTTGGTATGGTCATGTCTGTCACGGGAAGGCTCTGGGGGCCTGCTGCAGAGACGATGGTTTTCGTGGTCATGGGCATTGTTTTGATCTTCAAACCGATTGAAGTGTAATCTCATACACAGCAGCTCCGGAGAAACGTAAAAGATGAAAAACGATTTATCCCGGGAAACGGCTGTCGATATTTTCAACGCGGCACTACAGGCCGTTAATCCTTCCAAATTAGTTCAAGGCTATTGTGATTCCATAAAAGCGGCCTATTCCAAAGAACATTGCAATAAACTCTATCTGGTCAGCTTCGGTAAAGCCGCCTTTGCCATGACCAAGGCGCTTATCGCAAGTCGTGTCCGCGATATGATCACGCAAGGGATTGTCATCACGAAATACGGCCACGCACAAGGTACGCTAACCAGCAACATCGAAATATTCGAAGCAGGTCATCCGATTCCCGATGAAAGGGGCGTTGCCGCAACAAAACAGGTCATCGATCTGCTTAAAAACACAGATCGTCAAACCTTTGTGCTTTGTCTCGTATCCGGCGGCGGCTCTGCCCTTCTGGCCGCCCCCTGTAACGGCATAACCCTTCGTGAAAAACAGCAAGCCACAGAATTGCTGCTCAAAGCCGGGGCAAATATCAACGAGCTTAATGCAGTGAGAAAGCATATTTCCGCCATCAAAGGCGGGAGGCTTGCAGAAATTGCGCATCCCTCAAAACTTATATCCCTCATATTATCAGACGTTATTGGAGACCCGCTTGACGTGATCGCATCCGGGCCGACATCGCCTGACGAAACCACCTATTGGGATGCGATAGATGTTGTGGAGAAATATGGCCTGAGAGATAAGATCCCGGATAAGGTATTGAGCATATTAAGAAAAGGCTCTGAAGGAAATGCAAAGGAAACGCCGAAAAGGGGAGATCCGGTTTTTGAAAGGGTAGAAAATATCATTATTGGCAGCAATAAAATAGCAACCGGGGCCTCAGCCAAGAAGGCTATAGAATCAGGTTTTGAGACAACCGTCCTATCCTCTGAAATTCAGGGCGAAGCCCGGGGTGCAGCAAGATGGCTTGCGCTGAAAGCAATAGAAATCAAGAGGCAGAAGGCGGAAGATAAAAAAATCTGCTTGATTTCAGGGGGCGAGACAACGGTGCAGGTGCAAGGAAAGGGTAGGGGGGGGAGAAACACGGAATTTGCCCTTGCTTTTGCCAGGGAGATTGCAGGTCTTGATGGAATAACCCTTCTTTCAGCGGGCACCGACGGCACAGACGGACCCACCGATGCAGCAGGGGCAATTGTTGATGGACAGACAGTCCAAAAGGCAACTGTAAAAGGCCTCGATCCGGAAGTTTATTTAAACCATAACGATTCGTATACGTTTTTCAAAAAAACCGGTGAACTCCTGATCACGGGTTCAACGGGAACAAATGTAATGGATATTCAGATTGTCCTTATCAATGCATAATGATCACATTAGAATCTTTTAACACTTTAATATTAATTACCTTTTATTAAAATAAAAAACTACTTGACAGACCGCTTGGTTATCATTTATAACGCGCGTTATTCGTTATAAATTGACAATCGTTATTTATAACGCGCGCTGTAGCTGATAGAGGTTAAATATGTCTGCAGAAACTAAGATTTCACGAGCGGATATCATTGATGCCGCTTTCGATATCGTTCGCATGGGCGGTTGGGAACAATTGTCCGCGCGATCCATTGCCAAGAGCCTTAAATCCTCCACCATGCCCATTTATTCCCAATTTAAAACCATGGAGATGCTCGAAGATGAGGTCGTCAAAAAAGCCGTGGCGTTACAGGCCGAATATTCATCGGCGCCACTTACGAATGTTTCGGCGCTGAATAATGGGATCGGCTATGTATTGTTCGCGTGGGAAGAACCACACCTTTTTGCAGCCATCAATGACGAGAAACATATCTCCATGCAGATTCCGTACGGCGCTATGCTCTTTGAGACCCAGGTAGAAGAGTTGACCCGCAATCAAAAGTTAGCAGGCTTATCGCGCGACCAACTGCGCTATTTCCACTTCATAACTTGGATGTTTGTTCGTGGTATTGCCACTCTGAAGCCTTGGATTGAAGAAACTCAGAGCCATGTCGATAAGGAGTGGCTGATCGAATTGATCCGCGACGGGTCAAGAATATTAACCTACGGTTTTATTGAGAACCAAGCCCGCTCTGCTGAGAAAAAAGAGAGTTATTTTGATTTTTTCAAGAATGTAACACAATATAATAACCAATAAGGAGAAAAATGATGAGTAAAAAAGATGTCGTATTTATTGATGGTGCACGGACAGCATTTGGTACATTTGGAAAAACTTTGAGGAATTTCACCATAGAACAGATCGGTGGACTTGCTCTGAAAGGCCTGGTCGAAAAAACAAAAATTTTGGAAAAAGGCGGTGTTGTAGATGCCGTTTATGCGGGATCGGCCGGTAGCGGCCATTCAGCCCTGAACCTGGCGCGTTGGGTAACCCTGGCCAGTGGTCTTCCGGAGAGCACGTCGGCCTCTTATATTGAAATGCAGTGCGGGTCGGCCATCGATTGCATCAACCATGCAGCCTATAGAATCCTTGCCGGCCATGCCGATATCATGATTGCCGGTGGCATGGAGTCCTACAGCCAGATGACCTGCAAGTTTTCCATGTCCACGGAACCCTTCAAGATGATTCCCCCGATGCCGATTATGCCGTCTCTTTCTCCCACCTTTGATCCGGCGACCATGAATATGGGCTTGACGGCGGAGGCCCTGCAGAAGATGTACAATATTTCACGTCAGGCCCAGGATGAATTTGGGCTGAGGAGCCAGGTCCTGGCGAAAAAAGCCATGGACGCCGGTTATTTTGTGGACGAGATCGTTCCTGTCATGGTTCCTCAGGGCAAGAAACTGCCGCCCCTGGAGTTCAAGGTGGATGAGCATCCCCGGATGACCTCGATGGAAGCCCTGTCGGCCCTGCCTCCTGCATTTATTAAAGACGGAACCGTCACTGCCGGAAATTCCTCCGGTCGCAATGACGGTGGCGCCTTTGTTCTGATGATGACCCGCGAGAAGGCAGAGCAACTCGGTTACAAGCCTATGGCCCGCTGGATTGCCGGCGGAGATTACGGTGTTGATCCCAAGATCATGGGTATTGGGCCTGCTTATGCCGTTCCATTAGCCCTGAAACGGGCCGATCTGAAACTCTCCGATATGGGTGTTTTGGAATGCAATGAGGCCTTTGCCGTGCAGAATCTGGCCGTTGCCGCAGAACTCGAGAAACAAACAGGCGAAAAGATCAACATGGATAACTGGAACCCCAACGGCGGTGCCATTGCCTTCGGACATCCCAACGGCGCCTCCGGTGCGCGCATCTGTATGTTTACGATGAAAGAATTGATCCGCAGAGGCGGCAAGTATGGCTGCTTCAGTTCCTGCTGCGGCGGGGGCTTGGGCGTGGCAACGGTCATCGAGAACTTGCAGCGCTGAACGCTTCCTGTTGGAGAGAGGTCCTGTAGCTCAGGTTAACGAAAATGTTTAAGGAAAAAACCGGTCAAGTCGAAGAGTTGCCGGGTGTTAAAATTTACACAGTATAAATTAAAATTTATTTATTAGGAGAGTTATTCATGAGATTGAAAGATAAAGTTGCAATAGTGACCGGATCAGGACGTGGTATCGGCGAGGGCATTGTTTTACGGTTTGCCGAAGAGGGTGCCAAAATTATTGTTAATGATGTTAATGAGCTAGATGCAAAAAACGTGGTGGATAAAATCAAGGCCAATGGGGGACAGGCTGTGGCTGTTATCGGGAGTGTGGCCGATCGAACGGTTGTCCAGAAGATGGTGGATACGGCGGTTAAAGAATTCGGCACGCTGGATATTATCATTAACAATGCCGGTATTACTCGCGACGTCATTCTGCATAAGATGACGGACGAACAGTGGGATTCGGTTATCGCCGTTAACTTGACCGGCGTGTTTTACGGCATTCAGTGTGCAGCGCGGGTCATGCGGGAAAAAGGCTATGGAAAGATCATTAATATCTCTTCAACCAGCGCCCTGGGGAATGCCGGCCAGCTCAACTATTCCGCGACGAAAGCGGGCGTTATCGGTATGACGAAGACCGCCGCGAAGGAATTGGGCCCCAAGCATGTCAACGTCAACGCGATAGCTCCGGGAATGATCTGGACAGACATGATGAAGAATATGCCGCCGGAACAAATTAAGCAAATGGATGCCATGCTGCCCTTTATCGTTCCCATGAACCGTAAAGGCTCTCCGCAGGACATTGCTAATCTGGCATTATTCCTGGCATCTGACGAGAGTTCATTTATCACGGGACAGATCATCTTCTGCGACGGCGGCATGAAAATGTAAAAAACCGCCTTGATTATTTCATTCCCTCTATGGCGAAGTGCCACAGAGGCACCAAATTATGTGGCTGTCTTGTTGCATTCGGCAATGGGAGTGGTCCCGAACTTTAAGAAGAAAGGATAATGATATGGATCCAACAACATCAATGTACGTGGCCCAGGGGATACATGGGATAGCCTATGGCATGGTGCTATTTCTCGTTGCCTCGGGGTTGACCATCATCTTCGGGATGATGGGTATTTTGAACCTGGCTCATGCCGCCATCTTTATGTTGTCAGGTTATTTTTGCTACCAGACCGTAGCTCTAACGGGGAGTTTCTGGCTGGGTCTGTTTGTGGCGCCCATCTGTACGGGCATCTTCGGCGTTTTTCTGGAGAGAGTCTTTATACGCAGTATCCGCGCCTCCGGCCATCTGGGTGAATTGATCCTGACGCTCGGTCTCAGCCTGGTGATTCTGGGACTCGTCAAGATTTTTTGGGGTACGGAGAGCCTTCCGATCCAGGTTCCGGGTATCCTTGCAGGGATGGTGAACCTGGGCGGGTTGAATTACCCGATTTATCGTTTATTTATCATCGGAATATCCCTGGTGGTTTTGGCTTTAATGGTCCTGCTTCTTTACAAGACCAGGTTAGGCAAAATCGTCCGGGCGGCCGTGTCCGACAGAGACATGGTGAACGCTTTGGGGATCAATATTCCCGTAGTGTTCATGCTTGTTTTCGGCGCTGGCTGCTGGCTGGCAGGGATTGCCGGTGTGGTTATCGCGCCGATTCTGACCGTCTTTCCGGGCTTGGCCGATCAGGTGGGAATGGATGCCTTCATTGTCGTCGTGACCGGCGGATTCGGGAGCCTCGCGGGGGCTTTTGTTGTTTCCATCATCTTTGGCCTCCTCAGTTCTTACGGTGTTCAGTTTCTATCCCAGTTGGCGCCGGTGCTGATGGTTATTTTCATGGCCATCGTCCTGGCAATTAGACCCAACGGATTATTTGGAGTGAAAGAATGATGAAAAAATCAAATAAACCAATTTTGTGGTTGGTGCTTCTGGCTATCCTTATCATCTTTCCGAAATTGTTCGGCGTTTACTATACAAATGTTTTTGTGACATTTGCCATCTTCGCTACTTATGCCGTAGCGGTGAATGTGCTCCTGGGTTACACGGGACTTCTGAGTTTCGGCCACGCCATGTTTTTCGGCGCCGGCGGTTATGGTACAGCCTTGGCCTTGAAGCACATCGACGGCCTTGCGCTTATGCCGGCCATTGGCATTGGTTTTCTTGCGGCGATGCTTTTGGCTCTGATTCTAGCTCCTTTAGTGACCCGGGTTAGCGGCACGGCTTTCGCGATGATCCATTTGGCCTTTGGGCAACTCTTCTATGTGCTGGCGCTGAAGCTCCGGCATATTACGGGTGGCGAGGATGGCATCGGAAACTTTCCCATTCCGGCATTCACTATTCCCGGACTGGTATCGATTCCCTTGAAGGCAGAACCGGCAAACTTTTACTACTTTGCCATGGTGATGCTGGGCTTGAGCCTGTGGTTGATGTGGTTTTTTACGAAGACGCCTTTCGGGCAGATCCAGGTGGGCATTCGGGATAACGAAAAGCGAATTGATTATCTCGGATACAAAATTCCTCAAACGAAAGCAATCATTTATGTCGTGTCCGGCGCCTTCTCGGGACTGGCGGGCTGCCTCTATGGATTATTCCACAACCTTGTATCGGCTGACGGCTCTCTTGGCGCCATGGTCTCCTTCTCTCCCATCATTGCATCCATGGTGGGTGGTGTGGGGAGTTTCTTCGGCCCCATCTTTGGGACGGCGGTCTTTCAGGTCATCGAGGAATTGACACAACGATTCACAGACCGCGTGGAACTGGTCATGGGTGTGATCCTCATCCTGGTCGTCATGTTTGCCCCTGCGGGCATTACGGGTGTTGTTAATACCATGAAGATGAAATGGCATGCTTATACCGCTTCCAAGGCTAAAATGGAGAAAACGTCATGAATATATTGGAAACCAAAGATCTGCACCATGATTTTAGCGGGTTGAAAGTTTTATTCGGTATCGACCTGCAGATAGAGGAAGGGGAGCGTCATGCCGTCATCGGGCCGAACGGCGCGGGCAAGACGACCTTGTTCAATACCATAACAGGCACATACCATCCGAGCAAAGGAAAGGTATTTTTCAAAGGGAAGGATATCACGGGTTACAAGCCGCATAAGCTGGCCCGCATCGGGATGGGACGTTCCTTTCAGATCACCAGTACGTTTACCCGGTTGACGGCCTTCCAGAATATCCGGCTTGCGATACTGGCCAAACACGGCATTCGTTTTAATCTGTTCCGGTATGTCGATAAAATGAAAGATATTACCCTCGAGACGGAAAAGATGCTGGAGCGGGTGAACCTGATCAACGAGCGCAATGTGCCCGCAAGTATGCTTTCATACGGCAAATCCCGCGCCCTGGAGATCAGCATGGCCATGGCGACGGATCCGGAACTGGTCTTACTGGATGAATTTGCAGCGGGCATGTCGCGGGATGAGACCCATAATGCCGTGGCGCTAATCCGGAAGATGACGGAAGGAAAAACCGTGGTCATCATCGAGCACGATATGGATGTTGTGTTTTCCCTGGCGGACCGGATTACCGTTCTGCACTATGGCAAGATTCTGGCGACAGGGAAGCCTGACGATATCCGTGATAATCAGGACGTGAAGGATGCCTATCTGGGCGATCTTCAAGTCTGAGAGGCCCTATACGACAACATAACAATATGAGGTGAGCGAACATGCTACTGGAAGTCAAAGATCTGAATACATTCTATGGCGAAAGCCATGTTTTACAGGGGCTTTCCCTGAATGTTGCCCAAGGGGAGTTGGTTGCCCTGCTGGGACGCAACGGCATGGGGAAGAGCACAACCCTGAAAACCATCATGGGATTAGTCAAGTCAAAATCCGGGCACGTGATTTTCGAAGGAACAGACATTACCGGTTTACCCCCGTACAAGGCGGCCAAGGCCGGTATTGGTTACGTTCCTGAAGAGCGGCGCATCTTCCCCGAACTCTCCGTTTACGACAATCTGCTTTTGGGAATCAAGGGCGGGAAGATCAAAAATCCCAACGATCCCAATGTCTGGACCATCGACCGCATCTACAGTCATTTTCCAAAGCTGAAGGAGCGTTGCAACCAACAGGGGCGGTTTCTGTCCGGCGGAGAGCAGCAGATGCTTGCCATCGGGCGCTCGCTGATGGGCAATCCCAGGCTGCTTTTGGTGGATGAACCGACGGAAGGCCTGGCGCCGATCATGGTTCAGGAAGTACGTAATGTTCTGGAAGAGATCAATAAGAAGGCCGGTGTTTCCATTCTGCTGGTAGAGCATAACCTGAAGGTGGCTCTCTCGCTTGCCCATCGCGTCTATCTGATGGGGAAGGCCCATATCGGCTATCAGGGCAGCGTGGAAGAACTCAGGAACAATCAAGATGTCCGTGCAAAATATCTGGAAGTCTAAGAAGATATTAATATACGTCAGGAGGTATGGATGGTGGATGTAAACAGTAAGGTCATGAGTGTCAAAGAAGCGATCAACAAGTTCGTCCATGACGGTGACGCACTGGTGATCGGCAATTATACAGTGGGAAGCTGTGCCGAACTTGTCTATGAGGTTATTAGGCAGGGCAGGAAAGGTTTAACTCTTTATTCGCAATCGGGTATTTTCGATGTCGAAACCATTGTCGGAGCCGGTTGCGTGGATCGTCTGGTGACAACATATTGTCTACGGGCCGGGGGCAGGAAGGGTGGTTCGGCCGTGGAGCGGGGATTGAATGCGGGTACCTTAGAAATTGAGGACTATACGAACTTTCAATACAATGCGCGCCTGATGGCGGGGATGCACGGTTTTTCCTATATCCAGGTTCTGGAAGGCGCCATGGTCACGGATCTTTTCAAGAAAAGAAGTTTTATGGGTGAAGACAAATTCCGGGTTATTAAATGCCCTTACACCGGTAAGGACCACTTGACGGTGCCTGCTGCCAATCCCGATGTCTGCATCGTTCATGTGCAACGCTGCGATAAATTCGGAAATGCCCAGTACTGGGGCGCTTTGGGCAGCGTAGCCGCGGCCGCCCTGGCGAGCAAGCGGATTGTCGTTTCTTGTGAGGAGATTGTGGAGCACGACGTCATCCAATCGAGCCCTCATCTGACCCTGATTCCCGCTTATCGCGTCGATGCGGTGGTGGAGGTTCCCTGGGGAGCAAATCCGACGGAAGTACTGGGTTATTATAACATGGACCAGTTTATGTACGGCCTGTTCATGATGGCCGACGGCACGGCGGACGGTCTGAAGGCCTGGATGGATGAATGGGTTTTCGGCTGTGAGAACCGCGCGGCTTACATTGATCATTATATCCAGAAATTCGGCAGCAAGGTGCTGGATGGAATTCGAGCCAAGGCATTTTATTCGGCGCCGGCCAATTATGGATCAGCCTTTACCTCGCGTTGGGATCGGGAAGGTAAGGAACGAAATATGGGGATGACGCTCCCAGAGTTTGAGCAAACGTTGAAGGAAAGGGGGAAGCTCTATGAGTAAACCATATACACTACAGGAACTTTTAGTAATTGCCGTTGCAAAAGAAATTCACGACCATGAAAATGTCATTTTGGGCGTTGGTCTGCCCACGACGGCCGGGGCGGTGGCCAAGGCCCTGTATGCCCCACATGCGACGCTGATGATGGAGTCGGGGATTATTGATTTCGAGCCGCTTCTCCCCTTGAATCACATTGCCGATGCCCATTCCTGCCGGGGTTTTTCCTATGCGACGGATCTCTTTTCCGCTTTTACGATGACGTATCGTGGTTTTGTTGATGTCTGCTTCCTTGGTGTGGGGCAGGTGGATAAATACGGGAATCTGAACACCACCGCCATCGGGGATTATTATAAGCCGACGATGAGGCTTCCGGGATCGGGCGGCGCTGCCGACTTCATCTCTTATGCCAAAAGAACGGTGCTCACGATGTTGGGAGGAAGTTTCGTGAACAAGTTGGATTATTTTACATCTCCCGGCTATCTGGATGGCGGGGACAGTCGGGATAAATCGGGTTTATTCCCGAAGGGTACAGGTCCGACGATGCTGCTTTCCACGAAAGGGTTATTCCGGTTCGATCCGGTGACGAAAGAGATGTATCTGGCCCAGATCCATCCGCGGGTCACGGTTGAGGATGTGAAGAAGGATGTGCCATGGGATTTGAAAATAGCCCCCGATCTGTCGGAGACGCCTCGCCCAACGGATGAGGAAATTGATTTTATCAGGTGTTTTGCCCCGGCCATGTCGGCGGGCAGGGAACTGTCGATGGAGTTGACCATCGTGAACATGATGAAAATGCTCAAGGCGTAGTTTTAATTACGTAAAGAACCGATAGAACATCTATTACAGGGAATGCAAAAAGCGAAAAGAGGGGCGATTGATCAGGCCAGTTAGCTTTAATGCGGCAATCATACGTAAACACGATCATCATAGGGTGGTCTTTTTACGGAGTTGAAAATTGTGATACTTGAGGAGGGAAATGAAAATGAAAAACTTTAGGAAGAGTTTGGCGATTCTCATGGGTATTTTTCTACTTTTTGCTATGGCGGTATATAGCCCGTCTCCAGCCATGGCCCAGAAAGCGGAAAAAAAGGCCCAGACAGCCAAAGCGGCCACCAAATCGGATGCAGTTGAAACATGGTCCAAACCCAACGCAGTTTTTGAAGCCGCCAAAATGGGCGATATGTCCAAGTGGGATCCGGCTAAATGGGTGAATCCCGAGGGGGACACCATTAAAATCGCTGTTTTCTGGCCTCATTCAGGTCCCGCGGCGGCGAATGGAGAACTCGGCTGGGCTTGTGTGACTTTTGCTGCCTACGATATCAACCAGCGGGGCGGCATCTTTGTGGACGGCAAAAAGAAGAAGATTGCCTTGTTCAAAGCGGACAGCATGTCCAAACAGGATCAGGCCAAGAAGATATGCGAACGCATGATCCTCCAGGATAAGGTTCATGCCATCATCGGCACCTCGGGGAGCAACCTGATGAAGGTCGCCAACGAGGTAGGCAACCGTTACAAGGTCATCTCCCAGAATGTCGGCGCCCTCTCCGAGGAACTCCAGGACGCGACGAATTTCGGTCGATACTCCTTCATGAGTTCTGATTCCACCTATTCAATTGGTCGGGGCATGGCCTATTTTTATGGCCAGATTCGCAAGAAGGAAAAGAAGTTTTATATCCTCTGTCAGGATTACTCATTCGGCCGTGACATGGCGGAAGGCTTCAAGATGGGTCTCAAGGAATACTACCCTGAGGCGCAAATCGTGGGAGAAGATTACCATAAGCTTTTCATCACGGATTATGCCCCTTATCTCGAGAAGATCAAGGCCGCTGGCGCCGAGGTTGTCTATACGGGAGACTGGATCCCCGATGCAGCGAACCTCCTGAAACAGGCTCGGCAGATGGGAGTCATGCTGCCCTTTGCGAACCTTTTCATCGATAACCCGGACTTCCTGGAGGAGATTGGTGTGGATAACACAAAAGGCCTGGTCAACATCAAGCACTTTGACAAGGCCGGCCCGGCCTTCATAAATCCCGGCATGATCAAGTATTACAAGGCATGGAACGACGCCTGGCAAAAATGGGATTCCAAGCCCTACAAGACCCCCATCTATAAACACCCCATGGGAACACTCGGGCATTGGACACTTCAGGTCTACTGGCTCTTCAGCGTCATGGAAAGGGCAAAAAGCACTGATGCCGAGAAGATCATTAAGGTTTGGGAAGGAGACACGTATCAGTATCCCAACGGACGTATTGTCAAGATGCGGGCCTGCGATCATAAGGCAATTCAGGGTTTCCGAGTGGCCGAGTTTGTGGAGCCAGCCCGGCAGAAAGCATCGTTTAATATGCCCCCTTACAACTGGTTCAAAGAATCGTCGAACGTCGGCGATTTGACTTGGGAAATCCCGGCAGAAAAGGTGTTGCCCTGGATGGATCCGAAATTGGATCGGTGTGTTGGCAAGAATGCCTGGGGTAATTAATGAACAGATAATGATCGCTCTCCATACACGCGATCTCCATTTTTAAAAGAAGCCCGATAGAAGAACCCCGCCTTCGAGTGCGGTTCTTCTATCGGGTAGCTCCGCTCTTCCGTTGTCCATTATTAAACTATAATTATTTCATCACCGACGGCAATCATGCCTTCCGATAAAACAGGGTACAGGTCCGACGATGCTGCTTTCCACGAAAGGGTTATTCCGGTTCGATCCGGTGACCAAAGAGATGTATCTGGCCCAGATCCATCCCCGGGTCACGATTGAAGATGTGAAGAAGGATGTACCGTATAGAGAACCGATAGGGTATTGATTACAGGGAATGCAAAAAACGAAGAGGGGGGAGGTGATTGGTCAGGCCAGTTAACTTCAATGCGGCAATCATGCGTAAACGTGATCATCATAGGGTGGTCTTTTTACGGAGTTGAAAATTGTGATACTTGAGGAGGGAAATGAAAATGAAAATATTTAGGAAGAGTTTGGCGATTCTCATGGGTATTTTTCTACTTTTTGCTATGGCGGTATATCGCCCGTCTCCAGCCATGGCCCAGAAAGCGGAAAAAAAGGCCCAGACAGCCAAAGCGGCTACTAAATCGGATGCAGTTGAAACATGGTCCAAACCCAACGCGGCTTTTGATGCCAGCAAAATGGGCAATATGTCCGGCTATGACCCGGCCAAATGGGTCAATCCTGAGGGCGATACCATCAAGATCGCCGTGGTATGGCCCCATTCCGGTCCCGGCGCACTGAACGGCGAACTCGCCTGGGCTTGTGTGACTTTTGCCGCCTACGATATCAACCAGCGGGGCGGTATCTTTGTGGACGGCAAGAAGAAGAAGATCGCCTTGTTCAAAGCCGACAGCATGTCCAAGCCGGATCAGGCCAAGAAGATCTGCGAACGTATGGTTCTCCAGGAGAAAGTCCATGTCCTGCTGGGCACATCGGGCAGTAATATCCAGAAGATCATCAACGAGGTGGCCAGTAAATATAAAGTCATTGGCCAGAATGTCGGCGCCCTGTCGGATGAGCTTCAGGATGCGACAAACTTCAATCGATATTCCTTCATGAGCTCCGATACTACCGAGTCCATTGGCCGCGGCATGGCCTATTATTACGGTCAGATTCGCAAGAAGGAAAAGAAATTCTATATCCTTTGCCAGGATTACTCCTTTGGCCGGGGTATGGCCGACGGATTCAAAAATGGTCTCAAGGAATACTACCCTGAGGCGCAAATCGTGGGAGAAGATTACCATAAGCTTTTCCTCACGGATTTTGCCCCTTATCTCGAAAAGATCAAGGCCTCCGGCGCCGAGGTTGTTTGGACGGGCGACTGGCTCCCCGATGCAGGAAACCTGCTGAAGCAGGCTCGTCAGATGGGCATTATGCTGCCTTTTGCCAATCTCTTTCTGGATGAACCGAACATGCTCAACGAAATCGGCGTGGAAGGGACCAAAGGCCTGGTCAATATCAAACATTTTGACAAAGCGGGGCAGGCGTTCAACTCTCCCGGCATGATCAAATATTATAAGGCCTGGAACGATGGATGGCAAAAGAAGTGGAAGACGGCACCTTACGACAGCCCTCTATTCCGGCATCCGATGGGAACACTTGGGCATTGGACGCAGCAGGTTTATTGGCTTTTCAGCGTGATGGAGCGGGCTAAGAGCACCGATCCCGAGAAGATCATCAAAGTCTGGGAAGGGGACACCTATCAGTATGTCAATGGCCGGATTATCAAGATGCGGCCCTGCGACCACAAGGCAATCCAGGGTTTCCGGGTAGCCGAATGGGTGCCGCCGGTAGACCAGAAGGTATCTTTCAATATGCCACCTTACCATTGGTACGAAAATGCATCGAATGTCGGGCCGTCATGGGAAATCCCGGCAGAAAAGGTGTTGCCCTTGATGGATCCGAAACTGGATCGGTGTGTAGGCAAGAATGCCTGGGGAAATTAGCGAACAGATGATGATCGCTCTCTATACACGCGATCTCCATTTTTTAAAAAAGCACGGAAGAAGAACCCCATCTCCGGGTGGGGTTCTTCCATCGGGTAGTTCCCCTCTTCCGTTACTCTCTTTCTATCCCTAATAGTCAATTCTGACAATTTTTAGAGTTGGCAACCCGATTGAAATAAGCCTGGTGGTTAAAGTTCACATTGACCTGAAAATCCGGCTGGAGGAACGCCCAGGGCTTGTAACAGTCTTGCCCAGTAATTGACCTGCGCGGCGGTGGAAGCCAGAATCACGATTTCCCTCTCGTTAAAATTTGCTTTCAGTTTATCAACGAAGTCTTGCCCAAACAACAATGGCGCGCGGGAAATTAAAACGGCATATTCCATGGCGATGATTTCGCGCACTGAAAATGTTTCCACCACTGCAATCTCAATCTTTCCTTGTAAAGCCGCCAGCTCTTGGGGGGTGATTCCAAACTGATCATAATCATAAGAATTCATATCGATGCAAAAAGGACAGGCGACGGAAAATGAAGTTCGCAAGCGGACTAGTTTGAGAATCCGTTTGTCCAGGTTTAAATCTTTATGTGCAACCAGGGATTCCATAATGCCGGAGCTGATGGCTACCTTGGGATACCAGGACAGAAGCTTGGCCGGCAAAAGGTCGCGGCCGGTGACTTTTTTAGAAATCCAGATGCCAATCTTAAGATAAAAGGGAATAGACTCAGGTGGGTCGATAAAAGCTTTCATTATTAACTCCTTGTAAGATTAAACCACGGTTATTTCATCACCGACGGCAATCATGCCATCCGATAAAACGCGGACGAAAATGCCTTCTTTGGGCATGACGCAATCGCCGACGGCATGATAGATCGCGCAGGGCGCCAAGCACGTCTTTCCAATTTGCGTGACTTCCAGAAGCACATCACAGCCGACTTTAATTTTTGTGCCCAAAGGCAATGTGTAAAGTTCGATGCCTTGTGTGGTCAGGTTTTCGGCAAAGTCACCGTAATTGACATTTAAACCCTTCTGACGGATTTTTTCGATACTTTCAGAGGCCAGTAAGCTGATCTGGCGAATGGCCATGCCGATATGAGCGTCGTTCTCCAATCCCTGTTCGATCAGGGCGTGGCAGGCTCCAATGTTGTGCTTTTTTTCACATTTTTCACCGCTGATATTGACGGACAGTATTTTAGCCATAATTAATTCCTTACCGCGACGGCTTCAATTTCCAGCGGCGCGCCTTTGGGCAGAGCGGCAACTTCCACGGTCGAGCGTGCGGGCGGCTCACTGGGGAAAAAACCGGCGTAAATCTCATTGACGGCGGCGAAGTCGCCCATGTTTTTTAAAAAAATGGTTGTCTTGATAATATTTTTCAGGGACAAGCCGTTTTCTTCAAGGAGGGTCTGGATGTTTGTTAAAACCTGACGGGCGGCCGGCTGAATATCCATGACAACTTCGCCGGTTGCCGGATTGAGCGGCAATTGTCCCGATATGAAAATAAAGCCGCCTGCCTCCATGGCGGTGGCGTATGGTCCCAAAACGGGCAACTTAGACGAGGTTAAAACTTTCTTGTCCATATGTTTTCCATTTCTTTTTAATCCCGCTGTTGCAGGACGAGCGTTAATTCTCCGCGAGCTTGCTCGCGATATAATGACGTTTGTTTCATACCTCGACAGCGAGCTCGCGAGGTGGTTGATTCAGGGTCGGGCAAGGACAAAGAGAGCATTCTGTGCAAACAAATTGGGCAGGAAATGAATGAGTCCTGACTTTCCCAGAAAATATTTTTGTTCAATTGTAATGTTCTTTTTTTCACAGTAATCAACAAAGTCCCAAATCGTCAGGAAACGGATGTTGGGCGTCTCAAACCAGTAATAGGGAAGAGCTTCATTGATCGGCGTCCTGCCATGCAGGAAAAGGGTTGTGCGCGCCGAAAGATGGGCGAAATTAGGGAAGCCGACAATGACCTTGTGTCCGATGCGCAGCGCCTCCTGAATGACGAAATCCGCTTTTTTAATTTCCTGCATGATCTGATTGAGAATCACATAGTCAAATGACTGGTTGGGATAATCCTCCAGGCCGGTCTCAATGTCGCCTTGCAGGACGGTGAGGCCGTTTTCAACACAGGTGTGCATCTGATCCTCATCCAGTTCGATGCCTTGCACCAGGGCGTTTTTATGTTGCCGCAAAAGGGAAAGCAGTTCGCCATTGCCGCAGCCCAAGTCTAAAATATGCGCTCCCTCATGAACAAGGTCCGCAATAATTTTATGATCAGGTTTCATGCCTTTATTCTTTTCCTTTTAGTGCTCAATGTTGGCCAGGAAATTTTTAATCAGTCTTGTTTCGTCGTCAATCTCGATCAAAAAAGCGTCATGGCCGTAAGTCGAGATCAGATCGAAATAGGTCGTGTAGGCGTGCTTTCTTTTTAAAAGACGGACAATTTCCTGGGATTGATGGGAAGGGTAGAGCCAATCGGACTTAAATGAAATCACAAGAAATCGGATGGTGGTTTTTTTGATGTCCGGGATAAAGTTTTCACCGGAGAGATCAAGATAGTCCATGGCCTTGGTAATGTAGAGATACGAATTCGCGTCAAAACGCTTGACAAAATTATACCCGCGATAGCGCAAATAGCCTTCCACTTCAAAGTCATCTACAAACTGAAAGCTGAGGTTGTCATTTTTAAGTTTACGTGAAAATTTTTCTTCCATGGACTGATCGCTCATAAAGGTGATGTGACCGATCATGCGCGCCACCGCCAGGCCGTTTTCCGGCTGACCGTGTTCGTAATAGTAACCCTTGCGCCAAGCCGGATCCGCCATGATGGATTGCCGAATGACTTCGTTGAAGGCAATTTGTTGCGGCGAATGTTTCAATGCCGTGGCGATCGGAATTGCGGACAGCACACGTCCGGGGTAGGCTGAAGTCCATTGCAGCGCCTGCATACCGCCCATCGAGCCGCCGATGACGCAAAGAAGTTTTTCAATGCCGAGATGGTCGATTAAGTGGCGCTCGGCTTCCACCATATCCGCGATGGTAATCAACGGAAAATCCAGCGCATAAGGTTTGCTCGTTTCAGGATTGATCGACGAAGGCCCCGTGCTGCCTTTGCATCCGCCGATTACGTTGGAGCAAATCACAAAATAAAGACGAGTGTCCAGCGCCTTACCCGGTCCAATCATGTCGTCCCACCAACCGGGGGTCTTGTCGTCCTTGTGGATTCCGGCGGCATGAGCGTCTCCTGAAAGCGCGTGGCAAACTAAAATAGCGTTCGATTTAGCCGGGTTGAGCTTGCCGTAGGTTTCATAAGCCAGGGTGACGGGGCCGATACGGCGGCCTGATTTGAGCTGCAACATATCGGGTGGTTCGGCAAAGGTAAGGTATTGGGTATGGACAATATCAAGTGAATTATTTTTCATAAAATTGATCTCAAATAATTTTCAGCATTCTTTCGATCGCGCCCCTGGCCTGACGCATCGTCTCTTCCTGGACGGTAATTTGATAATCCATATCCGTGAGCGACCCGAGAATCTTTTCCAGGTTGATCCGTTTCATGTTCGGGCAAACCGCTTTTGGGGATGCCGGATAAAAATGTTTCGACGGATTCTCTTTCTGCATCCGGTGAATAATGCCGATTTCCGTGCCGATGATAAATTCCATCGTGCTGCTCTCGTGAACATAATCACACATTTTCTCTGTGGAAGCGACCATGTCAGCCAGCCTGGTCAATTCCGGCGTGCATTCAGGATGCACCAATACTTTAGCCTGTGGATGAAGTTTGCGGGCACGCATAATATCTTCCGGCAGAATTCGGGCGTGCGTTGGGCAGAAACCTTCCCAGGTAATAAACGGACGTCCGACCTGTACGGAAACATATTGAGCCAGATATTTATCAGGAACGAAAATGATCTCGTCGTGACTTTTTAGAATATGCTGCACCATGTTCAGCGCGTTTCCCGACGTGCAGCAGTAATCGCAATGCGCTTTCACTTCAGCGGACGTATTGACATAGCAAAGCGTCGCCGCCTGAGGATGTTCAACCTTCAAGGCTATGAGGCCCTCCGCGTCAATCATATCCGCCATCGGGCAACCGGCTTTCCGGTCGGGGAGCAATACTATTTTATCCGGCGATAGAATTTTCGCCGTTTCCGCCATGAAGTGAACGCCGCAAAATACAATCACATCCGCGTCGGTTTTCGCCGCAGTCATGCTCAGTCCCAGTGAATCGCCGACAAAGTCGGCCACATCCTGGACCTCGGGCAGTTGATAGTTATGAGCCAGAATCACGGCGTTTTTTTCTTTTTTCA
>JANYAF010000180.1 GCA_025355175.1 Deltaproteobacteria bacterium | reverse complement strand
GGCCGAAACAGCTTTTTTCTCCAGATAAGCAAACAGTGTAAAATCGGCGCGGCGTGAGGCAATCGCATTTTTGATCCGGGATACTTTAGCATCCTGAACGGCAAAGTCAGAATCGATTTTAATCATTTCCTCGAGTTTTTTTGAACTGGTCGCGATGGTTTTCTTCATTTTGGCCTTAGCGTCCCATATCGGAAAAACGGCAAACGTAAGCAACAGGGCGATGGCCACCACAGCTACGCAAATGGCAACAAGGTAACGCTGTTTGCTATCCAACTTTGTCCAGGTGGCTTTCATCATCTCAGTTCAATCCTCAAATCAAAATTCAATTTGGCGCCTTCCCTAGCCAGACTGGTTGAGTTGATCGCAACATTTTTGAAGTATTTTGATTTCAGAAGTTCATTTTTTACGTTCGCCACATCCTCAATTTTTTTTGCTTCGCCTGTGAGCAGAACGATATTGTTTTCATAATGCATATGGGTGAGAATAATATCCATCGCGGGTGAAATAAAGCCCGACATGTCTTTTAATAACTCCAGAACGGTTACTCCCGAACCACCGTCATCCATGCCATACGTTTTTTTGTCTTCGGCAAGCTTCGTTCGCAACTGTGCGACCGGATCAACCATTTGAGCCTGGGGGTAATGCTTTTTAAAAATCATGCTGATCTGATTTTTAAGGTTGCCCGCCTGCTTCGCCTGCCATTGATAATCAAGGAACAGATCAACCGCCGCCAAAAATAAAATAATCCCGACAATAATTGCTCCCCACTTGAATTGTTTTCCGAGATCGCCGCGGACACTTTTTGCCGCAAATTTCCCCTGCCGGAAATTAAAGGATTTGCGCGAAGCAAAGGCTCTTTTCACAGTCGCGAGCACCGTATTCATGATAGGCGGCGAATAGAGGTCTTGCAGCTTTTCGTCAATTTCCAGCTGTCCGGACCTGCCAAAATCGAGAACCTTGATAGGCGTGCCGAAAGTTTTTTCCAGATCATCTATCAATGGTTTAAATAAAGAGCCGCCTCCGGTGACCAAAAGCTCGGCAGGTGGGCTATGCAGCGTTTCATTGAGCCGCATCAATTCAACGGTATTGGCAAGCGAGACACAAAATGTACGGCAAGCGGCCAGGGTCCCGTCGGTTTTTGTTCCATAGGCGGCGCTAATTTTTACGGATTCAGCCTCTGTAGAATCACAAGCTAAATCCTCAGCCAGGGCGCGGGTGATCGTGTTTCCTCCAAAGGTAAAAGAGCGTATCTGGACCAGCGCGTTTTTTTCATAAAATACCGCAAAGGTGGAAGAGGCGCCGATATCCAGAAGAATGCCCGCGCCGGTTAAAGCTTCTTGTTCCAAAAGCGGCAAAGCCAGAGCAGCCGTTGCAATGTCGATGAAGGCTACCTCACCTAAGTGCGCCTCTACCGCCGAAAGGACTTTCTGTATTCTTTCTTTTCCAACGGCGGCCGTAAGCAGCCCGCCGTCGGGAAGATGCACATAGTCGGCAACAACTTCTTCAATAGGCAAAGGCAGGAGCGGCTCCAATTCAAAAGGCAGGGTTTTCTTGATTTTACTTTCATCACGGAAAGGCAGGCGGATTTGACGAAACATAACATCCGAGGGCGGCAGGGACACCACACAGCGAATCCTTGACGGCGCCATCGGGCGGATCATCTCGGCTATTTTCGTTAACGCCGCTTCCAGATCAATGCCGCCTTCGAGTCGCACGATTTCGGAAGCGAGAATACGGGTATCCATCCGACCGGAGGCTTGCGCCAAAACGGCTTTGATGGAGTCAGATCCAATATCCAGACCGAGAATCGTCTGCTGCATTAATCCTGCCTCCAACTCATGATCTGGAAAGGCGACCGCTGCAAAACGCCGCTGATGTTCTGTTCCATCTTATCGGCCACCCCGGTTGCGTAAATCCTGAAGCAATTGCTTTTCGCCACGCCAATCAAATCCTGTTTTATTTCCATGTTTTCCATGCCGGACACATTCTTATACCACAAGGGATCCACCAGATTATTGCCTTTAGCTCTTCTGTATTTATCCATTTTATCGGCCAATTCGGGAGTGATCCTGGAATCAAGGGCGCGTAAAACCATTTTGGGCGCTGTGTTGATATGGATCTTCCCCGTACCGTAAATGGTTACCAGATCTCGCAGGGACGGTTTGTCTTTTGTCCCGGAAAAAATTTCACTTGTGATGCCTCTTACCATAAGCAATTCCTCAATGCAATCCAACGGTGCGTTTTTCGCGGCATAGGGCGTAGCCAATGACCTGTAATAGGAGCTTTCCGCGCCCGAAGCGGAAAGCGTATCGTCAGCATCTATCCAGTCGATGATCGCATCAACAATTTCCGCCGCCTTGCGTTCATTCAGTTTGAATTCCGACTGTTTCAGAAGCCGCAGCAGCATATCTTTAATATCGACATTCACAACGCTGCCAGTCACGAGTTTATTGAGCGGAATTTTCCCTTGCTCGTCTTCAATGCTCACTGTGAAATAACCGTTGGTAAACAGGACTTTGGACTGGGCGGATAAAACCTGGGCGTTGGCCCAGTCGTCACTCAGGGTTTCATAAGAATTTTTGGAATTGGCGAGCAAAGCCGCCGCCCCGTAAAAACCCGATTTGGCAATATAGGTGAGCTTGAGGCCGTCGCTGATATTGGCGGCAGAATAGATATCGGCGCGTGACGACCGGTTCAACTCCAGCGCGGCGGCCACCAGAATACTGATAATCAATATCACGGTTATCAACGCGATGCCCGATTGGTTTTGTGAAATTTTGTTCAATCGCTTCATTTTCTCACCGGCAGGAACACTTTGGTTATAAACTTATATGGCTTTTCAGCATCACGGGCGTTTATCAGAATCAGCTCGATTTGAACCAACGCAGGAGGCTTGCCTTTTTGCGGCTCCGACAAAGACGTTGTATCCCAGGAATCATAATCCCTGCCGCCTTCATCGTAAAATTTCAAATTGATACCCTGAAGGTTCTGACAAATAATCAATCCGCTGTCGGTTTTCCTGTCCGTGGAAGGTTTGGCTCCTGCGACATCGGAACGCCAGAGTGAAAAACCGCCGTCTTTAGCTTCTTTGATAAAATAGGCAATCGAAGCCGGAGGGCCGGATCGTCCGTCTTCGTCAAAAACAAGATGAGCCGCCGACCAGAAAAATATCGAGCCGAATTCGTGGTTGCCGATCCTGCTTTTTTCAGATTGCAGAACAAAGGCATCTCCAAAGCGCTGCAGGGAGGATAGATCCCTGCTCATTCTGTCCAGTGTGGTACGCGCCATTTGATACGCGCGGGAGTCGTCATCCAGTTCCTTGATAACCGTCAACGTCCCGCTGTAGGCGGCATAGATCGTCGTGAGCACAATGGCCAGAATGGAGATGGCAATCAAAATCTCCAGAAGGGTAAAGCCACGCGAATCGTGATGATGGACGGACAGCCTGTCAGACATAGGTCACATCCCGCTCGTCTTGTAGAAAACAAGTTGGTAAGCGCCGCCCCGGATCAGCACCTGATGAAAGACGTTTACTTCAATTCTTTTGAGCTTGGCTATTTGAGTATCCGTCACTTGGATTGTCCAGGCGTACTCGGGATGGTCAGGCGCAAAATCACCTTTTTGACTTAGGTTGCCAAGCGGTTTAACGGCCTCAATATCGGCCATTTTACTCTGAGCCAAAAGTGACGCCGTGGTCATAAAACGTGACTCGCCGGCCATGGAAATACTCTGCGATTGCATCTGAAAAACCGCCACCAGCGCAATCGCCAAAATGGCCATGGCGATCATGACTTCCAGAAGCGTAAATCCGGCCTTTTCCTTAAACATTGCCTGCCCTCATTTTGCAGCATTTTTACCTAAACCATCATCCAGCGAAATCTCTACGTATTGATCATAAGCAGCTGTTACCCCTAAAAAGGGATTAACGACCAGCGTCATACGGTCTTCATCTTCGGCCAAATGAATCACCAAAGGCGGACAAATATTATTCTTGCCGAATTTTATTTTTACAACGCCCTCCGCAATCTTTTCGTTTTTTTGGTTGATAATATCCAAAACGGCAACCCCGGCGGGAAATTTTTTCGCGTTCTTTTTGACGTCATTTTGCTTTTCCGGGGTCATATCAGGCGTGATCACGTAGTAGCTCGCGCCGGGAATATCCAGAAGGAGGATATAGTCAACCTGATCGCGGACCGCCTCCACGCGCAGCTTCCTCTCCAGGCCAATGAGCTGTCTAGACGCCTTTTTAAGACTGCTGGCGGTTAAAATATCGCGAGTAACGGGTACAGCCATCACCAGAATGATTCCGACAAGCGCAATCACCACGAGCAACTCGACCAGCGTAAAACCTTGCTTATTCAATTTCCCAGTTATTGATGTCCTTATTGACACCTTCTCCACCAGCTTCTCCGTCGGCACCCAGACTGGTCAAATCAAAGTCTCCGTGGCTGCCGGGACTGACATAAATAAATTCATTGCTCCAGGGGTCTTTGGGCACCTTCCCTTTTTCCAGATAGCCGCCGGCCCGCCAGTTTCTGGGTAGATTGCCGGCCGTAGGCGCTTCCACTAAAGCTTTCAGACCCTGTTCCGTCGTGGGATAACTGCCGTTGTCGAGCTTGTAAAGTTTTAACGCCGACTCAAGGCTTTCAATCTGCATTTTCGCTTTGGTCTGGCGCGCTTCATCGGGACGGCCCATCACGCGGGGAATAATCAACCCGGCCAATACGCCTAAAATGATAATGACCACCATCAACTCAATCAGTGTAAACCCGGCTTCCCTTTTTCTTTTTTCTCTGTATTTTTTCATAATCGATCCTCTTGTTTTTCTATCTTACGAGTTGGTTCATTTCAAATATCGGCAGCAAAATGGACACAACAATAAATCCGACAATCAAGCCCATTGCTAGAATCATCAGCGGTTCCAGCAAAGACGTCATCACCAGAATATCCGATTGCGCCTCCGTTTCATAGGCTGTTGCAATCCGGTTGAGCATTTTTTCCAGCGAACCGCTTTGCTCTCCAACGGCGATCATTTCCGTCACCATCGGCGGAAAGAGGCCGCTTGCGGCCAGTGGCGCAGCCAGGCTCTGACCTTCTTCCACTTCTTTCGCCGCTTTCGCGATGGTCTCGCCGATGTAAATATTATTGACCACGTTGCGGACAATTTCAAGGGCCGCCAAAAGCGGGACACCACTTTGCAGGAGCGTCGCCAGCGTCCGCGAAAATCGCGCAATGGCGATTTTGAGGTTCACCGAACCCCAGACGGGTGCTTTCAGGCGAACCGAGTCCCAGAAACGATGGCCTGCCTGCGTGCCTGCCGTCAGGTATTTAAAGGAGACAATTCCGGACAGGATGAGAAGAAAAATCAGCCACCAGAAAGATTTCAGAAAATTACTGACAGCAATCAGGATGATCGTAATCAGCGGCAGCGTTTGTTTCATGTCGGTAAAAATTCCTGTAATTTTTGGAACCACAAAAGTCATGAGCAAAAAAATAACCAGCGAGCCAACCAGCAGCATAATCAGTGGGTAGGCCAGAGCGGAGCGGATTTTGCTCATCAGTGCCTGCTGGCTTTCACTGAAATCGGACAGACGCTCCAAAACTAAATTAATGGTGCCGGAAGCTTCGCCAGCCTTGACCATATTGATGTAAAAAGGCGGAAAGATACGTGGGAAATTTTCCATGCTTGCCGTCAGACTTTTTCCTTCATTAAGATCGGCCCGGATCTGCGCCATGATTTTTTGCAGGAGTGGATTTTTAGTTTGCGCGAGTAATACAGAAAAAGACGGTACCAAAGGAATACCCGCGCCCAACAGGGTGGAAAGCTGGCGGGTAAAAATCGAAACTTCTTTGGCCGAAACCTTTTGCAGAAAACCGACTTCCAACATACCGGACAGGGCTGAACTTTTTTTCTCCCGGGCCTGATGGATTTCGACGGGATAAATCCCTTCCTCGCGCAACTGCTGCCTGGCCAATGAAACGCCGGGGGCATCCACGAAACCTTTGCGTTGCCGTCCTTTTTCATCTAATGCCACGTATTCAAAGACACTCATCCGCTCGATCTCCGCAACGATAAATAAATGATGTAACTTGTAAAAGTGGCTTAACACACTTTAAACGATGATTCAAATAGTTCTGCCGTCATGGCCCGCGCGCTCATCACAAACATCGGATCAAAACAGCGTCGAATCCAATTGACAGGCAAGTGATCTTTCGCTACGGATGGGAAAGATAAAAAGGAGAATATCTTATGAAACTGAAAACGCACAGCATCTGCAGACTGGTAAAAAGTGAAGATCTCAACCATCACGGCACGCTGTTTGCGGGCAAAACGGCCATGTGGTTTGTCGAAGCGGGTTTCATTGCCGCCGCCAGCCTCACCCATCCCGAAAATATCGTCTGCATCAACGTGCACGGCATGCTTTTCAAAAAACCAGTGAGAAGCGGGAAATCATCCGGCTGGAAAGCAAAGTTGTGCTGGCGTCAAGAACGCGACTGGTTTCTTATGTTAAAGTGCTGGACAACGTCAGCGATCAGTCATGCCTGGACGGATTCTTAAGTTTTGTTCATGTGGATTTGCAAGGCAAGGCCATACCGCACGGCATTGTTCTTGAGCACACTGATGCTGAAGATATAGCCCTGTTGGAAAAAGCAAAAGCTCTTAAGTAAAGATAGGGTCATCTATTTCATCTTCCGAATGCGAACTTCAATGCCCGGTGTATCTTTAAGCAGAGCAACCAGCCTGGCTGTATCCGTCTCGCCATAGTGATAGGGATACAAAATCTTCGGCTTGAACACTTTGGCCGCGTCGGCGACCATTTCCGGCGTCATGGTATAAGGCAGATTCATCGGCAGAAACGCGACATCGATATTCCGGAGTTCCTTCATCTCCGTTGTGTTTTCCGTATCCCCGGCAATATAGAGGCGCTTGTCGCCGAAGGTGACAATATAGCCATTGCCGACGCCTTTGGGGTGAAACGGTTTCCCCGGCGCGTGCATATTGACGATATTGTAGGCGGGTACGGCCTCAATCTGCAAACCATCCACCGTTTGCAGATTACCGTTTTTCATAACCACAATGCCGGGTATTTGACTGGCGACCTCGGACGTACCGACGATTTTTGTAGCGGCGGTTTTAATACTGTTGACGGCCTTCAGGTCCAGATGATCATAATGTTCATGGGTGATCAAAATCATATCCGCCTTGGGTAATTTCGCGTAATCCGCTTCCGACGAAACCGGATCAATATGGATTGCTTTCCCGACATAGGTCATCATCAATGAACCGTGTCCAAGAAAACTGATGACAAGGTCTCCTTGCGATGTTTTAATGGTATCTGCTTCCATGTTTCCCTCCTTTTTCTAAATTCAGCAGTAGGCGTATTCCCCGTAGCTTGCGCGAAAAATTTTACTTTTGCGGCAAGCGCGCGACGGTATCCATATAACGGGCGCTGAGTTCTTCCACCGGTTCAAGAGACAAACACTTCAAATATGATTTGACAAATCCCTTGAGAAAAACGGCTGCCGGCAGGCGCGCAACATGATCTTCTTCCATACTGCGCAAATGATCATGTCGTATTTTCGTCTCCTGCGCGATTTGTTCAATAAGCACCCCAAGCTCCGTACGGATTCTTTTCAAGTCTGCTCCGCATAATTCATTCTGTGCCAAAATATCGCCAATCAGCTGACTTTGACTGATCTTACTTTTTAATGTTTCATTGTTCGTTAAAGCAACTTTGGCGGCAGGGTTGCGACTGATATTAAAAATACTCACCGGCTTTTTAGCGGCCGACGTGGCTTCATTTCTTACGCCGAGCTCTCCTCTACGGATCAATTCTTCATTGTAATCTTTCCTGGCCTGGTCACTGATCAGTGTCCGATATGCTGTCTCGATGATAGACAAGATCTCTTGTCTATCATCCTCGGGGAAAAAAGAATAACTCGCGAGCGAACTGGGCTGATAGACCTGCAGCGCGGCGTTATAAGCATGGCGTATTTCAAACGCCATTGCGTCCGGTTTGATGTCCAGCACTTCATAATAGTTTAACTGCGCAAAACATTTGGGCATGCAAAATCTCCGTTGCCGTTGCCTGACGGCCGGGGTTGATGGCTTTCCTTACAGATAGCGGAACATTAATTGCTGGCCGCCAGGCTGAACAATCTGCTTGCCCACTTCATGGAGGTCACACGCGGTTCTGGTGCAGGGATAGCGGTCCAGAAAAGACACCCGCTGACAAATCGCGTCATGAACGTGATCATCATACGCCACGTTGCCTGCAAACTCGATATGCAGTCCCAGATGCTTCTCGATCATTCTGCTCATCTGCATCCCAAGCGCGGCGTTGTCATGTTTACGCACCTGATTGATAATGAGCTTGAATCGAAACGCACTGAACACATCTTGCAGTTGCTCGTATTTTTCCGGATACACATCCGCAATGACTTTGATCATGCACTCAGGCTTATTGAAGGAACCATCGCCAAATTGGATGACCACCTCGTCCTCCAGCGCTTTGAAATCCGTCACATTGAAGCAGTATCGAATCCGGCGGAAGTAAATGGAGCGAATCAGCCGATAAACATTTTCAATGGATGTCGGTTCCGGTGTGGTGATAAAAATGCCGTGTTGCGAGATCAGGAAAAAGTCAAGCGTGTTGAAAGATGTCCCGGCGCCCAAATCCAGCAGGACGCTGTCATAGTCTAATTTCATGATGGCGCGGAGTGTTTTAATTTTTTGTTCATAAGGTAGATTAGCGATATCAAAATTGTCGTGAGCGCCGCTGATCAGAAAGAGGTTTTCAAAAGGCGTCTCCACAACTGTGTCTTCCAGTTGGAGAGTTTTTTTGCGGATAAAATCGGAAAACCCTTTTTTCGGATAAGGAACACCGACCAGGGTATGCAGATTGGCCGCCCCCAGATCAAGATCGATCACCAGCGTTTTCCTGCCCAGTCCCGCCGATAGCTGTCCTAAGGAACTGGTTAAAAAACTCTTACCGGAACCGCCTTTCCCGCCTCCAATGGGCCAAATATGAGCCATATGCGCATCCGCCTGATATTTTTATTCGGCATTTTACACGAAAATCAATAATATTCAATCAATAAGTTCAATAATTGCAGATAATTTCGGCCATAGTCTGAAAAAACCAGGACCCTATTTTCATACAGACTTTTTCCGGGAAAAGGTATGATAAAAAGAGTCGATAACTTTCTTGACTTATCCTCTCATTGCTTCTAGAAAAACCAATAACATTTTAACCACACGGATGAAGGCATGATCGATTGCGAACCGAAAATTAAAGTAGCCCTATTGCAAGATTCCCCCGAAGCCCGGCTGAAGCTCACAGGTTCTTTTTTTCTGCCGGACGGCCGCGTTGTTACAGGCGAGCTTTCCGTCCGCGCCGCAAACGGGCAGATCATTCTTGCTGCTTCCGGCGGCGGGGAGATCATTCGTCAAAAAGAAATTTTCCTGACGCCTGATGCGTCAACCGCAATTTATTTTACTGTCCTGGATGTAAAAATCGGCATCGATTTTCACTGGCAGAGAGTCCAGGAGCAATCTTTTCGCGGCGCGCTTCTTTTGTCGGGACACAGCGAGACCACCTTCAATCTCATCAATATCATCTCCCTCGAAGAATACCTCGCCTCGGTGATCTCGTCGGAAATGGCAGCAGGAGCCCCCCTGGCTTTTCTCAAAGCGCAGGCTATTACAGCGCGCAGCTGGCTTGTGGCAATGCTGGCGAAAAAGGAATCCCTCCGGACTCTGCCCCGGCAAAAAGAAGACGAAATTCTGGTCTGGCAGGACGTGAATGATCATCAGGGTTTCGACGTCTGTGCCGACGACCACTGCCAGCGGTATCAGGGCGTCACCAGAATCATCTCTGAAAATGTCGCCCGGGCCATCGACGCCACGCGCGGAATATTCCTGACAAGCGGCGGTCGAATCTGCGACGCACGCTACCACAAATGCTGCGGCGGACAGACGGATGTTTTTTCGACGGCCTGGGAGAATGTGTCTTTCTCCTATCTTGCCGGCAGAACCGACCATGCGGAAAAGCAGACCCCTGTCGCCTCGGAGGAAGAAGCGGCCGCCTGGCTGCGATCAAGACCGGCCGCCTACTGCAACACAAATGATCAGGAAACCCTGCAGCGGATATTGCCCGCGTTTGATCTGGAAACGTTGAATTTCTATCGCTGGCAGGGTGTCTACACCAGAGAAGAGCTGGAGGAAATTCTTAAGGCAAAATCCGGTATCGACTTCGGCATTCTGCAAAATCTTGAGCCTATGGCGCGCGGCCCGTCCGGAAGAATCTATCGTCTCAAAATCGAAGGCTCGCTGCGCACAGTGGTTGTCGGTAAGGAGCTGGAAATTCGCCGCTGGCTTTCGCCCACGCACTTACTCTCCAGCGCGTTTGTCGTCACCACCGAGCGAGATACAGACGGAACGGTTTTGCGTTTTATCCTGGACGGCGGTGGCTGGGGACACGGCGTGGGCCTGTGCCAGATCGGTGCGGCGGTTATGGCGGTTCAAGAACACGAAGCAGAGAATATTTTAGCGCACTACTTCACAGGCGCGATTTTAAGGAAGTTGTATTGACGCAGTTCCTCAACGAAGACCTGGAGAAAGCGTGTAAAAACGAGCTAAAGGAATTTCATGTCCCCATCAAACGAAAAAACAGTAAAAAGAACCCCCAACCCCTGGCTCTGGGTGCCTTCCATTTATATAACGGAAGGCGTTCCCTACATGATCGCCATGACCGTCAGCGTGGTGCTTTACAAAAACCTGGGTCTCTCCAACACCCAAATCGCTCTTTACACCAGTTGGCTTTATCTTCCCTGGGTGATCAAGCCGCTTTGGAGCCCTTTTGTCGATCTTTTCCGCACCAAGCGCTTCTGGATTATCGCCATGCAGCTGGCCATCGGCGGATCGTTCGCCTGTGTGGCTCTGACTTTGCCCACAACGGACTTTGTAAGATACACCCTGGCGATGTTCTGGATTATGGCTTTTAGTTCCGCCACACATGACATTGCCGCCGACGGCTTTTACATGCTGGGGCTCAATACGCCCGAGCAAGCTGCGTTTGTCGGCGTGCGCACGGTTTTTTACCGCGTGGCCACCATCGCTTCCAAAGGCGGCCTGGTGATTCTGGCAGGCCTTCTACAAAAATACGGTTATCCGGTCGCTTCCGCCTGGTCGATTACATTTTTAGTCGCCGGGGCGGTTTTCCTGGCCTTGTGCCTTTATCATTTTTTCGTCCTGCCCTACCCCCAATCAGACCACAGCGCGTCCCTGGATAAAGGGAAAAGTCTGGTTGCGGAGTATTTCCGAATCCTGACATTGTTCTTCCGGCGCAAGGATATTGTCATCATCATCTGCTTCTTTTTGTTTTACCGCTTTGCCGAAGCGCAGTTGGTGAAAATGGTCGCGCCCTTTCTGCTCGATTCCCCCGCCAAAGGCGGTCTGGGGCTTTCCACCACCGAAGTCGGTTTGATTTACGGCACCATCGGCGTTGTGGCGCTCATGCTGGGCGGGCTTTTGGGCGGGTATGTCATTTATAGAAATGGCTTGAAATTCTGGCTCTGGCCGATGGTAATCATTATGCACGTGCCGGATTTGATTTTTGTGTATCTGTCACACGCGCTGCCCCAAAGTTTATGGCTGATCGGTTCCGCCGTGGCGATTGAGCAGTTCGGCTACGGGTTTGGTTTTACCGCTTACACGATGTATATGATTATGGTGTCGCAGGGGGAATACAAAACTGTCTTTTACGCCATCGGCACCGGCATCATGGCTCTGGGCATGATGCTGCCGGCGATGGCCAGCGGTTGGGTTCAAGACATGCTGGGTTATAAAAATTTCTATTTCTGGATTCTGGTTACAACGATCCCCGGATTTATCGTCACGGCGCTGGTGAAGATAGATCCGGAGTATGGGAAGAAGTAGAAAAAAGAACCGAGACCCCAGTCGGCAGTTGCCCCCGGAGATCCCGGGGGCAAGCCATATGGAACGGACTTATTGCGATCAGAATGAAAGCCCCAGTTCCATGAAAGGCCCGTTGCACTGGGCATCCGCCTTTACATCATTCTGGTCTATCTTAATCTTCTCATAGCGATAACCGGCTGCGACGAAGAGCGGCCCGTAAACGGTCACTTTTGCCCTGCCAATTACATCAAAATAGTGGTTGGAACTGTAAGCGATACCTCTGCCTTCAGCCTCGAGACTGAGTGCCTTGATGGGTTTCACTTGCGCGCCCAGATAGGCCATCGGCAACGGAATGGTCAATGATTCTGAAACCGAAGTTCCGGTTGATAACTCCTTGACTTGCGCCTTAAAATCGATCACCCGGGCATTAATACCGACTTCGATATTCAGAACATCCAATGTTGCTGTTTTCAGGAAGGGAATCGAGTAATACAATGCCAAGTCATAATGATCCAGCTTGAGCTTTGATTCGTACGCTCCCGTGAATGCATAGTCGCCGAATTTAAAGGTTTTATTTCCTGATCCATCAAAGTTCATGGGTGTCGCCATGACATAGATATTCGGGAAAAACAGGGGCATGTCTATTTTGATTCGCCCATACGGCTGGTATTTTGTGTTGGTTCCGAGATCGACAGAATCAGTGGGTGATACAGGCTTGTATCCTATTTCACCGGATTGCATCTGCATCCAGCCTCCCACGCCTACCTCGAGACCCAGGGCGAATGATTTGCAGGGAACAGCAACCAAAAACAGGCTGAACAAATAAAGTACATAGATAAATATTTTTTTCATACTTATTACCTCCTTATGCGATCTTTTCTACACATTGCCAGTGTCTGTAATTATAACTTGTTTGTTGTATCTAATATAATCACCGATGACTTGTCAAGATGATAATGTCTATAGAGGTGTTTGCTTCCAAAGACTGATAGGATGATGCTGCCCTCTTTTCGAGTAAAATTATTCTCCAATATAAACCGCCAGTATAGTATAAGGCATACGCACAAAGTGGAATAAACTTTGACAGACGAGCAGGCTTGAAAAAGCAATGACAGACAAAGATATTAATACTGCCTTTATTTTAGGTGCCGGATTGGGCACGAGACTCCGGCCGCTCACGGAAAATATGCCCAAGCCACTTCTGCCAATCGGCGGCAGGCCGATGATTACTTATGCGATGGAACAGTTGCGCGCCATTGGTGTTCAAAGGTTCATTGTCAACACGCATCACTGCCCGGGCAAGTACAAAGAGGCGTTCCCGGACAGCAGCTGGCAGGGGATCCCGATCACGTTCCGCCACGAGCCGGTGCTTCTGGACACGGGGGGCGGCATAAAAAACATTGAAGACCTGATTGGGACGGACGAACGCATTCTCGTTTACAACGGCGATATTATCACCAATTTGCCGCTTGCGCCGCTGATCGACAGGCATTTTAAACTTCAAACGCAAGTTACCCTGGCTCTGCGCAGCCATGGGCCCCTCACCAACGTCAATATTGACACTGCGGGCTTTATCTGCGATATGAGAGATGCTTTGCATAACCCCGGCGTTCAGAGTTGTCTTTTTGCAGGTATTTACATTGTGGAAATATCGTTTTTACAGCGGCTCACGGCGGGTAAAACAGAATCGATTGTCTTGCCGCTGATCGAAAGTATCAGGAAAAATCGTCGCTCCGTCGGAGGGATTGTCATGGACGAAGGTTTCTGGTACGATCTCGGAACGATTGAAGAATACAATAAATTACGTCAACAAAACTTATGAACAAAGAAATACGAAAATTCTTAAATGATCATCTGAGTGTGGTTGACTTTCAATATGATCCTATTAAAAAGGGCGGCTCCGACCGCAATTTTTATCGGGTACGCCTGCCTCATGGTCCAACCTTTATTTTTATGCAATACGGAGCCGACGTCGAGGAAAACGCCTACTGGGCGGAAATCAACCGCTTTATGACCGAAATCGGCATACCGGTACCGGTCATAATTGCCTATGATTACCGGCAGCGTTTCTTATTGCTCGAAGACCTGGGTGACATTGATTTGTATTCGCTCCGCACCCTTCCCTGGTACAAAAGGCGTCACTATTATTTAAGGGCGCTTTCGGAAATACACAGGTTGCATCGCATTCCACCGGCCGACTTGCCGGCTCATTTGAAACTGACTAAAGGATATGACCGGTCTCTCTACGTGTGGGAGCACAACTACTTCAAGGAAAATTTTGTTGAGGCGGTCTGCACATTGGATTTGTCCGATTCCTTGATGCGCGGCTGGGCAGAAGAATCAGACGGGCTGATCGGCCGTCTGCAAAAAAATCAACCGTGCCTGATCCACCGTGATTTTCAGTCCCAGAATATTATGATTAAAAATGACCGGCCTGTTTTCATTGATTTTCAGGGAATGAGGCTTGGCAACCTGTTTTACGATCTGGGGTCGCTGATCTGCGATCCCTATGTGATGTTCAGCCACGATGAAAGAAACGAACTGATTTCATTTTATTACCGGATTATGGAACCGAATTACAGCCTGGACCAATTCACCGATCATTTCTGGGAAGGCGCAGCCCAGCGTCTGATGCAGGCCTTGGGCGCCTACGGTTTTCTGGGGCTCAAAAAAAACAAACCGGATTTTCTCACCCACATTCCCACCGGCATTAAGAATTTAGTGACAGCCACCTCCAACGCAGAAACCCTGCCGGTTTTAAACGAATTGGCCAGGAATTGTATGAATAAACTTTCATCAAAGCCAATTTGATGCATTGTCCGCGAAAAACACTTTTTGGTGGAACCGCTTCGCTTGTCCCACCCTACAATTCTACCTGTAGCCCATAGCCGATAGCCGCTGTCCTTGTATCCTCCACAAAGGCATTGCAAGCACCCCGCCGATATGTTAAGCAAATCACCGATTAATATCATTTGGGAGCACATGATACCTATGAAGTACGAACCGATCGCCATTGAAGAAAAATGGCAAAAGAAATGGGAAGAAGAAAAAGCCTTTAAAGTCACCGAAGACCCACAAAAGAAAAAATACTATCTGCTGGAGATGTTCCCTTACCCGTCCGGGAAAATCCATATCGGCCATGTCCGTAATTACACAATCGGCGATGTCGTCGCCCGCTACAAGCGCATGAAAGGTTTCAACGTCCTGCATCCCATCGGCTGGGACGCCTTCGGCATGCCGGCGGAAAACGCCGCCATCGAACACAAAATTCATCCAGCCAAATGGACCCATGAAAATATCAACCACATGCGTAAACAGCTCAAACGTATGGGCTTCAGCTACGACTGGGATCGGGAACTAGCTACCTGCGAACCAAAATATTACCGATGGGAACAACTCTTTTTTATCTGGATGTTTGAAAAAGGCCTGGCCTATAAAAAACGCTCCACCGTCAATTTCTGCGTCAAGTGCGACACGGTGCTCGCCAACGAACAGGTAGAAGGCGGCCTGTGCTGGCGTTGCAGCACGGAGGTGACCGAAAAAGTACTGGATCAGTGGTTCTTCAAAATCACCGCCTACATCGAAGAACTGCTGGACTACTGCGACAAACTGCCCGGCTGGCCGGAACGCGTCATGACCATGCAGAAGAACTGGATCGGAAAAAGCTACGGCTGCGAGGTGGATTTCCCCATGGTCGGTGCCGAAGGCGCGATCAAGGTTTTCACCACCCGTCAGGACACACTCTTCGGCGCGACCTTCATGTTGGTGGCCGCCGAACATCCGCTGGTCATGCAACTGGCCAAAGGAAAGCCCTGCGAAGGCAATGTCCGGCAGTTTGTGGAAAAAGTCAAAAAGCAGGACAAGCTCATGCGGACCTCCGAGTATTATGAAAAGGAAGGCCTGTTTCTGGACTCTTACTGTAAAAACCCGCTTACCGGTCGGGAAATGCCCATCTATGCAGCTAACTTCGTTCTGGCCGATTACGGCACCGGCTGCGTCATGGCTGTCCCCACGCACGACCAGCGCGACTTTGAATTTGCCAAAAAGTTCAACCTGCCGCTGATTGTCGTCATTTCACCAAAAGACAAAACGCTTGATCCGGCAACAATGACCGAAGCCTATGTGGATGAAGGCATCCTGGTCAACTCCGACCAGTTCAACGGTATGGAAAACACGAAAGTTCTGGAGGCCATCGCCGATTTTATGGAGGCGGAGCGGAAAGGCCGGCGAACGATTCAGTACCGTCTGCGCGACTGGGGCATTTCGCGCCAGCGCTACTGGGGCGCGCCCATACCGATGATCAACTGCGACAAATGCGGCATCGTCCCCGTCAAAGAAGAAGATCTGCCCGTCGTCCTGCCCGAGAATGTTGTGTTCAGCCCGGAAGGCGGCTCGCCGCTCGCGGCTCTCAAAGAATTTGTCGATACGACCTGTCCCAAATGCGGAGGCCCCGCAGCCCGTGAAACCGACACGATGGACACGTTTGTGGAATCGTCCTGGTATTTCGATCGCTATTGCAGTCCGGATTACGACATCAAACCGGGTTTAGACCGCAAAAAACTTGATTACTGGATGCCGGTGGATCAATACATCGGCGGAATCGAGCACGCCATTCTGCATCTGCTCTACTCACGGTTCTACACCAAGATGCTGCGCGACTTCGGCGTACTCGGCGTGGATGAGCCTTTCACCAATCTGCTGACACAGGGCATGGTCTGCAAGGAAACGATGAAGTGCCCCGAGCATGGTTATCTTTTCCCCGAGCAGGCAGCCGACGGCAAATGCCACATCTGCGGTCAGGACGTTATGATCGGCAAAACGGAAAAAATGTCCAAATCACTCAAGAACGTGATCGATCCGGATTATCTGGTCAAAACCTACGGCGCGGACACAGCGCGTATCTTCTGCCTGTTTACCGCACCGCCGGAAAAAGACCTCGAATGGAGCGAACAGGGTGTGGAAGGATCGTTTCGATTTCTCAGCCGCTTATGGCGCATCTTTGACGAATATCTGGAGGACATCAAAACGGTTGCGCCTGCATCAGGAAACCTGGCGCTTACAGGCGATCTCAAGACCCTTCGGCGAAAGACGCATCAGACCATCCGCAAGGTCACATCCGACATTGAAGACCGCTTCCACTTCAACACCGCGATCAGCGCGGTGATGAACTGGTCAACACCCTGTACGCGGTGAAACATCCCGGCCGGGAAGATAAAACCGCACTGGCGGTAATCCGCGAAGCGCTGGAAGCGGCGGTTCTGCTGCTTGCGCCCATTGTCCCGCATATGACCGAAGAGCTCTGGCAGATGCTGGACCATACTACATCCGTGGCCGATGCGCCTTGGCCTGACTTTGATCCGGCGATTGCCAGCGAAGAAGAAATGACCATCGTCATTCAGATCAACGGCAAGTTGCGTAGCCGGATGACGGTGCCCGTCGGTGAAGATCCTGAAAAAATAAAAGCCGACGCGCAGGGGGATGAAAAAATCGTAGCGATGCTTAAAGGAGCAAAAATCATGAAAGTCATTTACGTTCCCAAAAAGCTGGTGAACATTGTCGTTACTCAATAACTATGGTTAATTTTATGAAAAAACAAAACTCGTTTTCCAGAATTAAATTTGGCTTGCTGTTCGCGCTGGTCTATGCGGTCTTTGGGTGCGGTTACGCCTTCGCGCCGCAAGGCGAACACATCGACCGCCGCATAAAAAATGTTTATGTTGAACCTTTCGGCAACAAAACCGCTCAGGCGGAAATAGAAAATTTCATACGGACAGCGTTCATTGATCAAATCATCCAGAACAGCCGCTTTAAAGCCGCGTCGACTATCGAACAGGCGGACGCGATCATCAGCGGCAACATCCTCAGTCTCAATACCGTGGCGCTTTCCTACCGGAAAAGCATCCTGGCCGCCGAAGAGAGAATGGCTGTTACACTGGAGTCCAGCTTCCGTGAAAAGGACACCGGCAAAACGCTCTGGTCTTCCCGAAATGTCACCGCAACAGTCGATTACGAGCTGCAAGACGATATTAATCTGCTGCCCGCCACCCGAAAGAGAGCGCTGACCAAACTGTCCCGCGATACGGCGGAAAAAGCTTTTAATCTGATGATGTCTAATTTTTAACGACTCCCCGGCACGAGTATCCATGAAACCTTCGGTTTACAAATTAGGACGTTTTTTACTCTGGTGCGCAGCGGATGAAAAACAGGCGGCAAACACCTGGCCCGCCGGAGCAGACGCGGTCAAAGCCGCCGGCCGACCTTCTTCGTTCTTCAGCAAAATATCGTCTGGTTATTTACTGGCGGTGGATTCGACGACGAACGTCTCATGCGATCAACAGTCATTGCGAAGGCTCTTGGCCATCGCCCGCGATACCGGGGCGGGGATGATTTATTCGGATTTCCTGTGCCGCGACGGGGACGACATCAGCGCGCACCCGTTGAACGACCATCAGGAAGGTTCGATTCGCGATGATTTCAGCTTCGGCCATTTTTTTATAATCTCTACGGCAGCCGTTAAAACCGTTTTGCAAAAATATGGCGGGCCACCCCATGACGCATCCACCGCTCTATATGATCTGCGTCTGAAAATTTCCATCGATCATGCCTTGATTCACGTGCCGGAGTCTTTGTACACGGTATCCGCAAAAAAGATTAAGCCGGCAAAATCATCAGATAGGCAAACAGAGGCACAATTTGCCTATGTCGCAAAAGAAAATTTCGTCCGTCAGCAAACGATGGAGAAGATCGCAACAAACTATCTGAAGCAAATCGGAGCGCACTTACCTGCGCGTACAAAAAGGACTGATAGAGAGCCGGCGGCTTTCCAATGGAAGGCAAGTATCGTCATTCCCGTGCTCAACCGTAAAAAACCCATTACCGACGCGCTGACGAGCGCTTTGGGACAACAGACGGACTTCCCCTTCAACATCCTGGTTGTGGATAATCATTCCACAGATGGCACCACAAATATTTTGAAAAAGTTTGCCGCAAAATATCCCCATATTCAACATATTATCCCTTCTAGGCGTGATCTCGGTATCGGCGGCTGCTGGAATGAAGCAATTTATTCGCCACATTGCGGTCGGTATATCATTCAGCTGGACTCCGACGATCTTTACAGCTCGCCGCAGACACTTCAAAAAATCGTCACCACCTTACGACGGGGACAATATGCGATGGTCGTGGGTTCTTATACACTGGTTAATGAACACCTGAAAAAGATTCCTCCAGGACTCATTGATCACCGCGAATGGACGCCCAAAAACGGCCACAATAATTTCCTGCGCGTCAACGGCATGGGAGCGCCCCGCGCCTTTGACACGTCCGTCATCCGCCAATTCGGTTTTCCCAATGTGAGCTACGGTGAAGATTATGCCGTGGCGTTGAGAATATCGCGCGAATACCGCATCGGTCGAATCTATGAAAGCCTTTATCTATGCCGCCGCTGGTCGGACAATACCGATGCGGGGCTTTCCATCGAAAAACAAAATCGTAACGACTATTATAAAGACAAACTACGAACACTGGAAATTCAAGCAAGGCAACTGATGAATTGTAGGGAACGCTCGCGACCACCCGTGCGGGTGGCGAGATCGTTCCCTACAGAAGTCATTTCATCGCCGGGTCAAATTTATGCCGAATACCCCGACAGGAAAATAATGACTCTTTCCTCCCTTTGCCTCGATCTCTATGAATCGCAAAAGAAAAGCTGGCCTGTGTTAGCCGAAGCCTACCGGAATTTGGAATCCATCCGGACAAGGCAGCTATCATGCGGAAGGTATGATGTGACCTTGCAATTCAATCCCGCCCGTGTGGTAAGCGGAAGCGCGTCCGTTGATCCCGAATCTATTCGCAAGCGCCCCTGTTTTTTATGCCGGGGGAATTTACCGCCCGGCCAACATGGCATTTTATACCGCAATCGCTACCTGATTCTTTGCAATCCCGCGCCGATTTTCGACAGGCATTTTACCGTTGTTACACTTAAACACCAGCCGCAGGACATTACATCATCTCTTAGTTGGCTCTTACAACTAGCCACAGACGCTTCGCCGGATTATACGGTTTTATATAATGGCCCGGCCTGCGGCGCTTCCGCACCCGATCATTTGCATTTTCAGATGATCCCCTCGGGTACCCTTCCCTTCCTGAAGGAGTTAAACGAACTGCCGCCGGTTAAAGTTGGCGCAACTGTTCAAATCCATGCAGAAAAATGGTTTGATCGCGCTGTTGTCGTACTGGTATCTGAAGACACAGAAGCTTTGAAAGAACAATTCATTCATTTATTAAAATCCGCACAGGAAGTGTTCACAACAAACGATGAACCACCGGTGAATGTCTTTTGCGATCACGATAAAGGTTGCCTGCGTCTCACGGTCTTTTTGCGCCGGAAGCACCGTCCCGATACCTACTATGCCGAAAGTGAAGACAGAATTTTCGTCTCACCCGGGGCCATTGACATGGCAGGTGTCGTCATTACTCCTCTTCTGAAAGATTATGAACATTTGGATTGCGGCGCTATCCGCGATATCTACAGGGAAGTATCGCTTAACGAGGAGACGCTCGACAAAATCATAAAAGCCATCATTACAGCTTATTAAAATCCTCCTTTTCTAAAGGGGGACTAAGGGGGATTTAAGCAGGTTTACAAAATCCTCCCTAACCCTCCTTCAAAAAAGGAGAGAATTAAGAATTACTGAAGCGTCACCGTTTCGAAAATTATTCACGATGGAGTTCACCCAAATGCCCGAAGAAGAAATCATCATCGACAGCACCATGAGCTTTGCCGAAGCCATTGAAGGCAGCGCCGCACCACTGGAAGTCATCGATGCGCTATCTTTAGTCGATGTCATCTATTATTCTTTTAACGGCCTGCGCCATCAGGGACAGATTATCGTGGATGCCAATCTCGAAGACGACGTCTACGAAATCTTTCAACTCATCGAGAAACTGAAATTCCCGGTCGGCAAGGTTATCCCCATTGTCGCTTACAACTGGGAAGACGGCGACTCCATGGCCGACAACAATTCATCCGGTTTCAATTTCCGCGTTATCGCAGACACCAATAAACTGTCGCTTCACTCCTTCGGGCGTGCCGTCGATATCAATCCTGTCCAGAATCCGGTCATCTATCCCACAGGCATCACCGCGCCGGCCGGAGCAATCTATCGACTGCATAATAACGGAACCTTCACCACCAAAAATCCCATCGTACAGGAATTTATCAAACGCGGCTGGCACTGGGGCGGCAATTTTGAACAGCCTAAAGATTATCATCATTTTGAGAAGACATGAAATAGGCTATTAGACTGTAGGCCGAAGGGAAAGCAGAAGTAAAATTAATCATTTGAATATGACAGATACTCTGGCATTAACATGAAACTTTATTCACGCCCTGACCGATACATGACTTGACAGCAAGTGTCCCGTAAAGTCATGGCGCGACAATCATAACACCTACAAACAAATAGAATCAGGGCATTTAAAGTTTATTTATTACCAAAAGAAACCTGCTAGAGTCACTCATTTGCCTGAATGAGCATCATGTCGGGATTTATGGACGCCTCCTCTCTTTTTTGAAATGATTTACAGCATACACTTCTTCAAATTTGTAAGTCGCACGAAGTGATCCCTCTCTTCAGCGATGAGATGGTCAATGGCCTCATGCTGGATCTTCGGTACAAGACGTTTGATGCTTTCGTAGTAAGAGATGGAATCGAGCTCTCGGCGGGCAGCAAAATCGATGGCAGAACAGGCATCCTTAACTGCTGCCAAATCGTCATTTATGGCCTGCTGGGTGAAGACGATGTTGTTGTCTATGTAATTTCCGAAGGTATTGCGCATACTCGCCGACATACGTTTCCTCCGGTATTGATTTCTCTATACCTGCAAAGATCTTTTCAAGCGTTTTATGATACTTCAGCTCTTCTTCAGAAAGTTCAGCAAATAGGTCTTTTGCTTCCTGATTCTGCACAAGCTGGATTGCGTATCGGTAGAAATTTGCTCCGTTCTCGTGTATCCGTTCGGCGAACTCAACGACTTCACTTGCGGTAAATATGTTCATGACAATTCTCCTTCTATTTTTCAATCAGTCTATGCGCCCACATTAGCTAACTCATTGGTTTTCTAACACGCCCGTTATCAGCCTTAACTTTGCCCTTGTAACTGAAAAACACCAAGTTGCTGCAACAATTTCAAGGCATCAAACTGAGCCCACAATTCTACAACCTTACCTCCCTGGATGCGCGTAATCATGAAATCTTCAAACATAACCTGTCTTCCTGTTGGGGCAATACCCAGGAAGTCGCCCTTGTGAGTGCCATATACATTGATGATGCTCGCCACCTTGTCATTTTCGGCTGTCTGCTCCTTAACCACATGATGCAAGTCCGGGAAGGCGGTATAGAGCATCGCGACAAATTGTCGAAATCCTTCGCGGTCGGTGGGTTCAGACATGCCGGGAAGGTGTGCCTGGCAATCGGGGATGAAAAATTCTTCGATTGCAGATATGTTCTCGTCCAATTTCTCCAAGAAGATTCGCATGGTGGCCTTGTTTTGGTCTGTTGTCATAAAATTCCCCTTAATTGTAGCATTGATCTTTAACGATTCCATATCCAAGGGAAAAACCTTCCGGTTCGGACTGCATATGAACGATATTCTTCTTGGAAGATCTCGAACATCATTTTCTCTTCCTGGGTGACAAGCTGGTGCCAGATAGGATGTATCAAGACAGCAAAGAGCAAGATAATCCAGGAATTAAGATACAGAGCCACTGCTGGTATTATAAAGGTAATCCAAGCGGCATACATCGGGTGACGGAACCACTTGAAAGGACCCATTGTGCAGAGGGATCTTTGGTCCACCAATTTCGCAATGTCCAAAAGCTCCAGAAACATAGCCCTAATCCGATTATGACAAGTACCACACTAACAGCTTTTAAAGGTGTCGGATTTGTCAATATTGCTGAATGTCCCCATACGCGATCCACCCAAAAAGCTATCGCTAACAACACAAGGCTGATGGCCATTCCCATCGGACCGACGCCAAATAATTTATTCAGGCTACTGATAGCCACCAAGCACCTTTTTGAATCAATGTTAGCTATTTTCAAGCAATCAATACAATATAACCAGCATAAAATGAAGTGACGGGCACTTATATTGGCACAGAGGGTCCGCTGGAATTGCTTTTATAGGTTTTCTACTGCAAATTTACCGTGCAGATCAGAAGAAGGCGGTCATGAAATTGTCATTTTGATTTTGGAAGTTTCACCACCAGAAATTTTGCCGTAGTCTCAGATTCATTGTACACACGGTGTGGAATATCAGCCGGGCTTTCAATAATTGAATCGGCGGAAACTTTCTCTCTTTCATCCCCGATTTCAATTGTAGGTTCACCGGCAAGAACATAAAAAAACACATCGACCGGTGTTTTATGGGATATAAGACCCTCGCCTGGATTTAAGGTCATATGGATGACTTCCGCATCAGGAGATCCGAATATTTTTTTTGCCTGTATCTTGTGAGGATTTTTGAACGACATTTCTTCTGATACACGTGTTATTTTCATTTTATACTCCTTTTACCTGTTGATTGCTTTATATACATTTAGGTATTTTTCATGAATCATATTACGATCAAATTCATAAAACGTGTTTAACATGGTATCCAATTCTGTTTGATTAAAATACTTTTCTGTATTTGGGAAGAATACAGCATCTTCTTTCTTTATATGGACCGGATAAAACCCCGCCAGCCACACTATTGCAGTAGTTATCATAGGAACAACCTTTCGATCACCCCTTTTATACTTTTCATTAAGCTCAACGATTTCCTTTACTTTAGCTCTTGCTTGTTTATGTTCATCTATTAATTCATCCATTATTCGTAGATTGTCAGTATCAAGCTTTTTCTTCGCCAATTCTAAAAACAATATATCTTCTTCTTTCCCATGGTGAGTCCTATCCGCATATGTTTTTATAAAATCGACAATTGTTTCAATGAATATCGGGTTATAATCCATATCAGTCATTGATATAGCTTTTTGTTTCGCAACAGTTAATACCTTTTCAATTAATCGATGTTCTATCATCAAAAGTCCACGTGGTTTCATTTTTTACTCCTTATTATATTGCCTAATGACCGTGCTTGTGAACATCAGTACCGTGTTTTTCTGCGGAAGGCTTTGGACCTTTAGAGTGTTCATCATGCGCTCCCTTGGCCGTTGCATCCAGATGAATCCGTTCCACATAATGAGTGAAGGCAACATAAGCTTCTACAAACTCCCGTCCCTGTTCGACACTCTCATCCTTGTGTTTGTAAGTAGCCGCTGCACGTTCGTAACGAGTCCTAATACCGTCGGCAACATCGTCGGTGACCAGTTTTACCAGTGCATCAGCAGAGCCGCTTGACAGGGCTTTATCCGCTTCGGCAATGGCGGGTTCAACTTCACCTGCCGGTTTCAGCCCGGTAAAGGGTGCCCCTTCGCCAGCTCGATGAACCTTGACAAGGGCTGCAAAGAATTTATTTTCTATTGCATCAGCATTTTTCTTTCCCCTGGCGCTGAGTGCCTTGGCAAATTCCGCGCGAACAGCCTTTTCATCCTTCTGTTTTACCCACTTGAGGACGGGTGTGACATCTTTGGTATCCAAGGCCTTCCGGGCATCCTGAATGACGGGCCCATCTAATGTGTCGCAATGAGCAGCGGCAAAGCCATAAATTCCGAGAGTTAATGCTGTTGTAACGGAAACAAGCAAGAAGATGCGAATTAAAAATGTTTTCTCTTTCATGGTAATGCTCCTCCTTTTGATTTTGTCCTAAAAGATATTAATTGTCTTCAAACTTCGTTTTCCCCGATTATTTGCGTATCATAATAGCACTATTCAATTATTTTCAATGGTTGGTCGTCCTCTCTATACTTATTGCCAAGATAATTCTGTCAAACGGACAATCACTTAATCACATTGATCGTGCATTATTTATTCATTAGCTTCGCCAGATCCAGCGCCCGCCGCATGATCAGCCGAGCTGATTGCAGGCCCAGTTCGTCATTTTCGATGCCCAAAGACACAGCCGGATCGAAATTTCCTGAACCGTTGATGCTGGTCAGGACCGATGCGCCCAGGGGGCTTACGCCTTGATGCACGCTGGCCGGAATCATCTCCAGACCCAGAAACGTCAGGGTATGCGTCAGGTGCGTTGTTTCGACCCCACCGTGCCGAAGCCAGGCAGCGGCCATGCTCACACCGATTTTATTTTTCATATGTCCGGCTGTCAGATTGCCAAAGACGAACACACGGAACCGATCGATGAGCGCCGCCATTCGCGCGGAGGTCCGCATGAAATATACGGGGCTGGCCAGGACAATAATATCCGCCGTCTCGGCTTTTTCATAGATGGCCTGGCCATCATCCTTAATCGCACAGTATTTACCCGGCGTCTGTTTGGTCAGGCAGAAATTGCAGTGGATGCAATCTCGAACTTTCAAGCCGGAGAGATGGACAATGTCATGTTCAATGTTTTTCGCCGGCAGTCCTTCCATCGCGCGATTCAGCAGTGTTTCGACATTACCTTTCTTTACCGGACTGCCGGAAATGCCTAGAATTTTATAGGTCATAAAGTAGCCTTTCCAGATGTTTCCCTTTACAATCCGCCGGGGAGGCCTTAAATTACATAAAATGTGTTTAAAATCAAAGGAGGAAATATGAAGCTAAGCAACTATTTTGATAAAGCGGATGGATTTGGCGTTCTTGCCACGGCGGATCAAAACGGGAAGGTTGACGCGGCCATCTACGGAAGACCACATTTTATGGACGAAGAAACCGTTGCCTTCATTGCCGCCGATAAACTGACCCATGCCAATCTGCAAGTTAATCCACACGCCGTCTATATCTTCAAGGAAGCAGGACATTATGAAGGGCGCAGGCTCTATATAACCAAGTTGCGAGAGGAAAAAGACAGCCCGCTGATTAAAGAAATCCGCCGCAAAAAATATCCCGAAGTGGAAGGTAAATACAAAAGCGGCTCCAAGTTCCTGATCTATTTTCACCTGGATAAAGTTCTGCCGCTGATCGGCAGCGGAGAATAACGATAGGCATCGTAGGGACACGACGCATTGTGCCCCTGCAAATTTACCCGGGGAGATATGAATCATGAAAATCTTCATGACAGGCGGCACGGGTTTCGTGGGAACCTATCTGGTCGGGCAGTTCATCAGGGAAGGGCACACGGTCACGGTACTGACACCGCCTCTTACAGGTTCGGAATTAAAAATGGATGGGTTGACCTATCTCACGGGCAATCCAACCATCAAAGGCCCCTGGCAGGAAGCCGTCCGGGATCATGATGTCATCATCAATCTGGCCGGCGCTTCCATCTTCAGCCGCTGGACGGAAGCGCAGAAAATAATCTTACGCTCAAGTCGGATCGATACGACGCGACATCTGGTCGAAGCTCTACCGGACAATTCAAAGCACATCACTTTTTTCAGCACGTCGGCTGTCGGCTATTACGGATTCCATGAAGACGAAGAACTCGTTGAATCATCACCTTCCGGCGATGATTTTCTGGCGTACTTGGCGCGCGACTGGGAAGTCGAAGCACTGCGCGCGCAAACCAAAGGCGCTCGCGTAATTCTGACCCGCTTCGGCATCGTACTGGGCAAAAACGGCGGTGCGTTGGGCCAGATGATACCGCTTTTCAAATATTTCTTAGGCGGCCCTCTGGGCAATGGACGACAGTGGTTTTCCTGGGTGCACATGGCCGATCTGGCTCAGGCGTTTATCTTTCTTCTGGCACACAAAGAAATCTCCGGCGCTGTCAATCTCTGCTCACCCAATCCTGTCCGGAATAAAGATTTGGGAAAGGCTATCGGCAAGATTTTACACCGTCCCTCTTTTCTGCCCGCGCCAGGCTTTATGATCGAACTGATTCTTGGAGAGTTTGGTTCCGTCCTCCTCAAAGGCCAACGCGTGATTCCCCGCCACCTGATTGACGCCGGCTTCAAATTTCGCTATCCGGATATTGAAGCGGCGCTTAAAAATGTTATCGCAGACTAGTGCGGAGGTCCTGATCGGATATCAAATAAATTGATGTAATATTTTTATTGACTTGCATGTTGTTTGTCGCTAATATTTTATTCAAGTCTATGCTTTGCGCAAGCGTCAACCTTACTTTAAACCTGACACGGTGCAACCATTATGCCCCTTGAGCGCGCAACCAAAACATCCATTTCCAAACTTTTAATTCCCTTAATTCCCTGCATTCCCTGCATTATGATCGGCGTTCTGGTATCGGCCATTGCCGTTTTCGCATATCATCAATCCGGCGACGCCCGGTTTTGTGGATCCTGCCACAGCATGAAACCGGCACATCACCAGTGGAGCGTATCCAATCATCATCAGTTCACCTGTACGGAATGTCATCTGCCGGATACCCATATTGCCGGCAAAGTCATCTATAAAACCCGCGCCAGCATAAATGATTTGATCCATGAAACAGCACGCGATTATCCGGCGGGCATCGGCCTTTCCGCCGAAGGCCGTCAAATCGTCAACGGCAACTGCGGTCGCTGTCATGCATCAACCATCGCCCAAACACCGATGGCGCATGACGGCGCTGATTGTCTAAAGTGTCATCGTTACCTGGTTCACGGCAGAGGGCATGCCGATGGAGGAATAAAAATTGAAAAGTAAAAATTTTTTCTTAAAAATTCTGCTGGGCATGGTATTAATTATCCTGATCATCATTCTGATCCGCGTGTTTCTTCTGGCGCCAGCCACCACGGAAAAACTTGTCGCCATATCGGATAGCGAATATGACCCGGCCGTGTGGGGTAAATATTATCCGCTGGAATACAACAGCTACTTGAAGAATAAAGAAATGGCGCCTTCGCTTACGGGATTCGGCGGCTCCGTCAAAGACCAGAAATCCATCAAGGAACCGGAGATTCTTGTCAACTTCAAAGGCATGGCTTTCAGCAAGGATTATACCGAAGACCGGGGGCACCCTTACGCGATGGACGATCTCGAAAAAACAAAACGTGTCACACCGGCGACGCCCGGTTCCTGCATGACCTGCAAGACGGCCAACCTGTACGAAATTTATAAAGACATGGGCTGGAATTATGCCAAGATGCCGCTAACCGAATTACTGCCCAGAATCAAACATCCCATTGTCTGCGCCAATTGTCATGACCCTCAAACGATGAAACTGCGCGTGATCAACCCTGCCTTTATTGAAGCCATGCAAAAACGCGGCATCGACATCGCCCAGGCGCCACGCGAGGATATGCGCAGCTACGTCTGCGGACAGTGCCATGCCGAATATTATTTTGAGCCGGGAACCAAGCGCGTGATCTTCCCCTGGGATAAAGGGTTGAAGCCTCAGGACATGTACGCCTATTACAACGACATTCCGTCCGGATTCGACATGGATTGGCTGCATCCTGACTCACAGGCAAAGATGCTCAAAGCGCAACACCCCGACTATGAACTGGCGAGCGGCGGCATCCACGGCAAGTCCGGTGTCTCATGCGCTGATTGCCATATGCCTTATATGCGGGAAGGCGGCCGCAAATACTCATCACACTGGGTGACAAGCCCGATGAAACATATTCAGGCCTCCTGCCGCACCTGTCATACGCAGGATGAACAATGGCTTTTGGAACGGGTCAAAACAACGCAAAACAACGTCTTTCAGTTGCAGCGGATAGCCGGTCAAACAATTGCCCGGGCGCATGGGGTGCTGGGTAAAGCCGGCGCGGTGGCCAAAGTCAATAAAGGTGAACTGGACAAGGCGCGCGAGCTTCTTCGCAATGCTCAATGGTTATGGGATTTTATTGCCGCGGAAAACTCTATGGGCTTTCATAATCCCGATCAGGCGCTCAACACTTTGGGGCAGTCCATTGATCTGGCACATCGGGCGCTTGCCACGGCCAACCGGGCAGCGGGAACACAATATTAAAGTATTCTACAAGTCTATCGATAAAATGAGTCAGCAGCGGCGATTGCTCTGAAATTTAAAAATATTACTTGACAAACATTCCCCAGTTATGAAAAATAGTTTCCAAAGAGGAATACTTAATTGTTTAAATTAAGTACATATAATTATTATGTTTGTTAAAGTTTATTAACAAAATTGAGTATAATTGGTATCCTATCATGAAACAAAAACCAGCCATTGTTGAGTCGGAAATTGGAAAAAGAATAAAGTCAGCCCGAAACAAGAAACGCATCACACTGGAGAGCCTTGCCCTGAGGACAGGTTTCACCAAAGGGTATTTATCTAAAGTGGAAAAATCCCAAAAGGCGCCCCCTGTTTCCACGCTGGGGACAATCACCCGCGCCCTCGGCATCACTATTTCCAGCCTCCTGGGAGAAGAAAACCCGGCCACCTCCATCTGTCTTGTAAAAAAAGGGGAGCGGGTCTCGATCATAAGGGACGGCACAAATTTTGAGTATTCCTATGAATCCGTGGCTCATAAATTCACCAACAAGATGATGGAGCCTTTTATTCTGACGCTTCCGGTTCATCCAAAGAAACGAACGCTTTATCAGCATGAAGGCCAGGAGATACTCTTTATTTTGGAGGGAACCATGAAGTTTCTCCATGGCGCAGAAGAGTTCATCGTTGCAGAGGGTGACTGCGTTTACTTTGATTCCGGGATTCCCCATTTCGGGGAGTCTGTAGGAGACAAGGGGGTTAAGTGTTTCATGGTCATTTTCAGCCCCCGCAGTCAATAAAATTGATGAAATGCAGAATCTTCCCATGCAGGGGGAGCGAAGCCTTTGTTTCAAGGCAACGTCTGTAAAAAGAAAGGAACCCTAATGAGTGACATTCCCGTTTTTTTTCTTCACGGCCTTGCGTATGCCGGACTTCTTTTTCTTGTCTCGGCGGGCCTCACCCTTATTTTCGGGATGATGAACGTCCTGAACTTTGCCCATGCGGCCATGTACATGGTGGGCGCTTATCTTTCCTATACCATTATCATGCAGTTCACCGGCCAATTCTGGATGGCCTTGATCCTGTGCCCCCTGATCCTTTTTGTCATCGGAGCGCTGATCGAGCGTTTTCTTATGCGACGTGTGCACAAATACGGCCATGTACAGGAACTTCTCCTGACCTTTGGGTTGGCTTACATCATCACGGAGCTGGTAAAATGGCACTGGGGTAATTATCCCCTGGCCGTCAACATCACCGGATTCCTCAGCGGGACCGTCCCGATTTTCGGCATCACGTATCCCATCTATCGTATCTTCATTTTTATTTGCGCCATTTTTGTCGGCACGGTCATGGCCCTTATCCTTTATAAGACCCGTCTGGGTATTATCCTCCGGGCATCCGTCAACGACAGTGAAATGACCAATACCCTGGGGGTGAACGTACCTCTCGTGTTTATGGGTGTCTTCGCCTTCGGCACGGCGCTTTCAGGATTTGCCGGCGTGATTGCGGGGCCGCTTCTTTCAACATTTCCGGGCATGGCCCAGGAAATTCTGCTGGATGCTTTTGTCGTAATCGTCGTGGGCGGTTTCGGAAGCCTGGGCGGCGCCGTGGTGGCCGCGCTGCTCATCGGCCAACTTCAGTCCTTCGGTGTTCTCCTGATCCCCAAGTTGTCGGTGGCCCTGATTTACCTGCTCATGGCTATCGTTTTAATCGTTAAGCCTTCCGGGCTATTTGGGGAGGAACAATAATGAAACAGAAAAGCATATCCTTAATTGCTATTGTCGCATTATTCCTGGCGGGAGCTTTTATGCCCGTCGTCCTTAAACAGTATCACTTGAACATGTTGACGGAGATCATTATTTTCTCGCTTTATGCCGTCAGTTACAATCTTCTTCTCGGTTACGCCGGTCTTCTCTCGTTTGGTCATGCCGCGTTTTTCGGCCTGGGTGCCTTCGCAACGGCCGTAGCGGTTATTCATATTCCCGGAATATCCCTGTGGAACGTTATGTTGATCGGCATCGCCGCTACGCTGGTTTGCGGCTTTGTCCTGGGCGGTCTTCTCTTACGGCATAAGGGATCCTACTTTGCCCTGCTGACCATGGCCTTCAATGCCCTTTTCTATGCTGTAGCAACAAAATGGCATTCCGTAACCGGCGGCGACGACGGATTGAGCCTGACCCGGCCCGATCTTGCACTGGGCTTTACGACCATTCCCATGAACAGCCTGACAAACTTTTATTACCTGACACTGGTTATTATGGGTGCATCCATTCTTTTCTGCTGGTATTTTACACATACGGCGATGGGCCAGACGGTTCTCTTGATGCGTGAAAACGAGGACCGTATGAAATTTCTGGGATACAACACGAATATAAGCCGCCTGATTCTTTTTACCTTTACCGGTGTCATCGCCGGGTTTGCCGGTGTTTTCTACACGCTCCATTTTCAGTTTGTTTCCCTTTCAGCCGTCAGCATTGATATGACGACGGCTGTTTTGCTCATGGCTTTTGTCGGAGGAACAAAGACATTCTGGGGACCCATTCTGGGCGCCTTCGTCTATATTATTCTCCAGAACTACCTGAGCAATATTACGGATCGCTGGCCGTTGTTTATGGGGATCATCTTTGTCTTCATGGTTCTGTATGTTCCCGGCGGCCTGTCCAATGTGATTATGAATGCCTGGCAAAGGTTATTCGGCAAGAAAGACAATAACGGCGATAATGCCGCCGGGGTTGAGGAAGTGACATCATGAGCGATTATCTTCATATCCAGAATATTCACAAAGACTTTTCGGGGTTAAAGGTCCTGACCGGCGTGGAATTCAAAGTCAAAGAAAAGGAACGTCATGCCGTCATCGGCCCCAACGGTGCGGGAAAGACAACCCTGTTCAACATTATCAGCGGCAAGTTCAAACCATCATCCGGGGCTATCCTTTTCAAGGGAAAGGACATATCGGGGAAACCCTCTCACATTCTGAACCACCGCGGTCTGTCACGGTCATTCCAGATTACAAACGTTTTCCAGGAATTGAGCGTCTTCGACAACATTCTCTCCGGAGTCCGCTCCCGTTACGGCTTACGATATCATTTCTTCAAAAAGCCCGGTTCCGACCGGAAGATCTGTGAAAAAGTGGAGGCCATCCTCGAAGAGGTCGGCCTTTCGGATGTCAAGGACCAACCGGCCAGTTCACTGTCTTACGGCCAGCAGAGAGCGCTGGAAATTGGTATCACCCTTTCCACGGAACCGGAGTTGATTCTTCTTGACGAACCCACCGCGGGGATGACGCGAGAAGAAACAGACCAGGCCATCAAAATGATCGACAAGGTAACGGCCGGCCGCACCCTGATTGTTATCGAGCACGATATGGAAGTCGTTTTTTCGCTCGCCAACACCATTTCCGTTCTCCACTACGGGACAATTCTCGTCTCCGATTCGCCGGACAAAATTCGAAATGACCAGCGCGTCAAGGACGCCTATCTGGGGGAAGGATAAATATGTTAGAAATCAGAGATATTCACAGTTACTACGGCAAAAGCCATATTCTGCACGGCGTCTCCCTGGATTTAAAAGAAGGAGAAATAGTCTGCCTCCTGGGGAGAAACGGCGTCGGCAAATCCACCACTTTAAAGAGCATCATGGGTGTCGTGAAACCGCAACAGGGCAGCATTCGATTCCATGATCAGGAATTGGTAGGCCTTGCACCCTATGAGATCGCCCGCCTTGGTATCGGCTATGTCCCCGAGGACCGACGGATTTTCCGCAGTCTCACCGTTCACGAGAACCTCTTGATGGGAATGAAAAGCGGGAAAAAAGGAAGCGCCGGGGAAGGAGGCTGGACTATCGACCGCGTTTATGGTCTTTTCCCCCGCCTCCAGGAAAGGTGCAACAACAAAGGCAGTCATCTTTCCGGCGGTGAACAGCAGATGTTGACTGTCGTGAGGACGCTGATGGGAAATCCCCGTGTTATTCTGGTTGATGAGCCAACGGAAGGTCTGGCGCCTCTGATTGTAAAGGACGTTCTGGAGATGCTGGCTACCGTTCGAAAATCGGGAGTAACCGTTCTGATGGTGGAACAGAACTTCAAAGCGGCCATCAAAGTCGCCGACCGCTATTACATCATGAGCAAGGGCCAGATTGTATTTTCCGGAAACACTGAGGAGCTTCTGGCGGCAGAGGATGTGAGAAAAAATTACCTGGAAGTATAACAACAAGACCAACGGCAGGTTTCCGGCCGGAGCGGGTTACCGTTTTGGTCGTAACTTTGAGTTGCTTGCATATACAGAGTTGATAGGTGTTTAAAAGAGATGAACAACAAATAAGGGAGGTATTTTATGAAAAAGAAATTGGTTTACAGTTTGTGTTTTCTTTCCATGGTCTTTATGCTGTTCGTGCCGGTTTTCGCCGCGGCAGCCGAGGACACGATCAAGCTCGGGGTTACGGAGCCGCTTTCCGGATCGTTTAAGGATATCGGAGAACGTTATCTCGACGGTGTCGTGTATGCCGCAAAAGTCATCAATGAGAGCGGCGGACTGCTGGGCAAGAAAGTGGAAGTGATCCCGCTCGACTCGGAACTTAAACCCGATGTGGCGACCCGCAAAGCTCAGAACCTAATTCTGAAAGACGGTGTGAAGTTCTTCTGCGGCGGTACGGGAAGTTCTGTCGGTGCGGCCATGCAACAGTTGGCCGAAAAACAGAATGTCATCATGTACACCTATGGAATGGCGGCAGCGAGCATGACGGGCGTGAAGTGCAGCAAAAACTTCTTCAGAACCTGCGCTAACACGGACCAGCAATCCTACGCGCTGGCCGAACTGATCGGGAAGAAAGGCTACAAGAAAGTCGCCATTATCGCCCAGGATTACTCCTTTGGTCAGGAAGCTCTGGCAGCCTTTAAAAAGAAACTTGCTCAGGTGAACCCCTCCGCGAAAATAGTGGCCGAACTCTATCATCCGGCCGGCACCAAAGACTATGGTCCCTATGTCAGTCAGCTTATCGCGGCAAAACCGGATGTGATCTTTACGCCGAACTGGGGCAACGACCTTACCCTGCTGCTCAAACAGGGGCGTCCCATGGGCATGAACCAGAAAATTTTCTCCTATTATATCAACGACGAATTCACCATTCAGGCGCTGGGTGATGATAAATTGATGATCGGCAACATGGGCGCAGAAGTTTACACGCTGTCCATTCCCACCAAAAAGAATGAGGCCTTTGTCGCCAAATTCTACAAAGACAAAGGATATTACCCGACCTGGCTACGCGGGAAAGCCTACATTGCCACCATGTTCTGGGCTGAAGCGGTTAAGAAAGCCGGAACAACGGATGTAGCGGCTGTCATCAAAGCCTGGGAAGGCCTGACCTATGACGGTCCGGCCGGTCTTTGGACCATGCGGGCCTGTGATCACCAGGCGCAGATGCCCCTCTGGTACACGGAAATTGTAAAAAAGACAAAATATTTCGACCATGCCTTTGAGGCACCGATCGGCAGCGCTTCCGTCAAGTCGGTAGAAGTACCCTGTGCGGAAACGAACTGCAAGATGCAGTAATATAACTCATTCCCCCTCCTGACGGGATGACCCCTGGCAACACTCGTGATGAAAGGGGTCATCCCGTATAAAATGGGTGGAGGGAAGGCAACGAAAGCTGCATGGGCGTGACGCTTGGGCAACTGGAGTGGCTAATCTACCATCTCGCAGCAAGCTGCGGAGAATTAACGCTCGTCCCGCTTAAGCGGGATTAAAAGAAAGAGGATGGAATGAGACTTAAAGATAAAGTGGCAATTGTTACGGGCGCCAGCAAGGGCATTGGCAAAGCCATCGCTATAGCTTATGCAAAAGAAGGAGCTGCCGTCGTTGTGGCAAGCCGCTCTATTGATCTTTTGGAACGCATCGCAAAAGATATCAAGGCGTCCGGCGGAGAGGCCATAGCCCTGCCTCTGGATGTGCGAAATCCGGAAAGCGTTAATGACGTGATTGAAAAAACGGTGGAGAAATACGGCCATCTCGATATTTTGGTTAACAATGCCGGGGTATCCATGGCCCACCCTTCGGAAAGTCTTTCCACGAAAGATTGGAAAAATGCCCTGGAAACCAATCTTTATGGTGTTTTTTACGGGTGCCAGGCCGCAGCACGGGTCATGATTCCCCATGGTGGCGGCTGTATCATCAACGTCACGTCCATATATGGTATCGTGGCGGCACCCGAACGTCTGGCCTATTGCGCCAGTAAAGCGGCGGCAAACATGCTGACAAAAGTGCTGGCGGCAGAATGGGCAGCCAAGAAGATTCGTGTGAACGCCATTGCGCCCGGCTATACGCGTACGGAATTGGTGGAAGGCGTCATTGAAAAAGGCATGATTTCCCTGGCGGCTATTGAAAAACGGACTCCCATGGGAAAAATCGGAGAAGTGGGGGATATGGTCGGCATCGCTGTATATATGGCAAGCGATGAGTCTTCATTTATGACGGGAAGTGTCGTTAATGTTGATGGCGGCTGGGTGGCTTATGGGTATTTATAGTTCATGTCAAACGCAGGTTCTGAAACTAACGACTGAAGCAATGCCATCGCGCCTTTTTCCTGTGAGGGTTCGCCGCTGATCGCCAGCCAGATACTGCCTTCCGCGCCGGCTACGCCGCCTGCTGCAACCAGTTGCGCTTTTGCCCCCGTCAGCAAGGTAATGGCCTCGAGCTCCGTTATGACTTCACCGGGCACGGGCAGCAGTCTTGGACCGTGCGCGCCCGGCTCATTGATTTTTGCCGCAAGCTCATCCAGATTGCCGGAAACGCGTTTTTCCAGACCCACTGGAATGATCAGTCGCACGCGCCGGCCGTAATGCGCAGGAAGTGAAACACCGATGGTTCCCGCCTGCGGATGGCCGATCAAAATCGCCGCCCGCTTTGTCTCTAAATCAACAGCATTAGCGCCTTTTAAAATCACGTCGCCTTCTGCCAAATCAGAAACAACATCAAAAATGGTTTTGCCTTTTTGCCAGACGCCGTCTTTAATCACCACGTCTCCGGGAAAACCGCTTTCATCGGGAAGCCGTCCGTCTTCCTTTTTCGGCCGGGCCGGCGGCAAAACAATGCCGCGAAAAAAGCGATCCCGCTGGAAATCCGCCGACTGTCCGACGGCCGCGAGCAGTTCTTCTGCCACATAACCGTTCGTTGTTCCGGCAATGACTACAACGGTTCCGGCTTTCAGTGCGGTCAGTACTGCGGGGTGTTTGGCCATAGCCTTGCCGATCAACCGCTTTCCGGCAGCCGGCGTCAGTGATAATTGTTTCATGGATGATGCCCTCTCTTCATTCTTTATCACGCATGGTATTTTTATCCGGCAAGTAGTCTTCCCTTACCGGGGAAAACACCTCCACAGCAACTGAGTCCTCGATGATTTCCGCACGGTGCTCAACACCTGCAGCTATGCACCAACTGTCGCCAGGCAGCGCATCGTATCGCTCGTTGCCCGCGATAAAAACTATACGGCCACTGACCAGATATCCTGTCTGCTCGTTCGGATGGAAATGGTTCGGTACGATGCTGCCTTTTGCAAGCTGGAATTCCGCAAGCAGTGTTTTCTCGCCATACACCAGCGTTTTCTGATCGATTCCTTTAACCCTGGAATGATAGCCGTCTTTGCTTTGTTGGTTAAACATCATCGCTCTTATCCTTAATAATATCCTACATCTTTTTTTCAAAATACCTTATTTCCTTAAACTTATCAAGACTGTATTGTGAAAAACTCGCCTGAATAAAGGCCATTGCATCTTGACAAATGGCCGGCAACGTGCCATCCCTTTTCGAAAAATTATACAAAATAAAGATAAAGGAGCTTGACTTATGGCAGAAATCGTCGCGTTTTCCAAAGAAGGCAACATTGGTTTGATTACCGTTAACAACCCCCCAGTGAACGCCCTGTCGCAGGCCGTTCGCGCCGGCATTAAGGCGAGTATTGAAAAGGGCATTGCCGATAAAGACGTTGCGGCCATGATCATCATTTGCGATGGCCGCACCTTTATTGCGGGCGCGGACATCCGCGAATTCGGCAAACCGCCCATGGAACCTCATTTACCGGACGTCTGCCATTTTATCGAAGATTCCCCCAAACCAGTCATCGCGGCAATTCATGGTACAGCGCTGGGCGGTGGCCTGGAAATTCCGCTTAGCTGCCATTTCCGAATCGCGCTTTCAAGCGCGAAAGTGGGACTTCCGGAAGTCAAACTGGGGCTATTACCCGGCGCCGGCGGCACGCAGCGCTTGCCGCGCGTGGCAGGCGTCCAGGCGGCTCTCGAAATGATCACCTCCGGCACGCCGGTTGCCGCGGCCAAAGCCAAAGACATGGGCATTCTCGACGAAATCGTCGATGGCGATCTGAAAGCGGCGGCGTTGCTCTTTGCCAAAAAGGTTGTCGACGAGAAACGGCCGATCCGTAAAGTAAGCTCGCTTGAGGCGAAAGCTGATTCTCCCACCGTATTCGATGATTTTGCCAAAAGCATTTCCCGCAAGTCTCGCGGCTTTATCGCGCCATTCAAGTGCATTGAAGCCGTTAAGGCCGCTACGGAATTACCCTTCCCGGAAGGCATGAAACGCGAGCGCGCCATATTTACGGAATTACAGGCATCCGATCAGTCCAAGGCACAGCGTCATGTCTTTTTTGCCGAGCGCGAAGTCGTCCGCATTCCGGGACTGCCCGATGACCAGCCGACTCGTGAAATCAAATCTGTCGGTATTCTGGGCGCGGGTACGATGGGCGGCGGCATCGCCATGTGCTTTGCCAATGCCGGGATTCCGGTGGTGCTGCTCGACGTCAAGCAAGAATT
>JANYAF010000131.1 GCA_025355175.1 Deltaproteobacteria bacterium | reverse complement strand
TTATATAAAAGCCGCCGGTATTTGTAAACAAACTTTTTACCGGCATTTATGGAGCAGGATCGCATCCATGGAAATTAAAACAGATTTTTTGATTATCGGCAGCGGAATTGCAGGCCTAAGTCTGGCCATCAAAGTTGCTGGGCTGGGCTCGGTCGCCATTGTCACGAAAAAAGAAAAAACGGAATCCAATACCAATTACGCCCAGGGCGGTATTGCCGCCGTAACGGACAAAACAGACAGCTTTGAAGAACACATCAGCGATACACTGGACTGCGGCGCCGGGCTCTGCAATCAGGACGTTGTCGAGTTTGTGGTCCGGGAGGCGCCTCCCCGGATTCAGGAATTAATTGAGTGGGGTGTCAATTTTACAAAATCAGAAGTGCCGCCTCATCTTTATGATTTAGGGCAGGAAGGAGGCCACCATCGACGGCGCGTCCTGCACGCCAAGGATCTGACCGGCCGTGAAATCGAACGGGCACTTCACGAAAAAGTTGCCGCTCTTACGAATGTTCAAATTCATGAAAATCATATCGGCATTGATCTCATCATCCAAAAGGATGCCAAAGGTCATACGATTAATTGCCTGGGCGCCTATGTGCTCGACGTTCATAACGGCGAAATCCAGACATACCGGGCCAAATATACTATCCTGTCCACCGGTGGCGCGGGCAAAGTGTATCTGATTACCACCAATCCCGACATCGCCACAGGCGACGGCATCGCCATGGCTTATCGTGCGGGAGCGCAAATCGCCAATATGGAGTTTATCCAGTTTCATCCCACCTGCCTGTTTCATCCGGAAGCAAAGGCGTTTCTGATCAGCGAAGCCGTGCGCGGTGAGGGTGGAATTCTCAAGTTAAGAAACGGCGAGACCTTCATGGAGAAATATCACCCCATGAAAAGTCTTGCACCGCGTGACGTTGTGGCCAAAGCCATCGATACGGAAATCAAACAATCCGGCGATGAATATGTTTTATTGGATATTACACACCACGACCGGAATTTTCTGATCGACCGTTTTCCGAATATTTATCATAAATGCCTGGAATACGGCATTGACATGGCCTTGCAACCGATCCCCATCGCTCCGGCGGCGCATTATATTTGTGGTGGCGTTGCCGTGGATCACTATGGCAAAACATCCATTGATAATCTTTTTGCCTGCGGCGAAGTTTCCTGCACCGGCCTGCACGGCGCCAACCGCCTGGCCAGCAATTCGCTTCTGGAAGCGCTGGTTTACTCCCACCGGGTTTATACGAAAATTGCCAAGTCCTTCAAGCAAACCGAAATGAGTACGATGCCGATCCGTCCGTGGGACACCGTCAATACCTCGGAAAGCAACGACACGGTCGTTGTCACCAACAACTGGGATGAAATCCGCAGGTGCATGTGGAATTACGTGGGTATTGTCCGGTCGGACAAACGATTGGAGCGAGCCGAGCGGAGAATCGATATGATTCAACGCGAAATCCACGAATATTACTGGAATTACAAAGTCACCAAAGACCTCATCGAGCTGCGCAACATTACTACGGTGGCCAAACTGATTGTGCAGAGCGCCCACTCCAGAAAAGAAAGCCGCGGCCTGCACTACACAATGGATTATCCGGAAACTATGAATTCATTCCTGAAAGATACGATCCTAGTAAAAAAATAATTCGAATTGGCTGTTTGAGGTTTTTGCATCTTCTTTAGGGAACGGTCAAGACCGTTCCCTACCCCCGTTCGATCCATTTTAAATTCCGAAAACCCGGTTAAAGATAAAATCCAAGTTCTTTAAAAAATTATTGACGTTGAAAATGCCATCCAAGTCTCTGGTGTTTAGAAACTTTTGAACGGTTTCATCCTGCGCCAGAAGCTTCCGAAATTCAATCCCCTCTTCCCATGACTTCATCGCGTTTTTTTGAACAATGGCATACGCGTCTTCGCGCGTTGTCCCCTTTTCAATGAGCATGAGCAACACCATTTGCGAGAATATCACGCCGTGCGTTATGTTCAAATTGGCCATCATGCGCTCGGGATAAACGACCAGTTTTTCCATCATACCGGCAAACCGTCCCAGGATAAAATCCAGAACAATCGTGGCATCCGGCCCGATAACCCGCTCCACGGAGGAGTGGCTGATATCGCGTTCATGCCACAGGGCGACATCTTCCAGCGCGGCGACAGCGTAGGAACGCACCAGTCTGGCTAAGCCGGAAATGTTTTCCGAAAGCACGGGATTACGTTTATGCGGCATGGCCGAGGACCCTTTCTGACCCGGCGAGAAATATTCCTCCACCTCCCGGACTTCGGTTCTTTGCAGCAAACGAATTTCCTGCGCAAACTTATCCAGCGACGATGCGATGATCGCCAGGGTGGTAAAGAACTCCGCATGCCGGTCGCGCTGAATAATCTGCGATGATACCGGCGCGGGTTTCAGACCCAGCTTCTCACAAACATACTCCTCGATAAAGGGATCGATAAAAGAAAAGGTGCCCACGGCTCCGGATATTTTTCCGTAGCTTACCGTTTCTTTGGCCCGAACAAGACGCTCGCGGTTGCGCTGCATTTCCTGATACCAAAGCGCCATCTTCAGACCAAACGTAATCGGCTCGGCATGGATACCATGTGATCGGCCGATCATCAGAGTATTTTTGTGCTCGAGGGCTCTTTTTTTCAAAACAACCAGAAGCTGATCAAGATCATCCAGGAGAATTTCGGCGGCTTCTTTTAACTGCACGGCCAGCGCCGTATCCAGCACATCGGACGATGTAAGCCCCATATGAATAAAACGGCCGTCCTCCCCGATTTTTTCCGTGAGAGACGTCACAAAAGCAATGACATCGTGCTTGGTGATTTTCTCAATTTCATCAATCCGGGCAACGTTGATGACCGCTTTCGCTTTAATGGTCTCGACAGCCGCAGCCGGAACCTTGCCCAGCTTGACCATTGCCTCACATGCCGCTATTTCCACATCCAGCCATTTTTGATACTTATTTTCCTGGCTCCAGATCGCCGTCATCTTCTCTCTTGAATATCTTGAAATCACAATCTTCTCCTGTTTGTTTTGTAAGCTATTTAGCCGCTTTTTGCAGATCTTTCACCTTATCTGTTTTTTCCCAGCGGTAATCATCCATAAAGAGCGCCCGGGGAATTTTACGATAAATATTCCCGTTCAGTAGATCAAATTTCTCGATCATGCCTTCCGGCGTCAAATCAAAATGTGCTTCGATAATTTTTTCCAGCTTCTCATCCGGTATTTTTCCTGTGCCGAAAGTATTGACATAAATCGAGAAAGGATCGGCAATACCGATGGCGTAAGCCAGTTGGACTGAGCACTTGGAAGCAAGCCCCGCCGCCACGATGTTCTTGGCAACGTAACGGGCGCCGAAGGCCGCCGAGCAATCTACTTTCTCCGGTGTCTTATTGACGACCGCGCCGCCGCCCAGCTGTGCACCGGGATACCCGCCATAAAACTGCACAACCAGTTTGCGTCCGGTCACACCGGAATCCGCCGCGCTGCAGGAATTGATGGCATTCCATTCCCCGGTCGGGTTAAACAAAAATTCCGTCTTCTTATCCACGCAATCTTTAAGACAATCAAAAGCGATCTTTTTGGCACGGTCTCGCACCTTCGACCTATCGCCTTTGACATAACGGTAATCAATCGAGTTGGACATCAGTACCTTTGCCAGGCGCAGGGGTTTTCCCGTCTTGGTGTCATAATCGACGGATACCTGCCCTTTCCCATCCGGCGCGAAAATCGGGTCCTGACAATACTCAAAGGCCCGCATCATTTTATTGACCAGGACATAGGGCAGCGGAAGGAGTTCCTGCGTTTCGTCACAGGCAAAACCATACATGATGCCCTGATCGCCCGCTCCGATTTCGCGATCTTTATTTAAAAGACAGCTGGTTCCCTGATTGATATCTTCCGATTGAGGAATAATCGCGTTAAGCACGCCCATTAAATGCCCATTCAAGCCGACGGCCGCGTGATTATAACCGAGCTCAATCACGGCTTGCCTGGCAATTCTATCAATATCGACATAGGCTCTGGTGCGGACCTCGCCGCCTATCAGGCATATTCCTTTGCCTAAAAAGACCTCAATGCCGCAATGCGGCATATTGGCCAGCGTAAGCTTTTGTTTTTTTTCTTCATCGAGGATAGCCGCGATAATATTGGCCGCAATAATATCCGCAACCAGATCAGGATGACCCACTTTGACACTTTCCGACGAAATCTGCATAAACTTTTCTCCTTGATCGAATTTTTTGTGCGGGCTTTTCCTGTAAAAATTAAAAAACCCGCGCCAAAGCACGGGTTCAATTGAATGATTCATTGAGTTTCAGTGCTTTAGCACATTTATAGAGCGGAGCAATTTACTTTAAATCACCGCTTGCCCTGAAAGATACCACACAAACACATAAAATCAAGAAAAAAATTGCTCTTGATAACCACCCGTTATTTTTGGATTGCAATTTATCGGAGGGCAGTTTATGAAACGATTACTAATTTAAAGGATGGTCTGCCTTGAGAATTGATTTCGCAAAAGCGCTGAATGTTAAAGGTTTTCTGGACGAAGCGGAAGCCAGGCGCCTCTATCTGGTGGCCCTGGAAGCCTCAAAATTTGCCCCTTGTCTGGAAATCGGCAGCTACTGCGGGAAATCCGCTATCTTTTTGGGTACGGCCTGCAAGGAAAACAACGCTGTTTTGTTTTCCATTGACCACCACACAGGATCGGAAGAACAGCAACCGGGCCAGGAATATTTCGATTCTGATTTGCTGGATAAAGAAACGGGAAGAATCGACACGCTGCGTTTATTTCGTAAAACGATTGATGATTTTGATCTGGGAAATACCGTGGTCCCTGTCGTTGGCCGGTCGGAAGTCATTGGATGCGCGTGGAACACGCAGCTTAGCCTTATCTTTATTGACGGCAGCCATGCCTATGAATCCGTTTTGAACGACTATCAAATCTGGGCAAAGCACGTCCTGCCAGGCGGCTATCTGGTCTTTCACGATATTTTTCCCGATCCGGCACAAGGTGGGCAAGCGCCTTACCTGGTTTATCAGAAGGCGGCCTCATCGGAATTGTATGACGTGCAGCCTCTTTTTAAATCGCTGGGCGTGTTAAAAAGAAAAGGCTGACTCCCTTTTTCATGAACGACACTTGGCTTGACAGACAGTTGTGCAGAGCACCAAGCGTAAACCTGGAAATCTTCTCCCCTTCAGCAAGCCTTATCTTTTGACGACCTTTCCTGCCGATTACTTCAATTTCCAAAGTTGATTGTCGCCACTGTGGCAGTCCCATTGTTGTACGTTGGCGCCGTCGTTTGTCGCAACGCCCGCTACATCCAGGCATTTGCCGCTGTGTTTGGCCTTGATCAGGTAATCGCCTCCTCCTTGCGGAATCAGCATCCAGGATTGGTTGTCCCCTCCGTGGCAGCTCCACTGCTGCACATTGGCCCCCTGATCTTTGCTGACACCCGCCACATCCAGGCATTTACCGCTGTTCTGGGCCGTGAGGGCGTAATAATCCTGACCTTTGGACGTCAGTTTCCATGCCTGATTCTTTCCGCCGTGGCAGCTCCACTGGTGAACATTGGCGCCGTCATGATTCGCAACGCCCGCCACATCCAGGCATTTGCCGCTGTGTTTGGCGGCAATCTCATAGCTGCGCTGAGTGGATAGATTCGACACACCCACCGTCGCTTGGGACGTTTCATATTCGATGCGCTGAATGTTGCCGATGTCGATGGCTTGCCGCTGTCCGTCCTTGAGGTAAATGATCATCTTGTTCTGTGCGAACACAAAGGGTTGCATCATAAAAAACATCGTACATAACAATAAACACATCCTGATTATTTTTCTCATTTCATGCCTCCTTTTTCTTGAGTCGAGTAGATTAGTTTCATCCCTTTTAGTTTTTCTCTGGGAAAAATAATGTACCATTATTCCCTGTCTCTTACGATCCTATTTTATGTGCCCTCTTGCGTATCACAGAGCAAATTCTTTCAATATTGCTGTCGTCGCCATAGTTATCGTAAAACTCCGATGCCAACTCTTCAGCTTTCGGTACAATAATCTGAATCATATCGGATAGTATTTTTAGGACAAGATTCTGTTTTATCAAAATAGAGTCCGCAAACGTCTTCCAATGCCTGGTTTGGAGCCAGTCTGGTCTGTTCTCACCGCCTATCTTCATGGCCAGCCTGTCTGTTAAATTTTCATAAATATCCGTGCAAAGAAGGTCGTAAAATGGCGCGAGACGGGGGCCTGGATCGGTCAATAGCATCGTAAGGTTCTTTGCGTGGACATCCGCATTCCCGATCAACACATTAAATATGACCCATTTCAAGAGTGCCCTCCTATCGGCTGCAGGGCTAATGCTTGACGTATTGATCCGATCGAAACATTGGCTCAGCGCCGGTCCACCCTCGTTTTCATATTTCTGTTCCGGAAGAACTCCAAGCACCTGGCAAAAATCTTCCTGATGAATGCGGACCACCTTGCCGTCGTGTGTCCTTTCCCTGTCAAAGCGTTTGACGATGAATAATGTATCGAGGCCTCTCCGGATCGTTACTTCAGGCGTATGGAGACCAATCTTTCCAGCAAGAATCATACAGTAGGCCTCATTCATCACAGTCCCTTCAAGCCCTGGAATGGGAAGCTTCATGATATGCGTGCTCGGAAAATTACCGGTTGCCAGAAATATCCTGTCGTTTTCAATGTATATGGGTAGCTTGTTCTGCGCTCCCGCCAGGGACAGGCGAATCCCCCTTTCACCTGCCAGCAATGGCTTCCTCGGGAGCTCAGCCACGATCTTGTGAAGTTCACTTTCATCAAGTTCACGATATCCCGGTTTCTCCTGAGGGAAATTTCCTTCGGGTAAGACTGAGACAGCGCCGGCACACTCGCCACCGATACTCCTTAAAAGAATGAAATCATTTTTATCGGAAATCCCCAGGCGCTGCGAGATAACCCTCCGTACCTCTGCTTCCGGGAGAAGATTAGCAAAAAAGGGACGGGCCAAATCATCCGCGTAAGGTTCCTTCTGAAAAGGAAGCGCCAACGACAGTGCAATACGTCCAGGTTGATCTATCCATGCCATATTATATTGAAATATGAATCTTTGCCGTTCG
>JANYAF010000101.1 GCA_025355175.1 Deltaproteobacteria bacterium | reverse complement strand
TGGTCAGCTTCAAGATAAATTTGATATCGTCGGGCGTCTGGTTGGAATCAAGGGGAAAGACAACACCACCTGCAGCAGCGACACCGAGAAATGAAATTATAACTTCCGGCGTCTTCTGTAACAGAATTCCTACCCGGTCACCCTTCTTGATGCCCATGGCGATAAGAAAATTCGCCAGTGCATTTGCTCTCTCAGAAAAGCTCCTGTAGGAAATTTTTTCATTTCTATGAATGATTGCCGTTTTCTCAGGAAACAGCCTTGCATTTTGCTCCAACATTTCAATAATGGTCATACTACCTCTTTATGATAACAATCTAAGTCGGCCGCTCCAGGAGGCCGCTACATTGCTCCCGTACCTCTGAAGACAGCAGGAATAGTTTTAAATATAATTTTCAGATCTAGCAATAAAGACCAGTTGTCGATATATTCCATATCAAGTTCTATCCATTTTTCGAACGGCAACTCATTTCTTCCACTAACCTGCCACAAGCAAGTAATCCCGGGTCGGACACTTAAACGCCTCTTCTGCCAACTTTCCTCAAAAAGCTCATAGTCCCGGATGGGAAGCGGTCTGGGCCCGACAATACTCATGTCGCCATTCAGGACATTAATCAATTGAGGCAATTCGTCAATGCTTGTTTTCCGCAGAATCTTTCCTATCTTTGTAACGCGCGGATCATCCTTTATTTTAAAAACAGGGCCGTGCGCCTCATTCAAATATTCTATATCTTTTTGCTTTTTTTCAGCATCTTTCATCATTGTTCGAAACTTGTAGAAGCTGAACCGGCGTTTATTGTAGCCTATTCTTTTCTGAACGAAGAAGATGGGCCCGCGCGAGTCCAGTTTGATAAGGATTCCCACTATGGCAAAAAAAGGCGCCAGGAGAATCAGGGCAATAACTGAAATAATAATGTCTGATACCCTCTTGACCCAAAGCAACCCCGCGTCAGAAGGCCCCATATAAAAAGTAAGCATCGGCGCGCCATCCAGGTATTCGATAGTAGACTTGGCATGCGGCAGATCAAACAGCATGTCTGCGATGAAACGAACCTTGATACCCTGTTCTCCACACAGAAATAGTATCTTTCTTATATCTGTGTAGAAGGAACGAGCCGGCAGTGCTATGACAACTTCATCTATCACTTGTCGATTCAGAACGTCCTCAAAATGATTCAGATCGGAAAGAAGTGCTACGGCTTCTCCGTTCGTTACGCATTCATTATCCACAAATCCTATAATATTATACCCTGTATCTTTACGCTCTCGAATTTTTTTAACAAATCGTCTTGCTTTTTCATTGGTTCCCACGACTACCATGTTTCTCAGGTTACGGCCCTTGGCGCGCATTATATGCAAGATCAGACGCATCAACATTCTCGTTGTTACGGTAAAAGTCGTTCCTGAAATCCAGAATGCAAAAACGAAACAGCTGTTGATCAGTCCTGTGTAAAAGAGGCTGGCAAGAAAGCTGATGAAGAAAGTTCCCATGGACGTAGCCTTCAAAATATCCATGTATTCTTCATATCTCCGCCCAAAACGCCTTGTTTTATATAGCCCGATAGACAAAAAAGTATAATGCCAGATGACTGCTGCAAAAATGATGAAAATAAAGTCTTTAACTGTTATCCGTACGGAAAAGAAATTGGTCGGAATTGAAGACTTATTTAGATAATCGCTTATGCCGACAGCCAGGGTTAGACTACAGAACACTATGATGATATCTGAAAGCCTGTAAAGAGCGAAGAGAAGATTACGTCGAAAAGACATTATGTGAGGCAATTTATAATTCCTGATAACTTTATTTTAGCGGTATTTTAAATCAACGAATTTTTATTTCAATCCATGGGGCGGCAATGAGCAGGGGAATGACAAAACGGTATCTGATCAGCGCTTTATAATTTCACGCTTCTTCAGCATATCTATAATAATAGCAACACTGTCTTCTACGCTCTGCAAATCCGTATTTAAGGTGATTTCCGGATTATCCGGGGCTTCATACGGTGATGAGACGCCTGTAAAATTTTCAATTTCTCCACGCATGGCCTTCTTATACAAACCGTTTGGATCACGCCGTTTGCACACATTCAGATCGCAGGATACGTGTATTTCAAAAAATCGCCCTTCGGTAATCAAAGACCGGGCGTCGGCTCTGTCTTGGGCAAAAGGAGAAATAAATGTGCAAATGACCAGATGCCCGGATTCGAAAAACAGCCTCGCCACCTGAGACGCCCGGCGGATATTTTCTTCCCGGTCTTTTTCGGAAAAGCCAAGATCGGCGCATAGGCCATGGCGCAGCTGATCACCATCCAGAAGCATCGTTTGGCAACCAAGCTTAAAGAGCTTTTTTTCCAGTGCCATGGCGATGGTTGATTTCCCCGCTCCGGATAATCCCGTAAGCCATAGAACCGCAGCCTTATGATGGTGAATCGCTTCGCGCTCCTGACGATCAATGTTCCAATTCCTCCAAACCGTGTGCGGAGATTTGTTCTGCTTCGATAATATCGTCTCATCTTTCGGAATAATATCATTGATTGTTTGGGACAAACCGCGAATCATCCCTGCCGCTACGGTGTGATGGGTCACGGGATCGATCATTATGAAACAGCCTGTTCCGCGATTAATTTTATAAGGATCACAAAAAATCGGCGATGTTGCTTGAATTTCCACCCGGCCAATATCGTTCAAGCTTAGGGTTTCCGTCTGATGACGATGAAGATTGTTTACATCCACTTTATAAATAATTCTGGAAACAAACGCCTTAACCATCCGTGTTGTGTGTTGTAAAAGATACGGCTTGTTGATGGACATGGGCACATCATCCATCCAGCAGATCATGCCCTCAAAATTCGTTCCGACTTGAGGAAGATTATTTTTCCTGACGATCATATCGCCCCGGCTGACGTCAATCTCGTCTTCAAGGGTCAGGACGACTGACTGCGGGGCAAAAGCTTCCGTGAGGTCCCCGTCATAGGTTACGATAGATTGGACACGTGTTGTTTTGCCTGAAGGAAGAACGACAATCTCCTCTCCCGGAATCAGCGTGCCGGAAACGATCTTGCCGGAAAAACCCCTGAAATTCTGATGCGGCCGGATAACGTACTGGACGGGAAAACGAAAGTCCACCAGATTCCTGTCAGCGGAAACGTGCACCGTCTCCAGATAATGGAGCAAGGAAGCGCCTTCATACCAGGGCATGTTCCCGCTTTTTTCCACCACATTATCGCCCTTGAGAGCGGAAACCGGAATGAAGACAATATCATGTATATCCAGTTTTTCAGAAAATTCGGTATATTGCTCAACGATTTCATTATAAACATCTTCAGAATAATCCATCAGGTCCATCTTGTTGACGGCCACCACCAAATGAGGAATCCGCAGGAGCGATACAAGAAATCCGTGACGTTTGGATTGCGTGAGTACGCCGTTGCGGGCATCGATAAGAATGATGGCGCAGTCGGCGGTTGATGCTCCGGTGATCATATTCCGGGTATATTGCTCGTGACCGGGACTGTCCGTGATAATAAACTTTCTGTTTGCCGTTTCGAAATAACGATGCGCAACGTCAATTGTAATGCCCTGTTCCCGTTCTGCGGATAAGCCGTCCAAAAGGAGCGCCAGATCGACTTCCACCATTCCTTTCTTTCGGGAGGTTTTTTCTATAGCGGCATACTGATCTTCAAAAATGGTTTTTGTTTCGTAAAGCAGTCGTCCGATCAGCGTTGACTTGCCGTCATCCACACTACCCGTTGTCGCAAACCGTAGTAATGTCTGTTCTTTGTTGGTTGTCAAAAATACCCCTCTTTCTTTTTTTGTTCCATTGAAGCATCGCTGGTCAAATCGATTACACGGTTTTCCCTCTCGGACTTTTTGGCTTTGATAACTTCCGCAATGATCTCGTCAATGCTTGTCGCTGTTGACTCAACCGCACCGGTGCAAGGAATGCATCCCAGACTTCGAAAACGGCATCGCACTGTTTCCACTGATTCGTTCTCCTGATGACCGGCCGGCTGTCCACCGACGAAGGATGCTGATGACAACGGAATCAGAATGCCGTTGCGCCGGACAACTTGCCGCTCCATGGCAAAATAGATCGGCACCACCGGAATATTTTCCAGTTTGATATACTGCCAGATATCCTTTTCCGTCCAATTGCTAAGGGGAAAGACCCGCACCGTTTCCCCTTCATTAATACGGGTGTTGTAAAGATCCCAAATCTCCGGCCGCTGATTCTTAGGATCCCACTGACCAAAGGCGTCCCGGAGGGAAAAAACGCGCTCCTTGGCCCGCGACTTCTCTTCTTCTCTTCTTGCTCCGCC
>JANYAF010000086.1 GCA_025355175.1 Deltaproteobacteria bacterium | reverse complement strand
CAAAACCTGAACAACATAAAAGCCAGTTACTTCGATCTGGATAATGGTGGCGTCCTATCCGGCTCTTATCATCTAATCGTCAGCAGTATGACGTTGCATCACGTCAAAGAGATCGGACCTCTGTTGAAACAATTCCATCGGTTTATATATCCTTCCGGCGGTCTGTGTGTTGCCGATCTGGACTTGGACGATGGCCAGTTTCACGGCAATAATGACGGCGTATTCCACGATGGCTTTAATCGGGAAGATTTGAGACGCATGTTCATGAGCGCAGGATTTAGAGGCATGCGGGTGGTCCAGGCGGCCCAAATCGAAAAACCTGTCGGTGATGGCAAGAGCCGCTTTTTTACCATTTTCTTGATGATCGGGCGGAAAGAATAAAGTTATTGAGATTAAAGCCATTTGTATTGATATTCGGCAGGGGTTTATGCCCTGGTAACTGAAGCCCTGGGGAGAAATAATTTGAAAAAAGCCAAAACGAGCTTCTTCTGTCAGCATTGTGGTTATATGTCGCCCAAATGGCTGGGTAAGTGCCCGTCCTGTAACGGCTGGAACTGCTTTGCCGAAGAACTGGTGTCCGAGGCGGATTCCGGCGGCCACGCTGAGAGGGCCTTTGACGGCAAGCCGATGCCTATTGAAGAAATTCCGGCCGAGGAGGGCGAGCGAACGCTCACGGGTATTGCTGAAATCGACCGGGTGCTGGGGGGTGGTATTGTGAGCGGGTCGGCCATTTTGATCGGTGGTGAACCGGGCATCGGCAAATCGACGCTCATGCTTCAGGTGATGAAAAATCTGGCCCAAAACGGTCAAAAAGTTCTTTATGTTTCCGGCGAAGAATCCGCCCATCAGATCAAGTTGCGCAGTAACCGCATCGGTGCGCAAGCGAGGGATTTACTGGTGCTGGTAGAAGTATCTCTCGAGAAAATCTTGGAACAAATTAAAAAAGTTCAACCGGCCATTGTGGTGATTGATTCCATCCAGACCGTCTATTCGGGCGATTTAATGTCGGCGCCTGGCAGCGTGGGTCAAGTGCGCGAAGCCTCCTCAAGGCTCATTCTATCGGCCAAGAAAAACGGGATTCCGGTGTTTCTGGTCGGACATGTAACCAAAGACGGATCGATTGCCGGTCCCAAGGTACTTGAGCACATGGTGGATACCGTTTTGTATTTTGAGGGGGATTCCGGGCATGCCTACCGGATTATCCGCAGCATCAAAAACCGCTTCGGTCCCACCAATGAAATCGGCGTTTTTGAAATGCAGGATAAGGGACTCAAAGAAGTACCCAACCCTTCGGCTTTCTTTTTAGCCGAGCGGCCGCAAAACGCCCCGGGTTCCGTGGTGGTAGCCAGTCTGGAAGGCACCAGGCCGATTTTAGTTGAAATTCAGGCGCTGGTCAGTCAATCCAATTTAGGGATGCCGAGGCGTACGGCTATCGGCGTGGATCATAACCGCGTGTCGCTTCTTGTGGCAGTTCTCGATAAGATTTGCGGCCTGCATCTGGGCGGTTCGGATATCTTTATTAATGTTGCGGGTGGTGTCCGGGTGGAAGAACCGGCGGTTGATCTGGGTGTCGTTGCGGCAATGGCGTCAAGCTTTCTGGACCGGCCAGTCGATGCCCGAACGGTGATTTTGGGGGAAGTGGGGCTCACCGGAGAGGTGCGGGCTGTTTCACAAATGGAAGTTCGGGTGAAAGAGGCTGCGCGTCTGGGTTTTAGCCGATGCATTGTGCCCAAAACAAGTTCCGCTCAATTATTCAAGGTGGCAAAAATGGAGATCAGTGCGATTAGCTCGCTTAAGGAATTACTGGAAAATCTCTTCTGAACGACTTTGTAAAAAATACTGAAAAAAAATTCCTAAAACCTTGACACGGGTGAATTAGTGCATAAAATAGCGCCGCTTAGGGAGCATTCATAAAGTTAATATAAATAAGAGAGAAAGGAGAATAAAAAGTATGAAAATCAGACCTTTACAGGATCGAATCATTGTAAAACGTTTGGAAGAGGAAACCAAAACCAAGGGAGGCATCATCATTCCCGATTCAGCCAAGGAGAAACCCATCGAGGGTAAAGTCATTGCTGTGGGCAAGGGAAAAGTTGCCGATGACGGTAAATTGATCAAGCCTGAGGTCAGCGTGGGTGACAAAGTCCTTTTCAGTAAATACGGCGGCACCGAAGTTAAGATCGATGGCGAAGAATTACTGATCATGAGAGAAGACGACATTCTGGGCATTATCGAAAAATAAGAAAATAATAAGGAGGAATATATACAATGGGAGCAAAAATACTTCTTTACGATGAAGAAGCAAGAAAGTCGATGCTCAAGGGCGTAAACACCCTGGCCGACGCTGTGAAAGTAACCCTTGGTCCCAAGGGACGTAACGTTATCATTGACAAGAGCTATGGTTCACCCACCGTTACCAAAGACGGTGTAACTGTAGCTAAAGAAATTGAATTGGAAGATAAATTTGAGAACATGGGCGCGCAGATGGTTAAGGAAGTTGCCAGCAAGACCAGTGATGTCGCTGGTGATGGAACAACTACCGCAACACTATTGGCCCAGGCAATTTATCGCGAAGGCGTCAAGGCCGTCGCAGCCGGTAGCAATCCCATGGACATCAAACGCGGTATCGACAAAGCAG
>JANYAF010000014.1 GCA_025355175.1 Deltaproteobacteria bacterium | reverse complement strand
CATCTTGCTTATCGAGCATGACATGAAACTGGTAATGAATCTGGCACAGAATATTTTTGTTCTCGACTACGGCGAAGAAATCGCACGGGGCACACCGCAGGAAATCCGCCACAATCCAGCCGTCATCAAAGCCTATCTCGGAGAGGAAACCGATGCTGAAGTTAGTTGACGTTGAAACCTGCTACGGTAGCATCCGCGCGCTAAAAGGCATTTCCCTGTCGGTCACCGAAGGTGAAGTCGTCGCGCTCATTGGCGCAAACGGCGCGGGGAAATCCACAACATTGATGTCCGTCTCCGGTATCACGAAGGCTCGCAGCGGACAGATTCTTTTCAACGGTGAACCGATTGAAAAAGTCGATCCCGATAAGATCGTTGCAATGGGAATTTCCCAGGTCCCGGAGGGACGGCGCATTTTCCCGAAGCTCAGCGTCCTGGAAAACCTGGAAATGGGCGCATTTTTGCGCAACGACCATGCCGAGATCACAAAAGATCTGGCGTACATCTACAACCTTTTCCCCATTCTTCACAAACGCCGTCATCAACAGGGCGGCACCTTAAGCGGTGGCGAGCAGCAGATGCTGGCAATATCACGCGCACTTATCGCCAAACCAAAGCTCTTGCTGCTGGACGAACCGTCTTTGGGATTATCACCTTTGATGACCAAATTGATCTATTCCATCCTCGCCAAAATCAACGCCGAACACCGCACCACAATTTTTCTGGTCGAGCAAAACGCCTTCATGGCCCTCAAACTCGCCCACCGCGCCTATGTGCTGGAAAACGGCGCCATTACCATGGAAGGCAAAGCCTCCGATCTGATACACAATGAGAATGTGAAGAAGGCTTATTTGGGGATTTGAACCAAAAAAAACACTCCTGCATAACCCGCTATCCCTTCATTGACAAATATGTCCATTTTGTCTATACTTTTCACCAACAATAAATCATGACTTTCAAAAAACATTTAATTGGAGAAAGTAAAATGAAAAATTTTATTGTTTGCCTGTTTTCTGTTTTTTTCCTTCTCGGCTTTTGCATAACCGTCCGAGCTACCGACGAGGTTAAGAAAACGCCGGGGGAAAGCGTCGGCGCTTCGGTTGCTGATGAAGCCAAAAATTTGAAGACCGGAGCGGTTAACCTTTACCAGGAAAGCAAAGATGCGATTGTCCGCGATGCCAAATCGATGAAAGAAGATATTCCGAAAGGGTTGAAAGAAGCGAAAGATTCGGCAATTCAACAGTCACAAGAAATCAAAGAAGGCGCCGCCAAGGAATTTAAAGAAATCCGCGACAACATGGCCAATCCTTCCCTGAAACCGAAAACCGAAACCCAATAATCACATGAAAATATTTCATTCACGGGAGATTCTTTGTTGAATAAGCTCGTTTACGGTTCATTGCTTTATTTCCGGATATCCCCGGTATTCACCGGCCTTTGGGCCGGAGTAAAACCCGGCGCATGTCTGGCCGATATGACAACATTGAAATATTTTATCGCCGGACTCATAACCATCATCGTCTGCATCTTCTGCGTATCAACGGGTTATGCCCAGAGTGAAACGTCACAATCCACCGGACAGGCAATCATTGAAGCCATCAGGATTACCGAGCCTCTCAGCTTCTGCGGTGAACCTGTCCCGCTTGCCGACCCCGACGTGAGAGAAAGACTGGAAAGAGAATTGCTGGTATCGCTGAATAACGGTGGTGAGATTATCCTCTGGCTGAAACGCGTCAATCGCTACTTTCCCGATATTGAAAAGGCTCTAAAAGCCCAATCCATGCCGGATGATCTCAAGTATATCACTATCGCGGAAAGCTCCTTACGACCACTTGCTTTCTCTAATAAAGGGGCCGTGGGATACTGGCAGTTCATTGAAGGCACGGGGACAAGATACGGCCTTGATGTCAGCAGTGACATTGATGAAAGGAGAAACGTTTACAAAGCAACGCAAGCGGCGATTAAATATCTCAGGGATCTTTATGCGCTCTTCGGCTCCTGGACACTCGCTGCAGCCGCTTATAACATGGGTGAAGACGGTCTAAAAACTGAAATCCTGGTGCAGAAAGTTAACAACTATTACAAGCTTTACTTAAACCAGGAAACACAGAGATATGTTTTCCGAATCTTGGCGGCAAAGATCATCATGTCTAATCCGACAAAATTCGGTTATGTGCTATCCAAAGATGATCTTTATTCACCCAGACAGTTTGACACGGTGGAGATACAAGCCAGTCAACCCGTTTCCCTTCATGTCATCGCTCAGGCAGCTGATACGTATTTCAAAATCATTAAAGACCTCAACCCGCAAATCAAGCTCTATCATCTGCCTGCCGGAACCTATCGGATTAGCATTCCCAAAGGCTCGGCGACCGCTTTCTACGAACGTTACGATAAACTCATGGCAGAATGGCTTGCCTTGAAAAATAATTCCGTTTATACCGTCAAAAAAGGAGACACCCTCACAGGCATTGCCGCCCGCTTCAATGTGCCCTTTAAAGCTCTGACGATTTGGAACTCGATCAACAGCAGAAAAATTGTGCCCGGTGATAAGCTTTATGTTTTCTCTGATAGTCTAAAGTCAGGCAGCAAATCAGACAACTCTGCTGATCCATCGCCGTAAAGCATCAAAACCCTTCTGGACACCTTTCAAACAGGGGAGTTTCGTTTCATCTCATCGGGATTTACCTACCCGCCGATCCTGTTTTTTGTGTTTTTATCGCCAAACTTACCAAAACCGTAATCCAGCAGTTTTCGCGTCTGCTGAGAGCGAATTCTCGGATTTTTCGCACCCAGAACAACGGCCATCAGTCTTGTGCCGCCTCGGACAGCCGTTGCAACCAAATGAAAACCGGCAGCGCCCACATAGCCTGTTTTGAGCCCGTCCGCTCCCGGATACTTGCTAAGGAGATCATTGCGGTTGGTCAGAATTTGATTATTAAAAGTAAAACGTTCGATGGAATGAATTTTTTGCGAATTTGGAAACCGCCGCAGATATTCGCGGGACAGTATGTAAATATCGCGGGCAGTTGTCATTTGTTTTCTATTCGGTAAACCATGGGGATTGACAAAATGGGTGTGTTTCATTCCCAGTGCTTTTGCCTTGGCATTCATCCTCATAACAAATTGTTCCACGTTGCCCCCGAAATGTTCGGCCAGGGCGACGGAGGCGTCGTTGGCGGAATGAATGGCCATGCCCTTGACCAGATCAAACACTTCGTATTGGGCGCCCGGTTCAAAAAGCATTTTAGAGCCACTCGTCTGAACGGCATTGGCACTGATCGTGACGATGTCGGAATAACCGGCTTTCTTCTCGGCAATATCTTCGGAGATTAAATACAGCGACATGATCTTGGACAATGAGGCGGGCTGAATCACCTTATCGGGATTTTGTTGGTAAAGCACCTTTCCGGTATTCATTTCCACAAGCATCGCCGCTTTTACAGTGAGCGGTTGAAAAGATCTTTCAGCCGCAAAAATCGCAGCCGGCAAAAAAAACAAACACAAAATACATACCGCTATCTTCTTCAAGCTGATTCTTGTCCTCCCGTATTGAATTGCTGGCAAAAGATAACAACTTCCGAACTGAAAAGCAATCATTAAGTGGGAACATTGAGTGCCCGGCATGTCAGCCAAGTTGTCCGACGCCAATACCAAAGCATCTGAATATCTTTTAGTGAATCCCGACAATTGTTCGATTCTTTTTCAGGTATAATTCTTGACAAATATCAATTTCTGCTTTAATTACTACTATAAGAATAGTGTTTACTAAGGATAATGATGAAACTATCCACCCGATCAAGATATGGCGTCAGGATGATGATCGCTCTAGCCGCCGCCGGCGGTGATAATTCTGTCTTTCTTAAGGACATCGCTGCCAGTGAAGACATATCGGAAAAATACCTGAGTTTAATCGTCATCCCCTTAAGAGCTGCCGGACTTCTTCGCTCTATAAGGGGTGCTCGAGGCGGTTATGCCCTGGCCAGAGAGCCGAAGGATATTTCTTTACGCGATATTATCGAGGCGGTGGACGGAGAAACTTGTCTGGTAAACTGCGTGAAGAATCCTGATATGTGCAAGAGAGCATCGATCTGTCCGACAAGAGATACCTGGACCGAACTCGGCAATACGATTAAGGAGGCGATGTCCGGTGTGACGCTCGCACACCTTGTCGCCGGCCAGCAAGGC
>JANYAF010000247.1 GCA_025355175.1 Deltaproteobacteria bacterium | reverse complement strand
TCTATCGAAAAATGATGATGCTTGTCCCGTTATTCGTGGCTGCGATAACTTGTCTGCTCACGGCAACCAGAGGTACCATCCTCGGTGTCATTGCCCCACTCATCCTCCTGGCGCCAAAATATAAAATGTTATCAGCTGTTTCTATCGTCATTATTGCCTTTATTGTCCTCCTTACTCCGGCTAAGGATCTTCTCACACCTAAAAATTTAATCGATAAGATAGAGCGCGATGATCGCACGCTCATATGGGCTGCCTATGGCAGGGCAATTAAAGAGTTTCCGATTACGGGCATTGGTTTCGGAATGCAGATATACGATGAAAATCTATACAGGAAATATAATCTTCAACTTCCCACAGCCGGTAGACCGGTCGAAAAATTTCAAGGTCCTCACAATATATTTGTGGACATAGCTGTACGCCTTGGTCTTGTGGGCTTATTAATTTTTCTTTACCTAACCTTCAACTTTATGAAGATGGGATGGCGGTTAATCAAACGTGGTCGGGATGACTTCATCAGAAGCTGGGCGCTCGGCGTCATGGTCATTTTTGTTTCTTACCTTATCCAGGGCCTTTTTTCAGATTTATTCCTGAGTGCCCAGGCGATATGGTTTTTCATTGTCCTCGCTTTGATGACCATCTTGCATCGCCTTAACAAAAACCCGGATAATGGCACAGTCACTGTGTAGTTTTTCATTACGATGTTTTTCAACAATAATTGGGAGAGAGCATTTCTTTGATCATCCTTGACCTTTATCTCAGAATGATTATGAACGCAAAAAGAGTCACACGAATCCTTACCCGTAGCGGCGGTGGTCAGCTTAACAGGGACACGTTCCTGGGAGAGAAGATATACCAGCTATCAAGGATCAAAGATTTTAGAAACTTCGTTGAAATAGGAACATGGAATGGCCAGGGCAGTACAAAATGCTTCATGGACGCCCTGCTTTTCCGCAAAGATGCGTCTTGCCTTTACTCGCTGGAATCGAGTGAGATGTTCCATGAGATGGCGAAAAAAAACTGGCGGCCCATACTTTCCACACCGCGAGGGAAAGAGAAACTCAGCCTCATCTATGGCCGTATCATCGAAATATCAGAATTACTACCTTGCGATAAAATATCAGGAGAGAATAATGCGGCCCTGGCTGATTACTCGCGATGGCGCGAAGAAGACGTCCTCGATTATGGCACCTCTCCCAATGTGATCGATAGGCTGCCGGACGGGATCGATGTCCTCCTCCTTGATGGCGGCGAGTTTTCGACCTATGCTGAATTTAAGAAATTGAAGGGGAACGCCAAGGTGATTCTCCTTTATGACACGAAGTCTCTGAAATGTAAAAAAGTTCGGGAGGAATTGCTCCAGGATGTGGCATGGCGTGTTGTTTACGACCTCCCCGAAGAGAGAAATGGATCATGCATCGCCTGCCGGTGGGATTCCTACGATTACCTAAAAAGCAGAATATGAATAACTTTCTTGCCTTTCACGGATATTCAAGCAATTTTAACTTTAAGATCCTCTGTGACACGCTGATCGACTTTGGATACACGGTGGACCGTGTGGATGAAACCAATATTGCCGACTTTACCTACAGTGACAACTACCGTTATCTCTTAATGTGCTGGCATTCAGAAAATACTCACTATCGGTTCATTAACAATCTCGTGAAGAGTAAGTATCGGTCAATTCCCATCGTTCTGTATGACGATACGGACTGGAATCACAAGACCATGAAATTTGCGCAAAAGCCTTTTATGGTCTTTAAACGGGAATTGAACGATAAAACCAGAAAGATCCACAGGGTACCCTATTACCAGATGTCCAAAATCGTTCGCGATAATTATCGTCCCGAGATCGAGAAAATATATGATGTTTCCTTCGTTGGGACGATCACATCAGGGTCAAGGGTCGCTTTATTCGAAAAGCTTAGACGCATAAAGAGAGAAAACTGGTTCATCCATGAGACAAAACATGCCTACGATATGCCCTATGATGAATATATAAAAATCATCAACCGGAGCAAGATTGGTATTTCTTATTTTGGAAACGGGTATGACACTATCCGATACTGGGAAATTGTTGGCTGTAAAACGGCCCTTCTTAGTCCGAAGGTACCCCTCGATATACCGGATGATCTGACAGAAGAAGAGGCTGTCTTTTTTCGGGAAGATATGAGTGATCTGGAGGAGAAAATTGACTATCTCTTGGAGGAAGACCGCTGGGTAGCTTTTGCTGAAAATGGTTACCAGGCTTTCATCGCCCGCCATTCGAACACTATGAGGACCAAATATTTCCTGGCCAAGATTGATGAAGCGACAGAATATCATCGGCAGAGACAGGAAAGCAAAAAAGGATTGATTAATACTATCCGGCAATGGTTGAAATGACATCAATTTGATTTTTCCGATACTTAACTTCATAAACGAGATGCGTGAACCATTGGATTTTTGCTTTCGAAGAGCCTGCCCCGTACTTGATACGGAGAACGACGATTTGCCATGTCTCGGGAGAAACTAAAGGATCTCATCATGTTAAATTCTGCAGATAGTACCGGCAAAGGCTCTTACCGTTTCTGTCCGATGTGTGGATTAGACAACAGAAATGGCAGAGATTCCGTCTATTCGCAGGCGGGATGGATCATCAAAAAATGCACTAGGTGCAGCTTTGTCTACCTGGAAAATCCCCCCCTCTATGAAGAACTTCAAAAAACCTTTGCTTGGGAAGAGACATCGCATCATGTCTCGGAAGAGAAGAAGCGAGAATTTTGGTTCCGAAGGGCCATCAGGAGGGTGGAAAGATACAAGGATAATTTACTGAAGCGCGACAAGGTGATAGCGCTGATTAACCTTTATTTTGATATTGGTCCGGTGATCGACATTGGTTGTGGTGGTGGTGAAGTAATGGCACGCATGAATCACCAATACAGACCCTATGGGATCGAGATTTCAAAGTACCTGGCCCAAAAGGCCCAGTCGGTTGCGGAAGCGCGGGGGGGGAGAGTAATCTGCGACAATGCCCCAGCGGGTTTAACCAACTTTGAGCGGAATTTTTTCACGGGAGCAATAATGTCCGCCTTTCTAGAACACGAAGCGGCGCCCTGTGAGGCGCTTACGATGTCCCGAGAGGTTCTTAGGCCAGGAGGGTATCTTATCGTCAAGGTGCCCAACTACGCCTGTATCAATCGGGTCATTATGGGGCGGAAATGGTGCGGGTTCCGTTACCCGGACCATGTAAGCTACTGGACCCCTAAAACCCTCCGGAAAGCCCTCGCGGATACTGGCTTCGAGATTGTACAGTTCAATATATGGGACCGCTTTCCGACCAGTGACAATATGTGGCTCGTCTGCCGCAAGCCGACCGGTACGGCGACCTTCCTGAACCCCGTCAAGGATGTCGCTGTATCCGACAGCAGGGCGCAATAGGGATTTCCTCTAATGGCAAAGCAAAAGATAAGCGTTGCAATAATCGCAAAAAATGAAGCGGACCGTATAGGTGTTTTGCTGAAAAGTTGCGGCTTTGCCGATGAAATCGTTGTCGTGGACTCGGGGAGCACAGATGGTACTCAGGAGATCTGTAGTCGCGCCGGGGCAAGGGTTTTGTTCAATAAGTGGCCGGGATATGTTGCGCAGAAACAGTTTGCTTTGGACGCGACTTCATCGGAGTGGATTCTCTGCCTTGATGCGGATGAAGAGATTTCCTCTGAACTGGCAAAGGAAATATTTTTGGCAGTAGAAAATGCGGGATCGGATGTGCACGCCTTTTCGATGCCCAGATTGTCATGGTATCTGGGACGCTGGATAAGGCACGGAGGCTGGTATCCGGATCGCAAAGTGCGCTTGGTCCGCAGGGGCAGAGGGGTATGGCAGGGTGAGGATCCCCATGATAAGCTCGTTGCCGCCGGCAAGATAAGCAAACTGGCACATCCAATTTTTCATTATGTATATCGGGCAATTTCTGATCAAATTGTAACAATCAATAACTTCTCTGATATTTATGCGCGGCAGGGGAGGCTCAGAAATGGATGGTTTGTAGTGGGAGGTACGTTTCACGCTTTGGGAAAATTTGCCGAATGCTATCTGTGGAAATGCGGTCTTCTGGATGGAATTCCGGGATTTGTTATCGCTGTTAATTCGGCGTGGTACGTTTTCTTGAAACATGCAAAAAGGTGGGAATTGAGTTTGCCCCCAAAAGGGATTTTATGAGTATTCGGGTGAAGTCAGGTCCTCAAAATATCCTGCTCATTCAACTTGGCGATATCGGTGATGTCGTCTTGTCGATTCCGGCCTTTCGCGCCGTCCATGACAATTTCCCGCAGGCAAAAATCTTTGTTGTGGTCCGGGAAAAGGCGAAAGAGTTGGTTCGGCAGGTGCTGTGGGTTCATGGCGTCATGGCCGTCAATAAGGATCATCGGTCCCTTCTTCATGAACTCCGTTATCAATGGACTTTCTTCTCTCTGGTCCGGAGTTGCCATTTTGATCTGGCATTTGATTTCCGGACCGGGACGAGAGGGGCCGTGCTGGCCTTTCTTTCGGGCGCGAAAGAGCGGATTGGCTTTTTTGATCCCGAAGGTTTCTGGAGAAACAGGCTCTTTACCAGGCTATATCGATTAGAATATCGTGTGCCGATGCATGTGGCAGATTATTATTCCAGTCTTCTTAATGCCTACGGTTTGACGGTCGTCCACGAGGCGCCGGAAATGCAGGTAGCACCCGAGATCCAGGAAAGGACGGCCCAGATCCTCAAGAGAGAAGATGTTCCTTCTGAACTGCCGATTATCGCGATCCAGCCTTTTTCGTTGTGGCGCTACAAAGAATGGAGCACGGACAAATACATCAAGTTGATCCAACGGATTATATCTGAATATCGGGTGTCTATTGTGATCACGGGTTCACAGGATGAATCTGAAAGGGCGAAAGCCCTGGTAGGTGGGTGTGAGGGATGGGGGCGGCAGGTAGTGTTTGATCTGGCCGGCAAGACGTCTTTAGGGGAATTGGCGGCTCTCACCCAGTCGTGTCAATTATTCATCGGTTCGGACAGCGCCGGCATTCATATTGCCGCTGCGGTCGGAACTCCCACCATCGCCATCTTTGGGCCGTCGGCGCCGACGTCCTGGGCCCCCACGGGAAGCCGCCATGCCATAGTTCAGAAAGACTTGCCCTGTGTTCCCTGCCGCCGGAAAGGCTGCGATGGATTTGAGGTCAGCCGTTGCCTGGAAGAATTAGGAGTCGAAGAGGTATGGGCCGTTATTCGGTCTCATGTTGACACCCATGCGCTTATCAAATAGCTTCGCTCCCCGAAAAGGAACAACTGATTGAATCTATGACGCTGGTAAGGATTGTCAAGGACTGGGACTGGCCGGACCTGTTGCGCCAGACGGCGGGTCAGAAGGGTATCTGGGATGGGATACAGTTTACTCTCGACGATGTTGAGGAGTGTGACTACTTGATCATGCTCAATAATCGCATGAAGATAGCGACGAAGGTTGCCTGTCCGCCGGAAAATATTTGGCTTCTCATGCAGGAACCTTATGAACAGGGTTTTTCGGACTGGATGGTCGAAGGGCATGATTTGTTTTCCAAGGTATTGACCCATCATCTCCCCGTCAACGACCCCAAATATGTGGCATCCCATCCGGCCATCCCCTGGCATGTGAACAGAACCTTCGATCAATTGACGACCGGTGTGATTCCTGAGAAGGTGAAAGGCCTTTCATCCATAATCGGAGATGCTATGGATTTGCCGGGGCATATACACAGATGGTCCTTTCTTGAGTATATCAAAAAGGCCGAATTTCCTGTCGATATCTATGGTAGAAAGATTAAATACCTTGAAGATAAGTGGGATGGCCTGGCGCCTTACAGATATTCATTGGCGATTGAAAACAACAGCGGGCCTGATATGTGGACGGAAAAGCTGGCGGACTGCTTTTTAACCTGGACACTTCCATTTTACTACGGCTGTACAAATCTTGAAAACTATTTTCCCGCGGAATCTTTTGTCAGAATCGATATCACGCGACCGGAAGCCGGTCTGGAAAAAATCAGGGCCATCATGGCCGAAGATGCATGGGAAAAACATCTCCCCGCTTTGGAGGAAGCCCGTAATTTAGTTCTGCATAAATACCAGATTTTCCCACACTTATCACAACTAATTGCTTCCCAGGGGCAGAAGAAAAACGAAAAAAGACCTGTGACGATACATCCATACAGACGCAGTGCAATCGCTGCCTGGCGCCGCGCCGGGTATAGATTGAAAAAAAAGTTGAGAATGTTGGAGACTTGACAAAAACATGGTCAGTATTATTGTTTCCTTTTACGAAAGGCTTGAACATTTGAAGTGTTGTCTCGATGCCCTGGCCCTTTGCGCCAAAGATT
>JANYAF010000175.1 GCA_025355175.1 Deltaproteobacteria bacterium | reverse complement strand
TTATCATCTGAAGAATGTGAATATCGGACGTGATTTTCAGGTGGAGTTTTTCGCCGATCTGCGTGTTTCCGAACCCGGTGATACCTGTCCCCGCTGTATTGGCGCCATCAAGTTTGTCCGCGGCATCGAAGTCGGTCACGTTTTCAAGCTGGGAACCAAGTACAGCAAAGCCATGAAAGCCAGTTATCTGGATCGCGACGGTAAAGAAAAAACCATGATTATGGGCTGCTACGGCATCGGTATCGGCCGAACCGTGGCCGCTTGTATTGAACAGAATTTCGATCAAAACGGTATTATTTGGCCGATGCCGCTGGCGCCCTATGCGGTGATTGTCACACCCGTGAATATCAACCAGCCCGACGTGATGAAAGCGTCGGAAGATATTTATGCCGAATTGCTGGCCTGTGGCGTAGAAGTGATCCTGGATGATCGCGATGAAAGAGCGGGGGTGAAGTTCAAAGACGCCGACTTGATCGGTATTCCGCTGCGGATTGTCGTGGGACCCAAGAATCTGGCCCAGGGCCATGTCGAGTTGAAAATCCGTAGAACCGGTGAGAGCAGCCTTTATGCGACCGGGGATGTTGTTACGGAAGTCCGAAAAATAGTTACTTCAGAATTGAACGAGGCCAGTTGATAGCCGCGCATTGGACTGGAAATCTTCATGTTAAGAATAAATGATATTCTTGATAAAGCTCAAGCCTATCTGGCAGCCGAAGAGCTGGAGATGATTCAAAAGGCCTATATTTATTCAGCCACGGTGCATCAGGGGCAGGTGCGTTTATCTGGCGAGCCCTATCTCACGCATCCCATGGAAGTAGCCGGCATCCTGGTCGATATGAAGATGGATTCGGCAACAATCATCAGTGGACTTCTGCACGACACGATTGAAGACACCCTCACCACCAAAGAACAAATCGAGCAGGAATTCGGTAAAGACGTCGCTTTTCTGGTGAGCGGCCTGACCAAGCTCAGCCGCATTTCGTTCGGTTCACAGGAAGAAAGACAGGCTGAAAATTTTCGTAAGATGATCCTGGCGATGTCTGCCGACATCCGCATCCTCCTGGTTCGCCTGGCTGACCGCATTCACAACATGAGAACCCTTCAATATCAGACGCTCGACAGAAGAATTTATATCGCGCGTGAGACAATGGACGTCTATGCGCCGCTGGCCAATCGTCTGGGAATTAACTGGATGAAAATGGAACTGGAAGATCTGGCTTTTCAGTATGTCTCGCCCGACGCCTTCAAGGAAATAGCCACCCGCGTCGCCAAATCTCAGGAGTCGCGCAACCGATACACGGAAGAAGTGAAAACCATCATTTTAAAAGAGCTGGAAAAATTATTTATTCAAGGCGAAGTGGAGGGCAGGGCAAAACATTTATACGGCATTTATAAAAAAATGCATGAGCAGCATATTAATTTCGATGAAGTGTATGATGTTATCGCTTTTCGCATCATCTTGGATTCGGACATCGATAAAACCTGTTACGAAGCACTCAGCATCGTACATGCCTTATGGAAGCCTGTCCCCGGCCGATTCAAAGACTATATCGCCATGCCCAAAGCGAATAACTATCAATCTTTACATACGGCGGTGATCGGGCCTTACGGTGAAAGAGTCGAAATCCAGATTCGAACCCGGGCTATGCACGAATGGGCGGAAAAGGGCATTGCAGCCCACTGGCGCTATAAAGAAGGACGGGCTTTTCAGGACAACGAAGACAATCAGATCAAAAAGCTGCGGGAAGCCCTGGAGATTCAGCAGGAGATCAAAAACCCGAAGGAATTCATGTCCAACCTGAAAATGGCGCTGTTTCCGGAAGAAGTTTATGTTTTCACACCGCACGGAGATGTAAAATCCTTTCCCAAAGGAGCGACGCCCATTGATTTCGCCTATAGCATTCATACCGATGTCGGGAATAAGTGCACCGGGGCGAAGGTGAATCGTAATATTGTGCCGTTACGTTACCAGCTGCAAAATGGCGACCGGGTGGAAATCATCACGCAGGCCGGTCACCACCCCAGCAAAGACTGGTTGAAATACGTGGTGACCTCGCGGGCCATTTCCAAGATCCGCAATTGGATCAATCTGGAGGAAAAAAATAGTTCACTGACGCTGGGCAAGGATCTACTGGAAAAAGAATTCAAGAGAAATAACCTGAAATTTGCGACCTATATTAAATCAGATGAGATTAAAAAAGTTATGACGGAGCATTCGTTATTGACGCTGGACGATCTGATTTCACAAGTGGGTTACGGCCGCATTTCACCCAGGCAGGTGGTCAATCATTTCCTGGTTGCCGACGCGCCGAAAGAAGCTGAAAAACTTCAGGAGAAAGAAAAGAAGAAGCCCTCTGCCTCTCCTTCTCTGGGTATTAGCCTTACGGGTATTGACGACGTTATGGTAAAGTTTGCCAAATGCTGCAACCCGATTCCCGGAGATGAGATATCCGGTTACATTTCCCGCGGACGCGGCATTACCGTTCACACGCAAACCTGTCCGCACCTGAAAAGACTCGATGCCGAACGGATTGTGGATGTCAATTGGGATGTCCGGCAGAAACACGCTTATCCCGTGCACGTCAAGGTTGTCTGTAACGACCGCAAGGGTGTTATAACGGAAGTCAGCTCTGTCATTACGTCATTTGATATCAACATCAGCTTTGCCCAGGTCGAGACGACGGATATGATCGCCAACTGCGAATTCGTCATTGACGTCTATGATACGCAGCAGCTCAATGCCATCTTTTCCGCCATTCGGCAATTAAAAATCGTCCGTTCCATTGAGCGGATACGCAAAGCCTGAAAATAACAAAAAGTTCCATTTGTCTGTTGACAAACAAATCCACTCTGCTATAAGCAGGCGCAATCTGACATGGGTGGAAGATAACATTTTAAAATAGGTGAAATAATGTTCCATAAATGGCCAAAATATACTGTCGTCTTTTTTTCTGTTCTGATGATGTGCCTTCCGGGATTTTCGATCCACGCCCAAACGGTAAAACACATTGTTGTCATTGATCCGGCGCATGGCGGTGAAGAGACCGGTAGCATAGGCATTGATAAAGTCGCCGAGAAGAATTTAACACTGGCGATTGCTTTGGCGTTACAGAAGGAACTGGCTCGTGAAAGTAATATGGAAGTTTTTCTGACCAGGGATTCGGATAAAACGCTGTCTCTGGATGAGCGTAAAAAAAATATCACGAAAATAAAACCTGCTATGGTTTTGAGCCTGCATATCAATGCCGGGTTCGGCAGAACTTCATCGGGATTTGAACTATATTACCCGGGCTTTAAAAATGTCAACGTACCCCGGAAGGGCGGTAAAGGAGCCGTTGTCGGCGCTGAGAACCAACATCTGAATGATACCGTGAAACTGGCGCGCCTGGTGCAAAAAAATCTCGACGGCTTATTTCCGCGCAAAGGCAGGGGACTCAGGGACGCTGGCGTGCCGCTTGCGGAAGGATTATCCGTGCCCGTGTTGGTTGTCGAACTGGGCTTTGCCACCAATCCCGACGACAAGAAAAAATTGGCATCCGACAAAACACATAAAGAAATAGCCAGAGCCCTGGCCAAGAGCATCAAGTCCTTCTTTTAGGAGCCCCATGTTCAAGAGAAATCAGAATAGAAAATTTGATGAACTTCGGCCTATCCGCATCACCAACGGGTATTTACGGAATGTCCCGGGTTCCGTCATGGTTGAATTCGGTAACACGAAAGTATTGTGCGCGGCATCGCTGGAAGAAAGGACGGCGCCTTTTTTAAAGAATACCGGCAAGGGTTGGCTGACCGCAGAGTATTCCATGCTGCCCATGTCCACGCCAACACGTTCGGTGCGCGAAGCCGCACGCGGCAAACTGGGAGGCAGGACGCATGAAATTCAAAGGCTGATTGGCAGATCGCTCAGAGCCGTGACGGATTTAAATGCTTTCGGCGAAAGAACAATTTATATTGATTGTGATGTTATTCAGGCGGACGGCGGAACCAGAACCGCGTCGATTACCGGTGCTTTTGTGGCTTTGGTGGATCTTTTTAAAAACATGAAACAGCAGGGGCTGGTCAAAGAAATTCCCGTCACGGATTTTGTTTCGGCGGTCAGCGTCGGCATCGTACAAAATCAGGTATTGCTGGATCTGGAATATGAGGAAGACTCCCGGGCGGATGTGGATATGAATTTTGTGATGACCGGCGCCGGTTTGTTTATTGAAGTGCAAGGCACTGCCGAGCATGATCCATTCAGCAAGGATCAACTCGATGCGATGACTTCCCTGGCCAGAAGCGGCATAGCGATGATCATTGCCTGTCAGAAGGAAGTGGTAGGCGACTGGCGACGATGAGAATAATTTTTGCGACCAAAAATGAAGGCAAGGTCAAAGAAATAACTGAAATGCTTACTTTCATAAATATAGAATTAATGTCCCTGAATCATTTTGAATCATTGCCGGAAATTGTGGAAGATGGTAAAACCTATCTGGAAAATGCTTTGAAAAAAGCGAAAATTATTTCAGAATTTACAGGTGAAACAGTATTAGCCGATGATTCCGGTTTGCAGGTGGATATTCTCGGAGGAGAGCCGGGGGTTTATTCCGCCCGGTATGCGGGAGAGGGCGCGACGGACGAAGAAAATAATGCCAAGCTCCTGGCCAAATTAAAAGACGTGCCCGAGGAGAAAAGAACAGCGTCTTTCTTTTGCGCTTTAGTGCTGTATCGTCAAGACGGTGATTATAACTCTTTTGAGGCCGAGTGGCAGGGCCGGATTATTGATGAGCGACGGGGAACAAATGGTTTCGGTTATGATCCGATCTTTCTTTCGCCACAGTTGAATAAAACAGCCGCGGAATTGCCGCCGGAAATAAAGAATGCAATCAGCCACCGCGGCCAGGCTTTTGCGAAACTGAAAAGCCATTTGGGTAAAAACCTAAAATAAAAATAAATCGGGGCGTAGCGCAGCTTGGTAGCGCGCTTGCTTTGGGAGCAAGATGTCGAGTGTTCAAATCACTCCGCCCCGACCAAACAAAACAAGGAGTTACGTTAATTCAGGTAACTCCTTTTTCTTTCTGTGCGGCGGGATCCGATAGAGCCTTATCCCTGTCCAGCGGCAGGCCATCTTCGCATTGTCGATCAGCCCCAGTTCCTATAGACGATTGGGCATCATCGAAGATACCCCAAATTATTAAGAACCTGAATAAGGCATTTTGAAGAATTCAGCCCATGAAGGTATTGACGGTACCAAAAATTTGTTGACTAACACCTGGTGAAATATTAATGCTCTACACAGACTGACAATAGGATAAATATGAAAAACAAGTATTTATATATTGAAACCTTCGGCTGTCAGATGAATGTGCATGACTCAGAACAAATGGCTGTTCTGCTTGACGGTATCGGATATAAACTCACGGAGGATTCACAACAAGCGGATTTAATTCTGATCAACACCTGTTCGATTCGGGAAAAAGCAGAACAGAAAGCTTTCAGCGAACTGGGGCGTCTGATGAAGTTAAAGGAGGAAAAGCCTAACTTGATTATAGGCTTTGCAGGGTGCCTGGCACAGCATATGGGCGCGAAAGTCCATAGCCGGGTGAAGAATGTTGATCTCGTTTTTGGCACGCACAATATCCACCGGCTACCGGAGATGGTTGCCGCTGTTCAGAAGGAGAGAAAGAAGATCACGCAAATCGATTTTTCTTCAAAAATTCACTCACTCAATGTCTTTGCACCGCCTCCAAAAGGGTCTTTGTGTTCTTTTGTGTCCATTATGCAGGGGTGTGACAATTATTGTGCCTACTGCGTGGTGCCATATCTTCGTGGCCCGGAAATGAGTCGGACCCCCGAGGACATTATCGATGAAATACAAAAACTGACCCGGCATGGCGTAAAAGAAGTGACACTTCTAGGGCAAAATGTAAATTCCTATGGGAAAAAATTAAATCATGGATGCAATTTTGTTTCGTTGATAAAAAAAATTAGTGACATCGATGGTATTGATAGAATTCGATTTACTACCTCCCATCCGAAAGATTTATCCGATGAGCTGATGGACTGTTTTGCCGACGTGCCTAAATTATGTGATCATATCCATCTGCCGGTACAGTCGGGTTCCGACCGTATTTTAAAGCTGATGAATCGCGGTTATTCATCCGAAGAATATTTACGGAAAATTGACCGTTTGCGTCATACCTGTCCACAAATCAGCATTACCTCCGACATCATTGTCGGTTTTCCGGGAGAAACTCAAAAAGATTATCAAGAAACCATTGACATGATGGAAAAAATCAGGTTTGATTCAGTCTTTTCGTTCAAGTATTCTGAGCGTAAAGGAACAGACGCCCAAAAGTTGCAAGGCAAAGTGCCGGAAGCTGAAAAAAGACAGAGGCTTAAAGAATTGCAGATGCTGCAAGACCGGCACACGCAAGAAAAAAACACGGCACTGGAAGGAAGCGTGCGGGAAGTGCTCGTGGAGGGCCGAAGCAGGAACTCTGAACATGACATGATGGGACGGACGCGTTCCTGGAGAATTGTTAATTTTAAAGGTGGCCCGGAGTTAATCGGCAATCAGATAAAAGTTGAAATCACTCGCGGATATTTGCATTCATTGCGGGGGAAAATGATTGATCATTAGAGGAGGTTGGAGATGCTGCTGGAGATGAAGGTATCCGGATTGACCATTGATCCGATCACCAATACACCCATTGTCATCTTGAAGGACATGCAGGAAAGTAAGGCTATTCCTATCTGGATTGGTTTATTTGAAGCCAGCGCCATTGCCACGGAACTGGAGCATGTTGTCTTTTCCCGGCCGATGACCCATGACTTGTTGTATGAATGCATGAAAGCGCTGGACGTTACAGTCAATCGGATCGAAATTGTCGATATTCGCAACAATACATTTTTTGCCAGTGTTTATTTAACCAGGGAAGGGCAAACCTACGTGATTGATGCGCGGCCCAGCGACGCCATTGCGCTGGCACTGCGGGCGCAGGCGTCCATCTTTGTGGAAGAGAACGTGCTGGAGAAATCCCGCAATATTGATTTCGGGATGAAGCTTACCGACATTGATAAATTTAAGGAAGACAAAATAAAAGAGTTTCTGGAAAATTTGTCCGCTGAAGATTTCGGGAAATACAAAATGTGAAAAATGAAAAACTTACTCGCGGAATTTCGAACATTTCTGGATGTCGAGCGCAATGTATCGAAACATACCCGAAGGGCTTACCTGACGGATGTAGAGGAGTTTAGTGAATTCCTGACAGGCCAGGAAAATAGATCAGCACATAAAAAGATATTGGATGTTCAGACGGAAACCATGCGGGCCTATCTCGCTTACCTGTATGGTCGGAAGTTGAAAAAAGTATCCATCAATCGCAAGATATCTTCTTTGAGGGCGTTTTATAAGTATTTGTTACGCGAAGGGATTATTAAAAGCAATCCGGCCCAGAGTGTCCAGACACCGAAGATGGAAAAATACATGCCGACTTTTTTGTCGGTGGATGAAGCCTTTGAGCTTTTAAACGCCTCCAAGGACAATAACTCCGCATCCGGTTTGCGCGACCAGGCGATGCTGGAGTTATTCTATTCTTCGGGGTTGCGTTTGGCTGAACTGGCCGGGTTGAATACGGAAGATATAAATTTTAACACTGCGCTGGTGAAGTTGCGCGGCAAGGGAAAGAAGGAGAGAATCGTTCCGGTAGGCGGGCCTGCGCTCAACGCAATCCGAAGATATTTGTCCGCGACGGAAATTTTGAGGAAAGAAAATTCTACCAGTTTATTGAGTGGAGCGTTTTTTTTAAACGTACGCGGCAAAAGGATCACCACCAGAAGCATTGCCCGCATTGTGGATGCGGCCACTGTTAAAAGCGGCATCGGACGCAAGATCAGTCCGCACGCGCTTCGTCACAGTTTCGCCACACATTTGCTTGCAGCCGGAGCGGACTTACGGTCAATCCAGGAAATGCTGGGGCATGAGAGTCTTTCCACAACGCAGAAATACACGGCGGTCAATATTAACCGCCTGATGGAAGTTTACGATAAAGCCCACCCGCGGGCTAAAAGTAAATGAGACTTGGCTTTTTTCAAGGCGTAGCCGCCGGAAAAAGCCTTAGTCGAATTTATCAAGTGCAAGCGAAGCGCGGCACGGGAATCAGAACTTATAGGAGAAAAAATGCACATTAAAGGTACCACCATACTGGCCGTTAAGAAAGACGATAAAATAACCGTAGCCGGCGACGGTCAGGTGACGCTGGATACGACGATCCTGAAACACGGTGCACGCAAGGTGCGCAGACTTTATAACAATGAAGTGGTCGTCGGGTTCGCGGGAGCGACCGCCGACGCCTTCACGCTGTTTGACCGCTTCGATCAAAAGCTGGAGCAATACAACGGCAACCTGTTGCGCGCGGCGGTAGAACTGACCAAGGATTGGCGCACCGACCGGGTATTACGACACCTGGAAGCCTTGATGATTGCGGTCAACCGCGATTATTCACTGATTATTTCGGGAAACGGCGATGTTATTGAATCCGACGATGATGTGATGGCCATCGGATCAGGCGGCGCCTTTGCTCAGGCAGCGGCACGCGCGCTGGTGAAGCACAGCAATCTATCCGCCACGGAAATCGCCAAAGAATCGATGAAAATCGCCTCAGAAATTTGTATTTATACCAATGATCATATTACTCTTGAAGAAATTGATCTGAATGAAGAGAAACCGAAAGAAGTCAAAAAGAGCAAAAAACAAGGAGCATGTTAAAAAAATGAATAATTCTGGGTTAACACCCCGCGAGATAGTAGAAAAATTAGACAGACATATCATTGGCCAGGCCGACGCCAAAAGAGCGGTGGCTATCGCTTTGCGCAACCGTTGGCGCAGGCAGAATGTGCCGGAAGAACTGGCGGATGAAATATCGCCGAAAAATATTATCATGATTGGCCCCACAGGCGTCGGCAAAACGGAAATTGCTCGTAGGCTGGCTAAGCTGGACAATTCTCCGTTTCTGAAAGTGGAGGCATCGAAATTTACGGAAGTCGGTTATGTGGGACGCGATGTGGAATCCATGGTGCGTGATCTGGTCGAGTTGTCGATCAACATGCTGAAAGCCGAAGAACAGGAAACGGTACAGGCGAGAGCCGCCGAAATCGCGGAGGAGCGAGTTCTTGATCTTTTGTTGCCGCCACGTCCCGTGGAAAAGAAAGTAGGCGACATGCTGACGGATTCCGATCAGGAACAAATAGATCTTCCCCTGACCGACGATCAGATCAAGAAACAGGATGCAACAAGGGAAAAATTGCGCAAATTGCTTCGCGATGGGAAACTCGATGAGCGAATGGTGGAACTGGAGGTTGCCGAGGCCAGGAGTGGTCCCATGATTGAAATATTTTCCGCTGCCGGTATGGAGGATATGGGGCTCAACCTCAAAGATATGCTGGGGAATATGATGCCGCAGAAGAAGAAAAAAAGAAACGTGAAAGTGCCGGAAGCGCTCGACATTCTGGCCGCCGAAGAGGCGCAAAAGCTGATTGACATGGACAAGGTCACCAAAACGGCGCTGGATCGCGTGGAGCAGTCGGGTATCATTTTTCTGGATGAAATCGACAAGATTGTCGGCGGAGATTCGCAGCATGGTCCGGATGTCTCGCGTGAAGGCGTCCAGCGGGATTTGTTGCCGATTGTTGAGGGATCGAATGTCAACACACGTTACGGCATGGTGAAGACTGATCACATCTTGTTTATCGCGGCGGGTGCGTTCTCCGGTACAAAACCATCCGATCTGATTCCGGAGTTGCAGGGACGCTTCCCGATACGCGTGGAGCTGGATTCACTGGGTAAGGAAGATTTCGTGCGGATTTTAACCGAGCCGAATAACGCGCTGGTCAAGCAATACATGGAGATGATGGCGACGGAAGACATTCAGTTGTCCTTTACCGATGACGCCGTGGAGCAGATTGCCGAAGTTGCCACGGTCGTCAATGAACGGACGGAAAATATCGGCGCGCGCAGGCTATACACCATCATGGAAACACTGCTGGAGGATATCTCCTTCGATGCGCCGGACCTGAAGGAAAAGAAAATCGTCATTGACGCAAAATATGTGGAAGAAAAACTCGACAACATCGTTGAAGACGAAGATTTGAGCAGATATATTCTATAAGACGGAGAACAAAATGGAGCATATTCAAAGTTCAATGGAGCGGGCGGATATTTTATTGGAAGCTCTGCCCTACATCAGGCGATTTTACAACAAAACCATTGTCATTAAATACGGCGGACACGCGATGGTCGATCAGGATTTGAAAGATAAATTCGCCCGCGATATCGTCATGATGAAATACATAGGCATAAATCCGGTGGTCGTGCACGGCGGCGGTCCGCAGATCGGCAGCTTACTGAAAAAACTGGGTAAGGAATCCAAGTTCATTCAGGGTATGCGGGTGACTGATGAGGAAACCATGGACATTGTAGAGATGGTGCTTGTCGGCATGGTCAACAAGGAAATTGTCGGTTTAATCAACCGACATGGCGGAAAAGCCGTGGGCTTGAGCGGCAAGGACGGCAATTTGATTGAGGCGGAAAAATATTATTTAAATGATGAAAAAGCAAAGAACACCCCCTCGGAAATTATTGATATCGGACTGGTCGGCAAAGTCAAAGCGGTCAACACCGAATTGATCGTGACACTGGGACAGAACAGTTTCATCCCCGTTATCGCACCGACAGGGATTGGCGAGTACGGTGAAACATATAATATTAATGCCGATATTGTGGCAGGCGAAGTGGCTGCCGCTTTGAAAGCGGAAAAGCTGCTCTTACTGACGGATGTTCCCGGTGTGCTCGATGCCAATAAAAATCTGATTCATACCATGACGAATCAGGATGCCCTGAATCTGATTGACGGCGGAACGGTGGAAGGCGGCATGTTTCCCAAAGTGAAATGTTGTCTCAAGGCGCTGCGCGGCGGTGTGAAAAAGGCGCATATTATTGACGGACGACTGAAACACGCGATCCTGCTGGAAGTGTTTACGGATAAAGGGATTGGGACAGAAATCGTTTTATAGAATGAAAGAAGAATAGACAATGAAAGAAAAAAAAATCATGGCGCTGGCCGATCAGAATATAATGAACACCTACAGGCGGGTACCGATTGCGCTGGGAAAGGGTGAGGGAGCCAGGCTCTGGGACGTAAATGGCAAAGAATATCTCGATTTTGTTGCGGGCATCGCCGTGTGCAATCTGGGGCATTCACATCCGAATGTGGTGAAAGCGATAAAAAAGCAGGTGAAAAATCTGACGCATGTTTCCAACCTGTATTACACCCAACCGCAGGCTGAGGTGGCCGCGCTTCTTGTGAAGCATTCATTTGCCGACAAAGCCTTTTTCTGCAACAGCGGCGCGGAAGCCAACGAGGCGGCCATCAAATTGGCGCGAAAATATGCCCATGAAAATATGGGCGCAAATAAATTTGAACTCATTACGATGAAAGATTCCTTTCACGGCCGGACCATGGCGACCATCACCGCCACGGGGCAGGAGAAATTTCAGTTCGGTTTCACGCCGCTTCTGGACGGCTTTATTTACGCGCCTTTTAACGATCCGGTGGCGCTGGAGGCGGCCATTTCGCCCAAGACCTGCGGTATCATGCTGGAGCCGATTCAAGGGGAGGGCGGGGTGATTATTCCCGACGAACAATATCTGGCCCGGGTCAGGGATATTTGCAACAGGCATAAGATTTTAATGATTCTTGATGAGGTGCAGACCGGCATCGGACGGACAGGTAAGTTATTTGCTTATGAATATTCCGGTATTAAGCCCGATATCATGACACTGGCTAAAGCTCTGGGTAATGGTTTTCCTGTGGGCGCAATGCTGGCGACCAATGAAATCGCAAAAGCTTTCAGTCCGGGCAATCACGCGTCCACGTTCGGTGGCAACTTGCTGGCCATGGCGGCGGCCAACGCTACATTGAAAACGATGCTGGACGAGGGAGTTTTAGAAAATTGCCAAAAAATGGGAGACTATTTCCTGGCAAAACTTCAAACCCTGAAGGCAAAGCATGCGATCATTTCCGGCGTTCGGGGAAGAGGCCTTATGCTGGCCTGTGCGCTGACCATTGAAGGCGCGGATATTGTCAAGACCTGTCAGGAACGGGGATTGCTTATTAACTGCACCGGCGCCAAAACGCTGCGTTTTGTTCCGCCGCTGATTATTACGCAAAACGATATCGATGCGGCAATTTCCATACTGGATGAGGTTATGGAGGGGAAATGAAAAAAGACTTGCTCGGTTTTGCTGAGATGAAACCGGCGGATTTTGAAGAAATCTGGCAAAGAACCGCCCGGCTCAAAAAAATGCTGAAGGAAGGCAGGGAACACGCGTCTCTTCAAGGCAAGACGCTGGGCATGATTTTTGACAAGTCTTCCACACGGACCAGGATTTCATTTGAAGTTGGCATGTACCAGTTAGGCGGCATCGCGCTTTTTTTAAATTCGCGTGATACACAGATTGGCCGCGGTGAAACCCTCGCGGATTCAGCAAGGATGATGTCGTGCTATCTCAATGGGATTATGATTCGGACCTTTGCTCAGGAAAGTGTTGAAGAGCTGGCCCGATATGCGTCCATTCCAGTCATCAATGGTCTGACGGATCTGCTCCATCCCTGTCAGATTCTAGCGGACTTGTTTACGATCAGGGAAAAAAAAGGGTCTTGTGAAGGCGTTAAGGTAGCCTATATCGGAGACGGCAACAATATTGCCAACAGCTGGATCGAAGCAGCGACGTGTCTGCCATTCGAGCTCGCGCTGGCCTGTCCTGAAGGCTACGATCCGGACTGCCGGATTATGGCGGAAAACAAAAAAGTCGGGAAAGAGCGTGTCCGTCTGTATCGTGATCCTTTCGATGCCACGCGTGACGCTGATGTGCTCTACACGGATGTTTGGACGAGCATGGGACAGGAGGCCGAGTCTCAGGAGCGAAAAACGATATTTACAAATTACCAGATTAACCGTAAGCTTTTGGGTGTGGCGAAAAAAGATGCCATCGTCATGCATTGTCTGCCCGCGCACCGCGGCGAGGAAATTACCGCTGACGTCATTGACGGCTCTCAATCCGTCGTGATTGATGAAGCCGAAAACCGTCTGCATGTGCAAAAGGCCATTTTAGAAATATTGATTTAGGAGGAAAGAATTGTGGCAAATAAAATTAAAAAAGTAGTGTTGGCTTATTCCGGCGGATTGGACACATCCGTGATTGTCAGATGGCTGATTGAAACATATAAATGCGAAGTGATCTGTTTTGCCGCCGATGTGGGGCAGAAAGAAGAATTATCAGGCCTGGAAGAAAAAGCCATCAACACCGGCGCCAGCAAAATATATATTGACAACCTGCAGGAAGAATTTGCCCGTGATTTTGTTTTTCCGGCCCTGCGCGCCAACGCGATTTACGAAGGCACGTATCTGCTGGGCACGTCACTGGCCCGACCGCTTATTGCCAAACGACAAATTGAAATTGCTCAGATGGAAGGTGCGGATTCCGTTTCCCACGGCGCTACCGGCAAAGGCAACGACCAGGTACGCTTTGAACTGACTTACATTGCCTTAAATCCGTCCATCAACATTATTGCAACGTGGCGGGACGAACACTGGAAATTCAATTCCCGGGAATCCATGATCGATTATGCAAAGAAGTATAAGATTCCCATTACGCTGACCAAAGCCAAGCCCTATAGTTCCGACCGCAACCTGCTGCATATATCGCATGAAGGCGGTATTCTGGAAGACACCTGGGCGGAACCGCCTGAAGATATTTTTGTGCTGACCAAGTCGCCTGAGGCCGCGCCGGATAAACCCACCTATGTGGAAATCGATTTTAAAAAAGGAAATCCCGTCGCCATCAATGGAAAAAAAATGTCACCGGCAAAATTAATGGATACCATCAATATCATTGCCGGCAATAATGGCATCGGCAGGCTGGATATGGTGGAAAACCGTTTTGTCGGCATGAAATCCCGCGGCGTTTATGAAACCCCGGGAGGTACAGTCTTATGGGCGGCGCATCGTGCGGTAGAGTCCATTACGATGGATCGCGAAGTCATGATCATGCGAGATTCACTGATTCCCAAATATGCGCAGTTGGTCTACAACGGTTTCTGGTATTCACCGGAGATGAAGACGCTTCAGACTTACATTGACGCGACTCAGGAAAATGTTACCGGTACGGCCAGGATGAAGCTCTATAAAGGCAATTGCATTGTCGTCGGGCGTAAGTCGCCCAACTCGCTCTATAGCGAAGCTTTTGCCACATTTGAAAAGGATCAGGTGTATAACCAGAAAGACGCGACCGGATTTATCCGCCTCAACGGTCTGCGTCTGCGGATTCAGAATATTTTGAAAAACAAACCCTAGTTTTACGGAGAGCAACTTCATGACAGAGAGCAAAAAACCATGGGCGGGACGTTTTGAAGAAGCCACGGCCAAAAATGTGGAGAAATTTACATCTTCCCTGCATTACGATTCAAGGCTTTATCGCTACGATATTCAAGGATCCATCGCCCACGCAACGATGCTCGCAGACCAGAAAATTATTTCCCACAAAGATGCGGCTTCGATTATCCGCGGATTGAAAAACATTCTCTTCGATATGGAAAAGGGCGAATTTGTTTTTGATCCGGCCGATGAAGATATTCATATGGCCATTGAAAAAGAACTGATTGGACGTGTCGGATCGGCGGGCGGAAAACTGCATACCGCGCGCAGCCGTAACGATCAAATTGCCCTGGATGTCCGGCTTTTTCTGCGTGCGGAAATTGACGGTATTGTCCATCTACTCACGGGTCTGCAAAAGCAGTTGATCAAGCTGGCCAAAAGCGAGATTTCAACCATCATGCCCGGCTACACTCATATGCAAAAGGCGCAACCGGTGTTACTCTCTCATTATTTTTTGGCGTTCGCGGAGATGTTCTCCCGCGATGAACAGCGACTTGGCGACTGCAAAAAACGGCTCAACGTTTTGCCTTTGGGTGCCGTGGCTTTGGCCGGGACTGGGTTATCGATTGACCGCAGCCGAACGGCTGAACTTTTAAATTTTCCTGCTGTGAGCGCAAACAGCATGGATACGGTAGCGGACCGAGACTATATTGCAGAATTTATTTTTGTGGCCTCGCTATCTATGACCCATTTGAGCCGCTTTTGCGAGGATTTGGTTTTGTGGTCGTCCGATGAATTTGGTTTCGCTGACATTTCGGATGCCTACACCACCGGCAGCAGCATTATGCCCCAGAAGAAAAATCCGGATATCGCGGAATTGATTCGGGGCAAGGCTGCGCGGGTTTATGGCGATTTGTTCGCGATTCTGACGCTGCTTAAGGGGCTGCCCATGACCTACAATCGTGATCTGCAGGAGGACAAGGAGCCGCTGTTTGATGCGGTGGATACAGTCAAGGATTGTCTGTCTATTTTTACGGAAATGCTGGCTCATACAACATTTAACGCCGCAAGAATGTACCAGGCAGCGAGCGGTGGTTTCTCCACGGCGACAGACGTGGCCGAATATCTTGTAGAAAAAGGCGTTCCTTTCCGTCAGGCGCATGAAATTGTCGGCAATATTGTTGCCAACTTGGTCAAAAGCAAAAAAACATTCGCTGATCTAGGGCTAAGTGATTATCAGAAATATTATGCGGGATTTAGAGCGGACATCGCTTCAAGAGTAAAACCGGAGAATTCCATTAATGCACGCAAGCATCGGGGCGGTACGGCGACAGCGGTCGTGAAAGAAAGGATTCGTGAATTTGAAAAAATTCTCAACAAAAAATAAAATATTTTTTGGACTGGCTTTGACTCTTCTGGTGGCCGGTTGCGGACTGAAGGCAAATCCCACTCCATCGGCGTCTGCCGTTGAACCGAAGCAAGGTAAACAGAAATTAACGGTGTCCGCCGATGGAAACGCCGTTGTGCTGACTTGGCAGATGCAAAACCCAGATGAAAAAATCAGCCACACTACTATTGAGAAAAGTCAACTGGGTAGCACAGGAAATATTTGCAGGGATTGCCCGCGCACATTCGAAAAAATCGGTCAGTTGCAGGTTTTGAATGTTAAAAATGAAAAAAGTGATTACAGATTCGCCGATTCGCTTGTCGAAAAAGGGAAAATATACAGTTACCGTTTAAAGCTGTGCGATAAAGCCGACGTTTGCCGGGAATCGCAAACCGTAGAAATAGATTTTAAATAAACAAAAATCCAGGAGGCATTTTTTATGTTTAGAGGAGCCATTACCGCTTTGGTAACGCCTTTTAAAAATGGTCAGGTGGATGAAAAAGCCCTGCGGGAATTGATTGAATTTCAGATCGAGAGTGGCATCGATGGTCTGGTGCCCTGCGGGACAACAGGTGAATCACCGACCCTGACCCATGACGAACATGACCGGGTGATTGAAATTACGATAGACGCGGCTCAAAAAAGAGTGCCGGTGATTGCCGGAACGGGATCGAACAGCACAGTGGAAGCGCTGCGTTTGACCAAACACGCTTATGAGGCGGGCGCGGACGGCGCATTGATTGCCTGTCCTTATTATAACAAACCGACGCAGGAAGGTCTCTTTCTGCATTTTCAACTGATCGCACAAAATGTGCCGATTCCGATTATTCCCTATAATATCCCCGGAAGGACCGGTGTGAATATGTCGCCGGAACTGATTGTCCGTCTGGCAGCAATCAGCAATATTGTCGGTGTTAAGGAGGCGTCCGGTTCGCTCAAGCAGATGAACGATGTGATTGATTTGTGTGGTCCGGAATTTGACGTTTTATCCGGCGACGACGGATTTACACTTCCCCTGATGGCTATTGGCGGGAAGGGCATCATTTCCGTTACGTCCAATATTGTTCCCGCTGATATGGCCGCCCTGGTCGATGCCGCTTTCGAAGGCCATCTGGCCAAAGCGCGAGTGTTGCATCAAAAGATGAGCCCTTTATTTGACGTTCTTTTTGTAGAAGTGAATCCGACTCCCGTGAAAGCGGCTTTGGCGATGATGGGGAAAATTGAATATGAATACCGGCTGCCGCTTTGCAAAATGGCCCCGGCGAATTATGATAAACTCAAAAAGGTTATGGAGAATTACGGTTTGATCTCATGATCAGGCCCAAAATAATGATAATCTAAGGAGTGGGTGTTATGGTTAAGGCTATTGTCACTGGCGCGGGTGGAAAAATGGGAGGCAGAATTATCAGCCTTATTTCAGTAATGGAAGATATCCGGGTTGTCGGGGCTATTGAGGTGACGGGCCATCCGATCATCGGAAGAGACGTCGGCCATTCCTTGGGCCTGGGTCGAACCGGTGCGCTGGTCAGTGATAAGCTGACCGATTGCATTGATCAGGCGGATGTGGTGATCGACTTTACCAATCATGAAGCTTCTTTGCAGTATCTAAAAATTGCCAGCGATAAAAATCGCAGCATTGTAATCGGTTCCACGGGATTCACGCCTGAGGAAATGAAAATCGTCAGCCGGTTTGCCGAAAAAACACGCTGCGTATTATCGCCGAATATGAGCGTCGGCGTCAATGTGATGCTAAAAGTGCTGGAGTATTGTTCCGGCATCCTCAATGACGATTATGATGTTGAAATCATCGAAGCCCATCACCATTTGAAAAAAGATGCGCCTAGCGGTACAGCGATGCAGATGGCTCAGGTGATTGCCGGCAAACTGGGACGAGACGTTAACAAGGAAGCGATTTATACGCGCCGGGGATTGATCGGAGAACGCACAAAAACGGAAATCGGCATCCAGACCATCCGGGCCGGTGACATTGTGGGCGAGCATACGGTGATTTTCGGTGGCATTGGAGAAAGACTGGAATTCATCCATCGTGCGCAAAGCCGGGACAATTTCGCTAAGGGGGCGATTCGTGCGGCGCAATGGATTGTAAAACAGAAAAACGGCCTGTATGACATGCAGGATGTTTTAGGCCTGAAAAATATCCATTAAGCAGGATTTATGTTGAAAGGTATTCTTGCTTATATAGGCATTGGCTCCAATATGGGAGATCCTTTGAGGCAATGCAAAGAATCCGTTTACAAACTGTCTTGTGTTTCAGGTATTGCTTTAGAAAGGATTTCATCTTTTTATAAAACTGAACCGGTAATTGATAATCAAAGTATTAGAGATCATATTGAAGAACTTGAGAATCAAAACTGGTTCATCAACGTGGTGGCAGAAATCCGAACAACGCTTTTGCCCGGAGATCTTTTGCGGGCATTGCAGGGTATTGAAAAAACAATGGGGCGGATTCGTAAGATCAAGGGCGGCCCTCGAATTATTGATCTTGATTTGCTTTTATACGGTCAGGAAATCCTTCGCGAAGCTGATTTGATTGTTCCGCATCCCGAAATGCATCAGCGGCGCTTTGTGCTTGAACCTCTGTGTGAAATTGCGTCATATTTGATTCATCCGGTATTTGGCGTCTCGATGCGTGGATTAAAAGACAGATTAGATGATCAAAAAATTGTCGAAATTATCTATAGTGAATAAAAGAAGGTGATAATGATTCTTAAAGTATTAGTCATTTTAGTGTTGCTTTATGTGGGTTATAGGATAGTAGTGATGATATTAAGGCGGGTGAAAGCTCAGGATGTAAAAGGTTCCCAGATGCACGCCAAGCTGTCCACGAGAGAAGATTTGGTGCAGGATCCTTTCTGCAAGATCTACGTTCCCAAGAGTCAGGCGTATGTCAAAGAAATAAACGGCCGGGAGCAGTATTTTTGCGGTTCGGCGTGCTGTGAAAAATATCTGTCAGAAAAAAATAGTTTATTCGAACCATAGGGGGGATTATGAAGTTTTTTATCGATACGGCAAATCTTGCGGAAATAAAGGAAGGACTGGTGCTGGGGATGGTGGACGGTGTCACGACAAATCCATCGCTGATTGCCAAAGAAAAAAGAGGCTTTGATTTCGTCGTCAAAGAAATTCTGGAAATTGTGGATGGGCCGGTCAGCTTGGAAGTTGTCAGCCTGGATGCAAAAAGCATGTTTACCGAAGGCAAAAAACTGGCCCGCCTGGGAGACCAGGTCGTGATTAAAATCCCGATGACGACAGAAGGTCTTAAGGCAACAAGGATGTTTGCCGCTGAAGACATCGACGTCAATCAGACATTGATTTTCTCGCCGCTTCAGGCCTTGATGGCCGCCAAAGCCGGAGCGGTTTACGTTAGTCCGTTTGTGGGGCGCCTGGATGATATTGCTCACGACGGCATGGAACTGACCCAGCAGATCCTGGATATTTACGACAACTATGAATATGATACTGAAGTGATTGTGGCCAGCATCCGGCATCCCAAACACGTTCTGGATGCCGCTTTAATGGGCGCAGATATCGCCACGATTCCTTTTAAAATCATCGTGCAGTTGGCGCAGCATCCTCTGACGGAGAAAGGCATCGCATTGTTTCTGGAAGACTGGAAAAAAGTGCCGAAAAAATAAATACGATTTCATTATTTCCAAAATTTTATCGGTAGACTGGCTATTATAAGAATGAGTAAAAGACGTGAGATATTTAACCTGCCCAACAGCATAACACTGGCGCGCATCAGTGTGGTGCCTTTTTTGTTTTTTTTGCTGATGTCGCCCGGCCCTTTCTGGTCTCTGGTGCTCGCGGCATTGTTTGTATTGGCCTCCATTACGGATTTCCTGGACGGTTTTATCGCGCGTAAATACAACATGATCACCACGATGGGTAAGTTTCTGGATCCGCTGGCCGATAAACTGATCGTTAATTCGGCCATGATTCTGATGATCCCCATCGGCCGGATCGACGCTTGGATTGTTGTTATTATCATCATGCGGGATTTGATTGTCGACAGCATCCGCAGCATCGCATCCTCGGAAGGAATTTATATTCAGGCCAGTTTGATAGGAAAGCAAAAAACATTGGCACAAATCTTTGCCGTGACGGCTCTGATGATACATTATCCTTTTCTTGGGTTGGACGCGCATTTCGTGGGAACGATTGTTCTTTATGTTGCTCTTTTGCTGACGATTTATTCAGGCATGGATTACTTTATTAAATTTTACAGGGGAGCAGGCATGACCTGATATCCTCAGAATTTACAAATTTGATTCCCTTGAGTGCGACGGAGATATTAAAAAAATAATCGTCACGGTTTGTTCATTTTTCTGTTGACAAGAGGAGTCTATTTGTTATATTCACGCGCGTTCCTAGTGAGCGGGCGTAACTCAGTGGTAGAGTGCTACCTTGCCAAGGTAGACGTCGACGGTTCAAATCCGTTCGCCCGCTCCATTCTTTTATGGCGGCATAGCCAAGTGGCTAAGGCAGCGGTCTGCAAAACCGTTATTCATCAGTTCGAATCTGATTGCCGCCTCCAGTATCATTCAGGAGTTTGCTTTCTTAAAAAGGGACTCCTTTTTTATTCGCATCTAAAAAAAATTAAAAGCACTGATTTATCCGAAACAATCACTGAAGGGGAGATATTTTTAAAAAAAGAAGCCGCTTTATTGTGGTAAACTTATTACTGCATTATTTCCCTGGATATTTTCCATTCACCGTTTATTTTTCTGAGCTCCAGTTTCTTGTGGCCTTGGCTTTTAAGCAGGTTGGAGCTGTAATATTGTGTGAATGTCGCGGTCGATTGATTATTGTCGCCCGAGATCTGCAGGTTGTCAATACGGATATCGATGTTTTTGCTGCGTTTGCCCACTTCAAACTTATGATTAATCCACTTATTCAAGTTCATGCCTTGAGAACGGAAACCGGAAGCATAAAAGGTTCGGTAAACGCTCATATTACCGGATTTCCAGCTTTTTGCCCATTGTGTAATCAGGTTGTTCACAGCTCCTTTGGATGCTGATCCCGCATCCTGGCCGGAGACAATCTGTTTATCGGCTTTTCGGGTCGCTGCCGGTGATTCCACATCATCGATAATAAACCACTTATTATTAATATTTTCCAGGGAAAGCCTGTTAAATGATCCTTCAAAAGAATTATCCTTGTTGATGTCGGTGATCTGATCAAACATAATCACGGCATTGGGATTCTGCTGCAATATGGAAATATCCCTCGGTTCTAAAGCAAAGTGTTGATTGGCATTTCGAATAGTTGACAGCCTGCCCAGGAGCGCTTCTCTTTTTTTACCTCTAATTTGGTTGCCTTCAAGGTATAAAGCGTCAATCGCTTTTATGTTTCCTTCAATATACCCCTTGGTCCACGACGCAAGGATTTTTTCAAGTTCATGGCTAGCAGGTATTATCTGATTTTGAGGAATCCATTGAATCGTTTCAGCGATGATAATCGGCGTTTTATTGATATGAATAAACTTGGCTAATGCATGAATATCTTTATCAGACAGGACAACACATCCGTTGGATTGAAAAGGCACAAGCGGTTTAACGGTGCCGTGAATCCAGATATTTGTTCCGTTTCTGCCTGCCTTTTTATCCGTAATGGTGGGATAATCCAGCGGGAATGCCAAAGTGCCGTATGTTTCCGGAGGGCCGGGATTTTGAAGTATTCTTGTTGCAAAAAAAATCCCATGGGGCGTTTTCGCGTCTCCGGACGCCTGTTTGCCACCCTGATTTTTACCGGTAGCGCAATCGGCCTCGAACACCTTGGAAAAACCCCCGGTTTTTTTGAAAACGTAAAGTTTCTGATTTTTTTTATCGACGGCAATCACATAACCGGAAGAGATGGACACGATGGAATTCGGTATTTTTTCGAGGTTTTGTCCGCCACTGGACACAACATCCGATGGCGGAAAAATAGAAAAGGACAGAAAAACAAAAAAAACAGAGAAGACGAGTTTTAATACCATGAAATAGATTTACCTTGAATGTTGATTTTCATATGCTTTCTTTTAACAAAATCTAATCCGGCATTCAAGTTTTTAATTCAAAAACATGCATTATGAAGATTGAAATATATTGGCAATCATGATAATCCCGATAATCATAATAAAATAAATCAATTGTTATGATTATGCCAAGTGATTAAATGATGAACGGTTGACAATTACGGCAGTAAAGAAAAACCTGCAATTATCGGGTAAGCATATTTTTAGTCTTATGTGACAAGTAAGAAATATTGGCAAGTATTTCCTTTTTCGTTTAGGAGAAGATTTTTGGCAAAGACGACCGATATTAATTCCACCGAAAAGTTGCTAAATGTCATTCGTGGTTCTCAGCAACCCTCATCTGCAGCAATAGACGCAGCAGAAGATGTTTCTCCCAGACAAAAGCATTCAGATAAATTTCCTGTATACCTTTCCAGAGTATTTACAGGTAAACACCGCGTCAAGGTGGGTGTCGATATCGGCCCGGACAACATCAGCTTTGCCAAGATGACTAAAAGCTTCGATGGTAAACCGCTGCTGGTTGATCAAAAAATATTAAAAATTGGCGATCAAATATCAAAAGAATCCGCTGAATTTAATAACTTTTTGAAAGCATCGCTTACGGCTTTTGCCGGTTCCCTGGACGATTGCGATATCTGGACGATGATGAATGCCACGGAAGTAAACATTAACTATCTTAAAATACCGATAGTTCCTAAGAAACAGCTGGAAAATGTTATCTATTGGACCGCAAAAAAAGAAAATCCAATCGATGAAAAAAGCGTAATTTTTGACTACGAAATGCAGGGTAAAATTACCGATCATGGTATCCCAAAATATTCCGTAATGGTTTATAGCGCGCCCAAGGTTGAAGTAGAGAAAGTTAAAAGCATTTTTTCATCTGTCGGGATTCATCTCACCGGTATCACCATTGCACCTTTTGCCATACAAAATATTTTCCGGACACAATGGATTGCCGTCGGCGAAACCACGTTTGCCAGCCTCTACATCGGCAATGAATTTTCGCGGATTGACATTTTCAGCAAAAATAATCTGGTGATGACGCGAGGCATTAAAACCGGTATCAGCAGCATGATGGAGGCAATCGATGAATCCATCGCTGAAGCCTTGCCCGATAAGAGACCTGAGATGGAACGCGTTAAGGAAACACTGAATATTCTTTCAGCCGATCCCGGAAAATTGTTAAAAGACGAAGACGGCGTCCATTGGACTGAAAACGGAATATTGGAGATGATCACGCCTGCGCTGGAGAGGTTAATCCGTCAAGTCGAAAGAACGTTGGAATATTATACAACATCAGTCGGTTATGAAAAAGTGGAGAAGGTCTATATTTCATCGGTCATGAATGTATTTTATGATTCCCTGTTAAAATATATCAGTGAACAACTTGGCACCAAAAGTGAATTCTTTGATCCTTTTCAGGGAAAGGATGCATCAGCATTCGGCGCATCTTTGTCTCTTGCCAAAAGAGCATCGTTGATTCCGGTGATTGGGTTATCGTTATCGGATCGGAAGTACACACCGAATGCCATCTTCACTTATGTGGAAAAAAAACAGGAGAACATAAGGAAGATGGTCAATCGTGGCATCTTTGCGACTTTTGCGGCCGCTTTGATTATTTGCCTTGCTATTCTGGTTTTTCAGGCGATTGAAATAAATCATTTGGGGGTTAAAAAGGAGAAACTGGAAAAAGAATTATTGTTATTCAGTCCGATGCTATCTAAAGATAAAATTACTATTCTTGCAGCAAATATGAAAATGAAACATCAACTCAACCAGCAATATTCGCAGAAATACAAAGGGATGGCGCTCATCAGTGAATTGTCATTTCTGACACCTGAAAATATCAGATTGATCAATGTCCGAATAGTCATTCCGGCCACAGGGGTTCAGGAACAAAAGAAAGATGCAGTCGCAGTCCAAAAAGCAAAAGACGAAGGTGTTATTATTGAGGGGGTTGTTCTGGGCGACCGAAGCGAATACGATGCAATTTTAGCACAATATGTCATGAAACTGGAAAATTCGCCCCTGCTTCAAGGTGTAGCATTACAAAAGAGCAGTGTAGTAAAATTCAAGAAAAAAGAAATTCTTCCGTTCACAATAAACGCGAAAATAGGGTAGTGATGATCAAGAAATTCAATCAGAAAATTCCGGCAAACAGCTTAAGCTATGTGTTGATCTGTGGCGGGATCATCGTTCTTGTCGTTTTGCTGGGCATTATTCCTTTATATCAATACAATTCCAACCGTTCCCAGGATGTTAAAACTATTCAGGATCAAATTAATGAGAAGAAGGAGCTAGGTCAGGTCTATCTGTTAATACAAAAGGCCTCGGAGAAAAAAGAAGTCCATGCTTTACCAAACCCCGCGAAAACGAGACTATCCAGGCAGGATGTGGACAAATTCCAGGATACTTTCCGCGTTGTGGCAGGGGAATCCGGTCTCATGACCATTTCTATGATTCCGGATGTTAAAACCATAGCCAGTGGATCGCAAAACCTCCTCTACAATGTGACGATTAAAGGAGAGTTTGCCAATTTTCAGAAACTGTTAGTAAAATTAGGAGCTTTGTCTTATATTGATCAAATTGAGGAAATTAATATAAAGCAAAATAGTGATTCCATAGAGTTTAGATTAAAAATATGGATTGCCCTGGCCCATTAGCCGAGCGCGGGAAAAATGAAGAAATTAAATAAAAGACAAATCATTATTTTGGCGGTTACCGCCTTGGTTGCCCTGTATGCGGCCTATGACCTGTTGATTGCCGGGCCGACGGTGGGAAAAACCAAAATAGAAGCCAAGCCCGTTGAAATTGGATCTTTTGTCAACATGATCCGCAGCGATTTATCAAAGTCTAAAGCAACCAGCGTTGATATCTATGTTGCGGCAAGAGCAGAGACGGAGTGGAATAGAAGCCCGTTTTGGGAGAAAACATCCTACGGTGAATTTATTGGAAAAGAGGCAGGTGGCGTGGTGACAGCAAAAATTGTCTATTCCGGTTATATTGAAGCAGGTCTTAAAAAGATGGCAATTATCAACGGTTGGGAATATGAAGCAGGAGAATCCCTTGATATTGAAGGTTATTCGTTAAAAAGCATATCACCTTCACGCGTTTTAATTGTCAATCGTAACACGTTTAGTGAATTGTATGTTCAGATACAAGAATGAAACTAAGACATGGAGGATATTGTCTTGACTCTAAGTGCAAGCCATATAAAAATCGATAAAATAATGATGTGCTTTTTGATGCTGATAGTCTTTGCCGGCTGTTCGGGGGATCTCCAAAGCACAAAGAAAGATCCTTTTTTTGAAAAATGGGGTACGATGGCGGACAATTCCCCGGGGCATTCTCCTGAAGCCAAGCCCAAAAAGATTGACTTGATGATTTCACCAAGCAAACAAGCGCAAACATCCGCGAAAATTGAAGAGACATCTAAAGAACTGCCGACCAAGCCGATTAATCTTACCATGCGTCAGGCAGACCTCAAGGCTGTATTGCGCGCGATGGCTAGGTCCGTTAATTGTAATCTGTTGGTCAAAAATGACTTAAAAGGAGATGTCAGTGTCGATTTTCGTTCTGTCCCCTGGGATCAGGCCTTTACCGGATTATTGAAAACGCATGGTTTATCCTATGTGTGGGAAGGCAAAATCATTCGGGTCATGACGATTGAAGATATTGAGCAGGAATTAAAGCAAAAAGTACAACTGCGTGATATTCAATGGGTCGAACCGTTGATGAATCCGGTGGTTGTTAAAATTGATTATGCCGATTCCGAGAAACTCGCAAAGACGCTGCAAGATTTTCTGACCAAGGATAAAGACGGTAAAACGCGTGGGTCCGTTACACGGGATGAACATAGTAATTCGCTGGTCATTTCCGCGAACTCTCAGGACCTTGCACGAATGATTCCGATTATTGAAATAATTGATAAGCCCACGCCACAGATATTAATTAAGGCCAACATTATAGAAACATCGAAAAATGTTGCCCGCGATTTAGGAATTCTGTGGGGTGGAAAGTATAATACGGGCGATGCTACAGCGACGGGCGGTAGCAGTGCTCCTGTGGGATTAGGAGGCAGCGGATTAGGGATGAATTTCCCGGCTGCTTTAGGAGGAGCTACTACTCCTCTGGGTTCTTTAGCTCTACTGTTCGGAACGATTGGCGGGAATTTATTAGAGGTGCAATTGCAGGCTTTGCAGAGTGACAGCAAACTAAATATTCTTTCCAGTCCCTCGATAACCACATTGGACAATCAGAAAGCTTTTACGGAAAATGGCGCCAAAGTTCCGTACGCTACCTTGGATACGAGCGTCACGCCACCCACTAGAGTTATTAAGTTTGAAGACGTTGTGCTACGCTTGGAAATTACACCGCATGTGATTGATGGTAAAAACCTAAAAATGACAATATTGGTAAAAAAAGACGAAGTGGATCCAGTAAATAAACTTACGGATGGCACTCCATTTATCATCAAGAAACAAACACAAACTGTTTTGATTGTAAAAGATGGAGAAACAATCGTTATTTCCGGTTTAACGAAAAATACAAACTCCTTTGGAGACAAAGGATTGCCGTTGTTCAAAGACGTTCCTGTTTTGGGATATCTTTTTAAAGCGGACAGCAAGAGCGATGCAATGGAAGAAGTGTTGATTTTTATCACACCGACTATTTTGCAGACAGCCAGCGTTGAAAAATAGCTTTCCTGCAAATCTTCAGGATAAAGATGAATCCAGACAAACCTGAAGCAACTGATAAGGATATGTCTGAAAAATGGAATATTTCAATCTTCTTCAATTTAAAAAAGAACCTTTTTCCAACTCCCCGGAACCGGAGTTTCTTTTTACGTCACCTCAGCATAAGACCTGCCTGCAAGGGCTCGAACTGGCGGTTCGTTTAAGGCGGGGTCTGAATGTTGTAATTGGCGCAGTCGGTACGGGAAAAACAACACTGTGCCGCAAATTCATCCAGGATTTATCTGCGCCCGTCGAGAGCGATTCATCAACTATTGAAACCTTTCTTTTATTAGACCCGGCGGCAGAAAGCAGGCTTTCGTTTGTTAAAGCGGTTGCCTCTGTTTTGGGGATTTCGGATATTTCCGGCGATGATCAGGAGTGGCAAATCAAAGAGAAAATTAAAAGATTTCTTTTCGAACAAGGCGTGCAAGATCAAAAAAATATCGTTCTAATCATTGACGAAGGACAAAAAATTCCTGACGATTGTCTGGAAATCCTCCGGGAATTTTTAAATTACGAGACTAACAGCTTTAAGCTATTGCAAATTGTCATTTTCGCTCAGCCGGAATTTCACAAAAGCCTTGCTGCGAGAGCTAATCTTCTTGATCGGGTCAACTACTTATATCATCTTCAACCGCTTTCTTTTTGGCAAACGAAGGCGATGATTAAACATCGGATTTCTTTTGCCAGCCAGGATCCGGCGCGTCATTCTCTTTTAACATTCGGCGGAATGCTTGCCGTCTATTTAGCTACGGCGGGGTATCCTCGTAAAGTTGTTTCGCTTTGTCATCAGGTTTTACTCATGCTGATTATTAGTGGTAAAAGCAAAGCCGGCTGGTTTCTGGTGAGAAACTGTGCAACCAAGGCGAACGGGCGGACATTTAGGCGAATCACATGGACGACGCTGAGCTTCCTGTTGTTGGCTGGCCTGCTTGTTTCCACTGTTTTTTATTTGAATGAACCAAAGAATCATGGCAATCAGATTCAAAAGCAGCGCGTCTTATCGAGCATGGACATCCATAAAAAAGAATTTTTTATTCCACCTCTCGCAGAGATGGACAGTGTTAAAACATCCGAGAAAATACCACCTTCCGCAGAGATGGACAGTGTTAAAACATCCGAGAAAGTAGCACCTTCCGCAAAGGTGAATAGTATTAAAACTGCCGAGAAAATACCTGATTATCTTGGCAAAATAGCATTCAAAGAAAGAATGACCATCTGGCAAGTTCTCCACATTATTTATGGAGAGTACAATGCAGACATCAAACAGTTATTCCTTGCCGCCAATCCTCAGATAAAAGACGTTGATTACATCCGGGCAGGCGCAGTGATTCAAGTGCCCTCAATACAGGAGAACGCCCGTCCAATGAAAAAGGACACGATCATTGTTTCGCTGAAGAACGGCAAAGAACTGGAAACCAGCTATTATTCATTCATTGAAAAAAAAAATATGGTCAATATGCCCGCACTGCTGTTTCTTTCTTTCTGGAATAAACGGGAAGGCAAACAGTTCGTGATTGCTCTGGATGAGCGCTTTACAAGTATTGAAGCGGCCAGAGATGCTATTGGTCGCTTACCGGCAGAATATGCCGACTCTGCTCAAATCTTATCGCAATGGGATGGCGACATTGTTTTTTTAAACAAAAGATTTTTGCAGTAACTGAGATAAACTCGTTTCGGAGGTTTGAATGCAGATCAAAAAACGCATAGGTGAAATGCTGCTTGAAAACGGTCTTATTACTGAAGATCTTCTGCAGCAGGCCCTTATTGATCAAAGGAAAGCCGGTTTAAAACTGGGTCAATATCTCACACGTCAAGGGATTGTCAATGAACAGCAGATTATTGATATGTTGAGCCAGCAACTCAAGATTGCCAAATATCATCCCGATGATTATCCGCTGGATATGGAGTTGATCCGTCCCATTCCCATCGAAGTCGCACAGAAATATCAAATTGCGCCCCTCAGGAAAAAAGGAAGGCTTTTGACCATAGCCATTGTTGACCCTCTGGATATCAACGCGTTGGATTATATAGAAGTTCTGACCAACTCGGAAGTCGAACCCGTGGTCTGTTCGGAAAGAGAGCTTGGTCAGCTGATCAGCTCTCTCTATGGCTCGCAGTCCGGTCTGGGCAGCATCATGGAAAGTATGGAAAGTATGGAGATCAACGAAGGCCAGGAAGAAGCCACGTCGGATAATAAAGAAGAGGTGCAGGTGGCAGCCTTGCAGGACATGGCGGGTGAAGCGCCGGTCGTTCGTCTGGCTAATTCCATCTTTGCGCAGGCTATCCGGGACGGCGCCAGCGATGTCCATATCAGCCCACAGCACAATACCGTTCAAATGCGTTTTCGTATTGACGGCAAGATGATCGAAGTTCCGTCACCTCCCAAGACATTGTTCCTGCCCATTGTTGCCCGCATTAAAATACTGGCCAATATGGATATTACGATGTCGAGAGTCCCTCAGGACGGTCGGTTTACCCTGAAAATGAACGATAAGGAAATCAACGTGAGGGTTTCCGTTATTCCAACCATATACGGAGAAAATCTTGTTTTGCGCCTGTTGGACATGAGTGGTGGTATATATACGCTGGATCGCCTGGGCATGATTCCTTCGGATAGGGAAAAGATAGAAGTCATGAGCGGAAAACCTTATGGATTAATTTTGAGCACCGGTCCGACCGGCAGCGGAAAAAGCACAAGCCTTTATGCCATTCTTAATTCCATTAACAAACCGGATATCAACATCATGACACTGGAAGATCCCGTCGAATACCGGGTTAACAATGTCCGTCAGGTTCAGCTAAACAGGAAAGCCGGAATGACTTTTGCCAGTGGATTGCGATCTATTCTCCGTCAGGATCCGGATGTGATTATGGTTGGTGAAATCCGCGATTCGGAAACAGCGGCCATTGCCGTTCAGGCGGCTCAAACCGGACACCGTGTTTTGAGCACAATCCATACAAATGATGCTGCCGGGGCCATAACCCGTTTCATTGATATGGGAATTGAACCTTTTTTGATTTCCTCGGTCCTGCTGGTTTCCTTTGCCCAAAGATTGTTGCGGACAGTATGCCCCTATTGTAAAGAATCATATCAACCTTCCCAAAGTGCTTTAACTGTTCTGGGCATTACTGCGGAAGAAGTAAAGAATGCCAATTTCCAGCGGGGCAAGGGCTGCTACCAATGCAAAAACACAGGGTATAAGGGAAGAACGGGACTTTTTGAGGTTCTGGTGAACAACGATATGATCCAGGATATGATCCTGAAGAGATATTCAAATCAAGCAATTACAAAGGCTGCAGTGGAAGCAGGCACGTTGAGGACGCTTAGAGAAGATGCCGCCGCTAAGGTAATGAACGGAATTACCACGCTGGAAGAGGCAGCTTCGGCCGTTATGGTCTGAGGTGAAAAAATATGGCTGATTATATTTATTCGGCAATCAATGAAACGGGTAACACTGTTTCCGGTTCGATAGAGGCGGAAACAGTGGATATGGTTAACTCCATATTAGCGTCCCGCAATTTGATCCCAATCAAAATCGTCTTGGAAGACAAGAACAAAATAAGTATTTCATCATTGCTGTCATTTAACTTCGGCGGATCGGTTAAAACAAAAGATTTAATCCTCTTTACAAAACAGTTCCGTTCTATGATGCAGGCCGGCGTCCCCATTCTCAGGTTAATGCAGGTTCTGGAGAACCAGACACAGGACAAAACACTCAAAAAAGTTGTTACGGCAATGGGCCATGATATCAAGGATGGGTTAACGCTTCATGCGGCTATGAAGAAATTCCCATCCATTTTTTCGCCTCTTTTTCTCAGTATGATCAATGCAGGCGAAGTGAGTGGCTCTGTCCCCGAAATCCTCGGCCGTCTGATCGATATTATCGAACATGAAGCTAAAATAAAATCGGATATCAAATCTGCCCTGCAATATCCGATTACGGTCTTAATCGCTCTGGGCATCGCTTTTTTTGTCCTCCTGACTTTTGTCATCCCCAAGTTTGTTGACATATTTGCCAAAACGGGGATCACTCTGCCCCTGCCGACCAAAATTGCCATGCTTCTTTATCAGGGATTGGCCAATTACTGGTATATTCTTATTATTGGTCTGGCGACCTTGATCATCGGGTTGCGGTCATATTTCAAAACTGCGGACGGACGCTACTTGCTTGATGCTTTTTTACTAAAAATGCCGCTTTTCGGTCCCCTGTTTCAGAAAGCGGCAATGTCCCGATTCGCCAGTATTTTTGCCATTATGCAGGCCAGCGGTGTTCCCGTGATGAAAACAATGGAAGTTATCTCTAATACAATCGGCAATACGGCAATCTCCCGTGAATTCGATCATGTCCGTGACCGGATACAGGAAGGGCAGGGAATTTCCGGGCCGCTTAGTTCGGCAAAATACTTTACCCCGATGGTCGTGGACATGGTCGCCATTGGCGAAGAATCAGGCAATATTGAAGACATGATGCGACAGGTATCTATCCATTATGACGACGAAGTCAGCTATGCGGTGAAAGGTCTTTCCGATGCCATTGGTCCGATTTTAATTGTTGGCCTGGCGGCGGTAGTAGGTTTTTTTGCCATGGCTATCTTTTTGCCCATGTGGGATATGACGAAGATGGTTAAATAGCTAGAAATATAATTTATATATTTCGATAATTATGGTATATAAATAACGGCTATGGGCATGAAGTGATTAAACAAGAAAATGAAAAAACATTAAAATTAGTAATCAGGAGGAAGAAAATGAGAAAAACAATTAAGAATCAAAAAGGTTTTACGCTTATCGAAATCATTGCGGTATTGGTTATTTTAGGTATTTTGGCTGCAGTAGCCGTGCCGAAGTATCTAGATATGCAGCAGAAAGCCAGAGAAAATGCTGTACAAGGTGCTGTTGCGGCATTAAAATCAACGGTAACAATGGACTATTCAAAAGCCTTACTGGCGGTACCTTCAACAACGACATATACGCCGACCGCTTCTAGCGTTACCGTAGGGGACTTCACGGGTTCGATTGTAAATGCTGCCGGTGCCGTAACCGTTACAGTGACAGCTGGACCAAGCTGGTGGAATTCTTCCATTACGGGCAATTCGGGCAGCTTTAGTCTATATTAATTTTAATATTGTCGTGCCAGGTTCATATTAGCTTCTGCAGATTTTCTGCTAGAAAGCACTGCTCATAATTATACGAGAAAAAGATAGCTGATCATAAATGATCGGCTATCTTTTTTTGCTGGTTTCAGTATGAAAAATAATGAGTTCAAATTGCCGCCTTTTTTTACGAACGCCATTATTTTATGTGCAATAGCGGGGCTGACCGTTTTTTTTTACTGGAATATTCAAGATCATCAGTTTCTCAATTTTGATGATAATATTTATGTATCAGCAAATCCTTATGTCAAAAATGGATTCAGTCTCGAAAATATTAAGTGGACGTTCACCTTCACCGGTGTTTCCTACTGGCATCCTTTGACCTTGCTTTCCCATATGCTGGATTGCCAGTTCTTCGGCGTCAAACCGGGGCCACATCTGCTCGTAAATCTAACCATACATATATTTAATGCCCTCCTGTTATTTCTCATTATATTGAAAATGACCGGAGCTCAGTTCAAGGCAGCTTTCATTGCCTTATTGTTTGCCCTTCATCCTCTGAACGTTGAATCTGTCGCCTGGCTTGTAGAAAGAAAATCTGTATTGAGTACCTTATTCTTGTTTGGTGCGATTTATACTTACCTTTATTATACGGAGAAAAGGAAGAAGTGGAAGTACTTTTTAATATTGGGCCTTTATGTCTTCGGCTTAATGAGCAAACCCGCTATTCTTACTTTTCCAGCACTTCTTTTATTACTGGATTATTGGCCACTGAAAAGACTTGAGAGAGTGGCTGCTAACAATTATGAAAGCACTGCTATTGTTTCCAAGCCCCTAAATAGATTTATTTCCTTATGTAAATCGGATATTGGCAGGATTATCTTAGAAAAGCTGCCCTTTTTCATTCTTTCACTGGTTTCAGTATTGATAACCATGGCGTCAGTTTTACACAGTCGTTTTCTCGTTACCCATGAGCTTGTTCCGGTTTACTTGAGAATTTACAATTATTTTGTCTCCATCACTCAATATCTGCAATATATGGCATGGCCAGTTCATTTATCCATCTTTTACCCCTTTCCTAAAACATTTATCATTTTACCTTTTTTAGGAGCATCTTCATTCGTCGTTTCAATAACTATCATGGCTTTTATGACGAGGGGAAAAAGGCCCTGGCTTATTGTCGGATGGTTCTGGTTTCTCGTTGCCATGCTGCCGGCCAGTGGCTTGATACAGGCGGGCCTTTGGCCTGCCCTGGCCAACCGCTTCATGTACATCCCCATGATTGGTATTCTTATTATGGTAATCTGGGAAGCGGACGACAGGCTAAAAGGTCGTTATTCTCAAGTTTTAAAAGTCATATTATATGGCGTTATTCTGTTTTACTTTGCATTTTTAACCAGGATTCAAAATATATATTTTTCCAATACTTTTGCTTTATTTAGCCGATGCCTTGAAGTTGCAGGAAATAATCCACTTGCGCTGAATAACCTGGGTGAGACACTGGCGTCTTCGGGCAGAACAGATGAAGCCATGATTTATCTTGCCAAATGTATCAAACTTTATCCGAATCACGCCGGGGCTTACCATAACTATGGGGTTTGTCTGGTCGCAAAAAAAGACGACGAGAAAGCCAAAGTGTATTTCCAAAAGGCAATTGCATTAAATCCAAATTTGGCACAACCACAGATACATTTGGGTCTCATTCAGAGCCGCGCGGGCAATGATGCTGAGGCGGTAAAATTCATGTTGAAGGCTCTGAATATTGATCACAATAATTTGGAAACTCACGATAATTTGGGGATTATCTTGGCCAAACAGGGTAAATATGAAGAAGCGATGTCTCATTTTTTATTTGTGATAAAAAGAGATCCCGGCAACGTGCCGGCACGGTTAAATTTAGCACAGGCCTATCAGGATGCCGGTCTCTATAACGAAGCTATAGTCCAGTATGAAGCGCTCAATAAGACGATAAAGGATAATAAGGGATATATTTATTATGGGATGGCCGGTGTGTACTCACAGCAAAAAAAATATAAGGACTGTGCGGCTTATCTTGAAAAATCTCTAAAAGATGGTTTCAATTTTTTGGAAATTCTGAAATCAGATATCAGATTCAAAAATTTCCGGAACACACCGGCTTATGGGGCATTTTTGGAAAATCATAAGACAGAGATTCCCTGATTTAATCAAACACCTCTTATTGATATCGTTATTACTATTTTTTCTCAAGCCGGATAACAAAGAATGAACTGAATAATTTTGGAAAAATCTGAGAGCATATTAAATCAATTTGGAATAAGCACCTGTACAGTAAGAATGGAATAGGTATTTTTCGAGAAATCCCCCCCGTCATCATATAGGAGAGAGACGAAAAAAAACGGGTGGATGCCGCATCATATTTATATACGGACTTCAGTGGTTCATCCCATCCCTTGCGTCCGAAAAAGATTATAAAGGGAAGAGCAAGGTTTGCCGAACTCAGCGGGCCATCGACATCCTTCAGTATGGGTTCAGATATATCAAATGATGAAAATTCATGATGAATTCTCTCGTAGATGAGCGTTGAAATGGTGGAAAAATAAGGCTCCGTCAGGACAATAGACCCTCCCTCCTTAAGCATTAATGATGTTTTCAGTAGAAACTTCAGCGGATCTTTGAGATGATGTAACACATTCGTTAGAGCAATTACATCAAGACTTCCATGTTCGATTTTTTCACATTGATCAATATCATGGCAGTCGAATACGATATCAAGGTAATCAAGATCCAGGATATCACTCGTTATAACATTATCGTAAAAATACTTCATGGGTGATGTGCCACTTCCGATCTCGAGAATTTTTTTCCCCCGCACATCGTCTATGCCAGCGAACTGAAACACAAACAACTTCTCATACCAGAACAGTAAATTTTTGTTATCCAAGAGCCTGTTTCTGTTTCTAAGTGTTAGTTGCCTGTCATTTTCTTTTATTTTTTTATTATACATATTTTCCATGATAGCATACCGTACGTTGCGACGAATAAACAGTGGGTGGATCATTAAGGAACAACTCTTTAGTAGAAAAAGCTACCGGGCATATTATGTGAACTTAATCCTTCTGGCAGCGAAGATAACCATGCGCAGCAGCACCCAGCCGTGGCTCCAGCGCCGGATGTTCGTCTTGCCATAGGTGCGCGCGCGATAGCGGATGGGCAGATCCACAATTTTTAATCCCAGCTTGGCCGCGCCAAAGATCAAATCATAATCACCGAAAGGATCGAAATCGCCAAAGTATAACCGGTTGGTCGCGATCAATTCATAGTCACGCTTCGTAAGCACTTTAGTGCCGCAAAGGGTATCCTTGATTGGTTGACCGAGTAGCCAGGAAAACGCCAGACTGAAGAACTTGTTCCCCATGAAGTTGAAAAAACGCATGGCCTCGTCTTCCATGGGATAGACCAGTCGTACCCCATTGATAAATTCCCCCCGGCCGGCGTGCAGGGCCTCGTAGAAACGGGACAGATCTTCTGGCGGCACGGTCATATCGGCATCCAGAATCATCAGCACATCACCTCGTGCTTTTGCAAATCCCAAGCGCACGGCGTCGCCTTTTCCCACACCATTCTGACGATGGATCTGGCTTTTTCTCTCTGGGTGTTCAGCGATTTCTCGTTGGATTGCCCCATAGGTGTCATCCTGAGAATGCCCTTCCACAAAAACAAGCTCCGTGCCTGACCCCATTTCCGGTGTGCGGGCAAAGATCTGAGAGATATTTCCCGCTTCGTTGCGTGCGGCCACAATCACGGAAACAAGGGGGTTATCCGGCGGCTTTTCCGGACAGGGACGCGCCATGATGAAGTTGGTCATGGCAAAGAGTTTAAAAGGCCACATCTTGACTAAAACCTTATTGCACATTCGATCAATTAATGGTGTGCGAATTGGCCACAAGACTTCCTGCCAGGAGCGGATAACCTCGAAACCCGAAAGATTCAGAAGATCCGTCACATCCTCCACCGTCAGCCAGTTCTGGGTCAGTCTTGGTTTGGCCAGTCCCAGTTTTGCCGCGATGGTCAGCGGCAGTTCCCACACACGGCTGTACGAGTTGATGATAAGCCTTGTCCTTGGTTGACAGAAGCGTGATATCTGTTCAAAGACCTTCTGCACGTCCCAGAGGTCGTCGATCAGATCAGAAAGGATAATGACATCTAAAGGCCCCCTAAGTCCGCTCAGATCGTGACTGTCCGCGTCGAAAAATTCAAGTTCCGGATGGGTAATTCTGGCGCGCTTCACCATCTCCGGTGAAAAATCTACGCCCACGCCGCGCGATGGCCGAAGGGAAGCCAGCAAATTCCCTTGTCCGCAGCCGATTTCCAGTATCCGCTGCCCCGGCGCCACCCAGAAGCGATAAACCTGCGTCAGTCGCTCATGGTACCCCCTGTTCCATCCCGTCCAGGAATCCACCTTACGAGCGACCGCATCCCAATGATCGCATCGTACCCTCTGGTATGAATCAAATCCGCTATCGTTTGTTGTCACGATTTGCCTTTTTCTTTTGAACTTATGGATTGTATTTCCGGGACCGCCTTCCTTCACAAATGTACTTATTTTTAAAAGGATTGACGGATTTTGTCAATTGAATTATCGGAATGTCCGCCGCCTATGTACTAATTGACTTTTTTATTGATATGTTATTAGTGAAATCCCCGGAAGGGTTAAAGGTTTATCGCTTAAGGAGGTTCATGTGAATATTACGGTTAAAAAAGGAAATCTTGCCGATACGAAAACTCAGGCTGTCATATTGGCCCTTTGTGAAGGTGAAAAAACATTTTCCGAATTGGTTTCAAAAATCGATCAAAAAACCGGAGGACTGCTTAGCGATCTTCTGAAAAGCGGTGATTTTGAGGCCAGGCCGTCGCAAATATCCGTGATTTATACCCAGTCACTTCCGGCAAAGAGAATTGCCCTGGTGGGTCTGGGCAAGAAAAGTGAACTGAATCTGGAAAAAATCCGCAACGCTTTTGCTAAAGTCATGCAGCATCTGCGCGGATTGAATATTATAGACGCGGCAACAACCATTGATTGGAATCTTTTGCCGGATCAAAAAGAAAAAATTATTGCAGCGGTAGCGGAAGGAGCGGGTCTGGGCTTGTATCAGTATACGCCTTATAAAACCATTGACCGCAAAGAGCTCAAGGAAATGCGGCAACTGGAAATTGTTGTCGAGCCAGGCGATTATGCCGTGGTACTGGATGAAATAGAAAAGACAAACATCATCACGGATGCGGTTTATTTTGCCCGCAATCTCATTACGGCCCCGGCCAATGAAATGACGCCGACGATCATGGCCGCCCATGCCGAAATAATTTCGAAAAGAAAAAATGTCTTCTGCCGCGTGTTGGATAAGGGGAAGATGAAAGCGCTGGGCATGAATGCGCTTCTGGGCGTAGCAGCAGGCAGCCATCAGCCGCCGAAACTCATAATTCTGGAATACGAAGGCGGAAAAAAAGGCACTCCGCCAATTGCTATGGTCGGTAAAGGCCTGACCTTCGACAGTGGCGGAATTTCCATCAAACCCGCGGAAAAAATGGACGAGATGAAAACGGACATGTCCGGCGGAGCAGCGGTGATGGCCATCATCATGGCTGCGGCGGATCTGAAGCTGCCGGTCAATATCGTCGGTCTGATTCCCGCCACGGAAAACATGCCTGGCGGCAGCGCCTTGAAACCGGGTGATGTTCTGAAATCCTATTCCGGAAAAACCATCGAAATATTGAACACGGATGCCGAAGGCCGCCTCATTCTGGCCGACGCCCTCACGTACGCGTTGAAATATAAACCGGTCGCCATTATTGATATCGCCACCCTGACCGGCGCTTGCGTCGTGGCGTTGGGCGAAGATGTCATAGGCATGCTGGGAACGGATGATCAAATGAAAAAGGAGATTAATCAAGCGGCACAAATCACCGGCGAACTGGTCTGGGAGCTGCCGTTATGGGAGCATTATTCCGAGATGATCAAAAGCGACATTGCCGATTTTAAAAACACCGGCGGGCGCATGGCGAGCACCATCACGGCTGCGGCATTCCTCGGCAAGTTTGTTGGCGACACCCCCTGGGTGCATCTGGATATCGCGGGTCCCGCCTGGACAACCAGGGACAAAGCCTATATTCCTAAGGGTGCGTCAGGCGTGACGGTGCGTTTGCTTGTTGAATATTTACAAAACCGATTAAATAAATAAATATGCAACCCCTTTTAGAAATCAAGAACTTAAAGACGGTCTTTTCAACGGCCAGGGGCGTGATCAAGGCGGTTGACGGCGTTTCTCTGATGTTGAACGCCGGTGAAACGCTGGGCATTGTGGGAGAATCCGGTTGTGGTAAAACAATGCTGGCGCTTTCCGTGATGAGACTGATTCCGGCAAACGGTCAGATTGCCGAAGGCCAAGTGTTGTTCAATGGCAGGGATTTGTTGTCATTATCCGAAGACGACATGCGGGAAAAACGAGGCCATGATATCGCCATGATCTTTCAGGAGCCGATGACGTCGCTCAATCCCGTCTTGCGTATCGGCGATCAGATTGCGGAGGCGATCCGCCTGCACCAGCATGTTCCGGCCAAAGAGGCGCTTGCCCTGAGCGTGAAACTTTTGGATGAAGTCGGTATTCCCGAGCCCGAAAGAAGGGTGAAGGATTATCCCCATCAACTCAGCGGCGGTATGCGTCAACGCGTCATGATTGCGATGGCCATGTCCTGTCGCCCTCAGTTGCTGCTTGCGGATGAACCGACCACGGCGCTGGATGTGACGATTCAAGCGCAGATTCTTAATTTAATTTCCGATCTGAAAGAAAAAAATAATATGGCGGTCATTCTAATCACGCACGATCTGGGGATTGTCGCCGAAGCGGCGCAAAAAGTGGCGGTGATGTATGCGGGCAAGGTTGTGGAAACATCGGATGTGGAAAAATTATTTGCCCGTCCGCTGCATCCCTATACCCGCGGCCTGATGGCGTCGCGCCCTTCCGGGTGCGCCGATATCGCGGTTGACGGCGAAGCCTATTTAAAAACCATTCCCGGAACGGTTCCCAGCCTCTATGATCTGCCGTCCGGCTGCCGTTTTTCCAAACGCTGTGAACTGGCCGAGGATGAATGCCGTGTTCACGAGCCGGAGTTGATAGAAATTGAAGACGGTCATTTTGTCTCCTGCTTTATTGTTGAGGGTCTCGTAAAAAAACAATGATTGCACGTGATGCGTAATGTCTCCCGCTGGCGGGGGCAGGGGGTGGATGTTTTTGATGCAGTCGCAATATTTATCAGTCGTATGTTGATATGCTTTGTTCCACCTTCGTCACTGCGTGACACCTCCGCCACGCGTGCCCTTTAGGGTAGCGGAGGACATTAAAAATATTAGAGGCGTTTATGTCATCCACCTTGATCGACATTCAAAAGCTTGAAAAAAAATATGCTCTCGGCGGCGGATTTCTGCAAAACCGGTCCAGGATTGTCCGGGCTGTGGATGGTGTTGATCTGCAAATATTTGAGGGGGAAACCCTGGGGCTGGTCGGCGAATCAGGCTGCGGAAAATCAACGCTGGCCCGGCTGCTGATGCGGCTGGAAGAGCCGGATGCGGGCAGCGCTTATTATAAAGATCAAAATATCTTTGCGCTGTCATCCGACGGTTTAAAAACCTACCGTCGCCGCGTGCAGATGATTTTTCAAGATCCGTATTCTTCTCTCAATCCTCGAAAATCCGCGATCAGTATCATCCAGGAACCGCTCACCATACATCGGATGGCCGGCCGTGAGCAAAACCGGGAAAGGGCGGCCCAACTGATGACGAAAGTCGGCTTGAGTCGGGAGCAGGCCAAACGTTATCCGCATGAGTTCAGCGGTGGACAGAGGCAGCGCATCGGCATCGCGCGCGCGCTGGCGCTTCAGCCCGCACTGGTCATCGCCGACGAACCGGTTTCCGCTCTCGATGCCTCGATTCAGGCGCAAATTCTGAATCTGCTCAAGGATCTGAAAAAAGACTTCGGTTTGACTTATTTGTTTATCTCACATGACCTCAATGTTATCCGTCATGTGTCCGACCGGATTGCCGTGATGTATCTGGGACACATCGTCGAACTGGCGGATAAAAATGATCTGTATTCGACGCCGCTTCATCCCTATACGCGAATGCTGCTTTCGGCCATGCCGTCCTGTGATCCGCATAAGCCAAAGCGTGAAATCGAGACTCGAGGAGAGGCTTGGGATGCGGGCGATCAGGGGTGTAATTTTAAAAATCGTTGCGTTTATAAAATAGCAATTTGTGACGAAAAACAGCCCCAACTTAAGCCATGCCCGGAAAGGGGATTGTGCGCATGTCATCGTGCGGGCAACATTTAAATGTTATGATTCAAGAAGAAAAAGTATTCTGGAAAAACGGTATGCTTGCCGGTGAAGGGTTATTGCGTAAGGCGGCCGGGGATGCAGGCGTTGTGATCTGCCATCCGCACCCGCTGATGGGCGGGTCCATGCACAACAATGTTGTGGAAACAATCCGGGATGTCTTTTCGTCTTGCGGCTATTCCACATTACGATTTAATTTCCGCGGTGTCGGAAAGAGCACCGGCCGTTATGATGAGGGCAGGGGAGAAAAACAGGATATTGTATCGGCTTGTGAATTTATGAAAAGTGAAGGCGTCGAAAAAATCACTCTGGCCGGTTATTCTTTTGGGGCCTGGGTTTGCTGCCGCCTGCTTGCGGATAAACCTTCGCTGGTTGTTTCCACAATTTTAATTTCTCCCCCTCAAAAATATTTTGATTTTGATTGGGATGGGCTGAAGAATGCCATAGAATTGATGATCTGCGGAGATGATGATCTGTTTTGTGACGTGGATGATTTAAGGAAAAACGCTGAAGATATTCATTCAGAATTAACGGTATGTCAGGCAACGGATCATTTTTATGCCGGACAAGAACCACTTTTAGCTGAATATTTAAAACAATTTATTTATGAAAAAAAAGCTTGATTTTAATAAAAATGGTGTTATGTTCGAAGCCAATGTGAGCGTATGAAGACTCACGATAGAAGCAATATATAGGTTTTTTGTTAGGAAATTGGTAGTGCTTAGATTGCTTTACAAAAAGAAAAATTAACCGCAGAGAATTCTTAAATCAAGAAAAGAATTTGTGCGGTTTTTTTAGTTTCTGAGGTCTTAAACCGGAAGAAACAAATATTTGAAAGGGGGACTTTTAGCTTTGGCAGAAGGAAAAGTAAAGTGGTTTAATGAGAAGAAGGGGTTTGGTTTTATTGAAAACGATGAGGGCGGAGATGTTTTTGTTCATTATAGTGCCATTTCCGGGACCGGATTTAAGACTCTTTATGAGGGCCAGAGAATTCGTTTCGATGTTGAACAGGGTAACAAGGGACCCAGCGCAACAAACGTTCAACCACTATAATCATTCCAAGTAATTAACATCAAGCAAAATGCCCCGTTTACGGGGCATTTTTTTATCGTCGTTATGTGGCAAATCGTTTTAACTCTTTTTGGGCGCAAAAATAGATAACAAAGAAAGCGATGATGGTGGAAATCGGTAGCGCTAACCACGCGCCCGTCAGCCCAAACCACGATGATAAGATGATTAATAGAGGAATCAGCAATATCGTGTCACGAAAGAAAAGTAAGTACATAGCAAGAGTTCCCTTGCCCAGACCGATAAACAGGTTAATGTAAATCGTAATGGGCGCGGCGAAAACAAGCACGGAAACGTAAATGCGCAAGGCCCTTGTGGCCATGGCGATTAATGCGGGGTCTTTTGAGAAAACACCAACGATGGGTTGGGCAAAGACCACCAGGAGAATCGAAGAAACCGCTGCAAAATAAGTGGCGACTTTTACCGAAACAGCGACAGTTTGTCGCAGGCGTTGGTAGAGTTTGGCGCCCTGGCTGAAACCGATAACCGGCATGATGCCGAAGCCAATGCCGAAAAGAACCATGGTGATCAGACCATTCACGCGGAAACAGATACCCAGTGCGGCAATGGCCAGTGAACCGAAATGAGCCAGAACATGGTTGTAAATAATTAGGACCAGAGTGATAATGAAATTGGTAATGACGGACGGTAATCCGGTGGCGAAAATAGCCTTGATGATTGAAATATCCGGGAGCAGGTATCTCCATTTTAATTCATATTTTGAAGATTTCAGTTGTAAAAAATAAATGGAAAAAAGGCTGGCGGAAAATTGCGCGATGACGGCGGCCAGCGCCGCGCCCTGTATTTCCAGGCGGGGAAATGGGCCGATGCCGAAAATCAAAAGTGGGTCCAGAATTGCGCTGCAAACAGAGGAAATCAAAACAACGACCATCGATAAAATAGGCCGGCCTTCGGCGCGCAGTAAATTGTTGGACATCATGGAAAAGAACAGAAAAGGCGCACTGAAAACAATAATGCCCAGATAAGCTCGGCAAAGCGGCATAATTTCATCAAACGCTCCAAAAAAAATAAGAATCGGATCACGGAAAAAAATAACGGCCAGGATAAGCGCTAAACCAAAGAAAAAAGATAGAAAAAAAATCTGGCCGGCTGTCTGTTTTGCCTGTATAAGTTTTCCGGCTCCAAACATCCGGGCGGAAAAGGAACCGGCGCCCACACCGGTGCCGACGCCGATGGCCGCGAAAATCATCTGAATAGGAAAGCAAACCGTTAGAGCGGCCAGCGCCTGATGGCTTAATTGCGCAAGCCAGAATGTGTCGATGATGTTGTAGACTGAAATAGCGATCATGGCGATAATCGATGGCCAACTCATTTTCAGAATCAGAGGGAAGATTGCTTCATTGGCCAGATCGAGTCTTTTGTTCATGCCGGAAAGGGTTACACGCAAAGAAAGAGAATTTCAAGACAATAGTCATGAGAAAAAATCTTATCGTCATACTGGGGCCGACCGCTTCCGGCAAAACAACGCTGGCAGTCAGACTGGCCGCTGATCTTCAAGGAGAAATTATCTCGGCGGATTCGCGTCAGGTTTATCGGGGAATGGATATCGGCACGGGTAAAGATTTGTCCGAGTTTCGGATAGAAGATGGAATCGTTCCCTATCATTTGATTGACATCATTGAGCCTGAGCAGGAGTTTAATCTATTTGAATTCCAGAAGCGATTCTATGAGATATTTAACAAACTGAAAGAAAAACAAGTGTTGTCTGTTCTTGTCGGCGGTACCGGTCTTTATTTGGAGTCCGTGCTTACCGGTTATGCCTTGCCGCAGGCCTTGCAAGATGAGCGCTTGAGAGAAGAGTTTGCTGGAAAATCGCAGGCCGAGCTTCAGGACATTCTTCTGGCCATGACTCCTCATTTGCATAACAAAACCGATCTTGAAGATAGGGATCGGCTTATTAGAAAAATTGAGATTGAAAAGGCCAGACAAAATCCGTCAGGCGAGCAACAGCAAAGGCCTTACATCCATGCCGGAATATTTGGCATCCATTGGGAAAGATCCATGCTGCGGCAAAGAATTGCGGACCGGCTTAAGCAAAGAATGGCTGATGGAATGATTGAAGAGGTGTCCCGATTGCACTCGCTGGGATTATCCTGGGAGCGATTAGACAGCTTTGGTTTGGAATATCGGTATATCGCCAGGTATCTGCAAAACGCAATAACGAAGGATGAGATGACTTCGAAGCTTCAGATTGCAATCGGCCAATTTGCCAAAAGGCAGATGACGTGGTTTCGGCGTATGGAAAAAAAAGGCGTACGGATAGAGTGGGTTCCCGGAGGGGACTATGCCGCCCTGCATCGCCGGGTTTTAGAAATATTGTTATGAAAAAAGCGTCCCTACTGAATGATTATCTGAACAGATACGCGGCGGGGCTTCACTGGAAGCTACAAGCCGGGAATCTTGAAAACATTGAACAGGTTGTCGTTATTCCGGCTTATGCGGAAAAAGATCTGCTCTTTGCCACATTGGCGTCCATCGCCGCCAACGGCGACGCGTTTTTGGAAAAAGCCCTGATTCTCTTCGTGATCAACAATAAGGCGGCCGTACCAGTTGCCGATAAAGAAAACAATACACAAACTCTCGCAGTGCTGAACGCCTTGATCCGTAAGCAGTCCTTCATTAAATTGGCGCTTGCCGGTGATCTCCATGATTTATTGCAAAGAATAGCCGACAGGCCGTTAAAACTGGGCTGCATGGATGCCTCTTCCCATGGTTTCGAAATTCCTCCCCGTGTCGGCGGCGTTGGTATGGCCCGCAAAATCGGTATGGACATGGCCCTGCGCCTTTTACAGAATTCCGATGAGCCGCGTCTCATTCTGAGCCTGGATGCGGATACGCTTGTTCAACCCGACTATTTATCGGCCGTCCGAAACGTTTTTCTCTCTGGTAAAACTCAAACCGGCATCATTGCCTACGAACATCAAATGCCTTTGGACAAAATCGAGCGGGCTGCGATTTGTTGCTATGAAATCTTTCTGCGTTATTGGGTGTTAGGTCTGCAATACGCCCAATCGCCCTATGCTTTTCATTCGATTGGTTCAACAATTGTTACAACAGCTGATAGTTATCTGGCCGTGCGGGGAATGAATCGCCGCGAGGCGGGAGAGGATTTCTATTTTCTGAATAAACTAGCAAAAACAGGTCCCATCAGCCAAATCAGCGAAACACGGGTCTATCCTTCTGCACGTATTTCTGTTCGGGTCCCCTTTGGCACTGGGGTCGCGGTTGAAAAAATTGTTTCCGGCGCGGGCCAAGAGCAACGCCTCTACGATCCCAGGATATTCATCATTTTGAAATCATGGATTGCCTTGATGAAACAATCATTTAACCGCTCCGAACATCAAATTCTCGCCAAAGCGCGGGATATCGATCCGGGGTTAGCATCATTTTTAGTCGCTCGTGGTTTTTTAGCGATCTGGCCGAAAATCCGCCGTAACCTAAAGGATCAGAAGACCTACGTAAGACAGTTTCATGTTTGGTTTGACGGTTTTGAAACGTTAAAGCTGGTCAACGATCTCTCCAAAACGCTTTATCCGCGCATTAGTCTGGTTTCCGCATTGAAGAAAATTCTGGAGATGTTGGATTGGGACTGTCCCGGTGGGCTGTCTGACGAAAACTTTTCGGTACCGGAAGATGAAATGAGGATTCTACTGTATCTGCGGGGCATGACCCATCGATGAACAGCCTTCCTTCACAGGATAATCTTCTTGACTTGCCGGGATGATTTCGCATATAGCTCAAATAACATTTTATGATCGTTAACTATTTTCTGGAGGAAATTCATGAATAAAATCGTAATTAAAAGTGTTCTGACTGTTTTATGCGTCATTCTGATAGCCGTAACGTTTGGTTGCGGCAAAAAAGAAGAAGCTACTAAAGAATCTTCGCAGCAAGCGCAACAAAACGCACAAACCGGATCGCCTCTTGGTCTGGATAAAGCCGTGATCACGCCGACCATTAAAGATCCCCCGCAAGTTGAGCCCAAGGATGTGGCGGTCAGTGTTAATGGTCTTGCTTTAAAAAAGGACGAACTGGCTAAAAGGGTCACAGCAAAAATGAGTCTTTATAAAGACAAAATCCCCGCAGACAAGAAGAAAGAAGCTCAGGATGGGTTAAAAAAGCAGTTGGTAGAAGAGTTTGTTTTGCGCACGATATTAACCAACGAAGCCCACAATAAAAAAATTATAGCCACAGATAAAGAAATTCAGGCGGCAACCAATCAGATCAAGGATAATATTCCACCCGATAAAAAGGTCGAAGATTTCTTCAAAGAGAACAACATTACCAAGGAGGATATTGCTCTGGGAATCAAAATCAGAAAACTGGTAGAAATGGAATCCGGTAAAAAAACTAAACCGACACAAAAAGAAATCAGTAAATTTTTTACGGATAATCAAGAGAAGTTCACCACTCAGGAAAGCGTCCATGTTCGTCATATCCTGGTTACGATTGACGCCAAAGATGATGAGAAAACGAAAGCTGAAAAGAAGGCCAAGATAGAAAGCCTGCGCAAGCAGGTTTCAGAAGGCGCAGATTTTGCCGAAATAGCCAAAAGCAATTCCGATTGTCCCAGTAAGGAAAATGGCGGTGATCTGGGAGAAATCAAAAGAGGTCAGACGGTCAAACCTTTTGAAGATGCAGCTTTTTCGCAGGAGAAAAATGCGATCGGGCCGGTGGTGACCACGGAATTTGGCCATCACATCATTCAGGTTCTGGGACGAAGTCCCGGAAAAATCGTTCAATTAGATGAAGTAAAAGATAAAATAGCCCTGTATCTTGAGCAGCAAAAGCAGGGAGAGGCTTTTGCTCAGATGACGGCCAGATTAAAGAAAAACGCGGTCATTGTTTATTCCGAGAAGTAATGAGAGTTAAGAAATCAGGTTTGATTGATGAAGGTCTCTGGCTTTTAGGCACGGAAGAATCCTGTGTCTATTTGCTGGAGGGAAGCCAATCATCCGTTCTGATCAGCGCCGGTTTGAGTTATATTCTGCCGGAATGTTTTCGGCAGATCGCTTCCTGGGGTATCTCCGAAAAAAAAATCGAACACATTATCGTTCTGCATGCTCATTTCGATCATGTCGGCGTGGTTCCTTTTTTAAAAAGAAAATGGCCGCATGTAAAGGTTTACGCTTCATCCCGCGGGTGGGAAGTTCTGGCGAATCCTAAAGCCATTTCGGTCATCAATGAATTTACGCTGAAAGTCTGCCGCAGAGTACGGGGCAATGCCGATATTCTTTCTTCACTGGACTGGCAGTGGCGCGACGATGTATGCGGCGAAAATTTAAAACAAAATAGTTGTATCGATCTGGGCAACAGACAAGTTGAAGTTTATGAGACGCCCGGGCACTCATCCTGCTCGATTTCCGCCTATGTTCCTCAGTTAAAAGCTTTATTTCCGTCGGACGCAGCGGCCATTCCTTATCAAGATGAGTATGTCATTGCTGCCGGGTCAAGTTTCGAGGCCTATCAGCAAAGTCTGGATAAACTGGCCGGGCTGGATGTTAAACTGCTATGCGCGGATCATTACGGTTATATCACCGGAGAAGAGGCAACACGCTATATCGCGCAAAGTAAAAGCGCGGCAGGTCAAATGATTGATAAGCTGCGTCTGGCGCTACGCAAGGATGGTGGCGTCGAGCCTGCGGCGGCACGATTGGTTAAACTTCATTTTGAGCGAAGGCCTGATTACTTTGTTCATCCGGATATTTTGCTTAGCACTTATACGCAAATGTTAAAACAGTTTACCCATTCTGACGAGCAGGTCTTTATTTAAAACTGTGCTCCGCATCCGGGAAAGCGCTTGTTTTCACATCCTGGATATAGCGCTTGACGGCATTTTTGATTTCCAGATTTAAATTAACATATTTTTTAACAAACTTCGGCGTCATTCTGTCATACAGTCCCAACATGTCGTTAACGACCAGAACCTGCCCGTCACAATGAACACCGGCGCCGATGCCGATGGTGGGAATGTTTAGCGCGGCGGTGATCTCCGCCGCCAGTTTTTCGGGCACGCATTCCAGCACCACTGAAAAAGCGCCCGCCTCTTCGAGAATGAGGGCATCCTGCATCATTTTTTCAGCCGCGTCTTCCTTTTTTCCCTGGACTTTATAACCACCCAGCTGGTGGACCGATTGCGGTGTCAAACCCAGATGCGCCATGACGGGGATTCCCGAAATGGTCATTTTTTGGACGATTTCCGCGTGTTCCTGACCGCCTTCCAGTTTGACGGCCTGCGCATCGGCTTCTTTTAAAAAGCGTCCGGCATTGGCCAGCGCCGCCTCAGGAGATACCTGATAGGATAAAAACGGCATATCCGCGACAATCATGGCTTTGTGCGCGCCGCGGGCAACCGCTTGCGTATGATGCAACATGTCTTCCATGGTCACGGGAAGCGTCGAGTCATAGCCCAGCACCACCATGCCCAGGGAATCACCCACCAGGATAATATCAATATCGCTTTCATCGAGTATGGCAGCCATCCCGTAATCGTAAGCCGTCAGCACGGTTATTTTTTCTCCCTGCATTTTCATTTTTTTAATGTCGAGAATGGTTTTCCGGCTGATCTTATTTTGTGTGCTCATTTTTTACTCCTTTCAACAGTTCCATGATGTTTTTGGCTTGATTGGCACTCAACGTTCCTTTTTGACGCGCGAGTTTCACAGCAACCATTCCCATATCGGCGTACAAAGATGAGTAATCGGGACAATGGCGGGCTATGGCATTAATATGTTTTTGAATGGTCCCCGCATCGCCGCGGGCAATTGGCCCCGTAAGCGCCTTTGGGCAACCCTGTTTTTCAATGTTTTTCAGACTTCCATAAACCAGAGGCAGGTAGGCCTTGCGGGCATCCTTATCCGCAAAACCGATGGATAAATAAATCGATTCGACAACACTCATCAATGAAACCAGATAATTCGATGCAATGCAGGCCGCCGCGTGATAAAGGGGTTTTTGTTCAGGGGAAATATAGATGGGAATTCCCCGGAGGTCACGGACAATATCCGCAGAGAGTTTTTTTACACCTTCGGCGGACGTCACGCCGAAATAGCTGCCGGGAATGTTTTGGATCGCACTGTCGATGGAAGAAAAACTTTGCAGCGGATGAATGCTGGCGACGGAAGCCCCGGCCCGAGCGGCAGGTTCAAGAAGATCAAGTCCTCCCGCGCCGCTCATATGAAACACCTTTTTCCCCCTGACGGAAGAACCGACGACGATTTCCGCGCAGACAGACCCGATATGGTCATCAGGGGTTGTAATCAAAAGGCAATCGGCATGATCCGCGGCCTGTGCGGGGTGTCGGAAACACGCAGCCCCTGTATAGGATTGCGCTCTTTTTAAATGAGCGTCAGAAAGATCGGCCATAGCCGTAATGTCATGGCCGGCTTTTCTCAAAAGAAATCCGATGGCCGTTCCGACCATTCCCGCGCCGATAACGGCAAACCTCAATGATTGTTTTTTTCTCGTCATTCCCTGTTCTCCATAAAAAAAGGCCTTCCACAGCGTGAGGAAGACCCGTATCCGACAGTTTTGTTGACGACCGTCTCAGTCTATGACCAGAGTCTATGACCAGTGATCCAAGCGGTGGATTGTTTTCTAACATACACCGGCGTTGCCGTCAAATGATATTTCCGAATCCCTTCCCAACAAAGAACCTTGTTTTTACATAGTCTCTCAGCTATACAACGACAGGGAGAATAATATGAAAAAAGTGGATTTAATGATATTTGATTTTGACGGCACGCTCGCCGATACGGGTGCAGACCTTGTTTCCTCCATTAATCAGACGTTGACGTCCATGCGGCTTGATCCAAGATCGCCTGAAGAAATTATCAGCTTTGTGGGTGACGGCGTTAAGAAATTGATGGAAAGATCGCTCGGAGAAAATAACAAGGGAAGGCTGGAAGAAGCGATGAGCATTTTCAGCGGCCACTATGAAAAGCATCTTCTGGATCAAACCGTTCTTTGCCCGCATATCGAAGATGTGTTGAAATATTTTAATCATAAAATGAAGGTGATCCTGACCAATAAACGTTATCATTTAACCCTGGCCATCGCCCGTGGGCTTCACATTGATCGGTATTTCATGGAGATCGTGGGCGCGGATTCCACACCGTTTCAGAAACCGGATCAGCGCGTGATTGAATATCTGCTGGATAAATATAATGTGGCGGCTCAGAAAGCTGTGATCATCGGTGACGGCGTCAATGATATCGCGGTGGCTAAAAATGCGGGAATTTTGTCTTGCGCGTATTTAAACGGGCTGGGTGACAAAGAGACGCTGCTTACGATGGAAGCCGATTTTTATTGTGAAAATCTCATGGAAATCAATTCTCTGTTTCAATAATGATGATTAAAAAAATTGAGCAAACCATAAATAAATATTTTCTACTGGAAAATGGCGACTGCGTTGTTGTCGCCTTATCCGGAGGCGCCGATTCCTGCGCGCTACTCTTGAGTCTCGTCCGTCTAGCTGAAACGCATTGTCTGAAATTGGTTGTTGCCCATTTCAATCATGGGTTGCGTCACGAGGAATCAGATGGAGATGAGCAATTTTGCCGCACCCTGGCGCAAAAATACGGCCTGCTTTTTGTGACGGAAAAGATGTGTCATCCCGCCATTCCCAAAGGTGTATCACCGGAAGATTTCTTCCGGCGGGAACGATATCGGTTTTTGGATAAAGTTGCTGAGGTTCATGGGGCGAATAAAATTGCACTTGGTCATCATCTGCAAGATCAGGCGGAAACTGTCTTGCTCAACATTTTACGTGGCAGTGGTCTGGATGGCCTCAAAGGTTTTCTGCCGATGCGGGAAAACAAGTATATTCGTCCGCTGATGGAGGTATCGCGGAAGGAAATAAACGAATTTCTCTCTAAGGACGGTGTTGAATATCGCCAGGACAGTTCCAACAACAGCATGATTCATTTGCGAAACAAAATCCGCAGGGAACTGATACCTTGCCTGAAAGAGAAATATAATCCCCGGATTGAACAAAACCTGACACGGATGGCGGAGATCATTCGTAGAGACGATGAATTTATCTGCGGATATGTAAACGACATCTTGCTATCGCCTCACATTCAAAAAAAGCAGAATGAAGTATCCTTTTCCGCTGAATATTTTAAGACGCTCCACGCTTCGTTAGGTTACAGGCTTCTCAAGGCTCTCCTGGAAGGTCTAGCACCGGACGGCAAAGGTTTTTCGTCTTCCCACGTTCAATCGCTTGCCGATCTGGTGATAAACAGCACATCGGGAAAAGAAATCTCATTGCCTTATCGTCTGAAAGCTCAAAAAGAATATGACCATATTGTCATTAAATCTGATGGGATAGATAAAACACAGGATTACGAATATTTCATGGCGATCCCCGGGACGGTTGATTTAAAAGAAAGACGTATTATCTTATCTGCAAGACGGGGGACGGCAGATGAGATCGATTTTAACTGCATCGATAGGATTTATTTTGATGGGGATAAAATTAAAGAACCTCTCGTTATCCGGAATCGCAGAAACGGAGACTGGTTTGAGCCGCTGGGAACACTGGGATCACAAAAAATAAAGAAACTGTTCATTGACCGGAAGATACCAAGGCCGGAACGTGATCGTCTGGCATTGCTTGCCGATCAGGAAGCCGTAATCTGGATTGAGAACATGCACCTAAACGATAGGGTTAAAGTGTCGCCGGAAACAAAAAATGTCTTAATTCTGGAAATTCGTTCCTCGTCACAAGGGCTTAAATCCGCATAAGAAAATATTTGAGTTAAATTGGATATTATTATAAAGGTCAACAAACACAGTCAATTTTAAGGAGAAAGATATTGAATCAGTTTCAAAAAAATATTGCACTTGTCCTGACGGTGCTTCTGGTCTTTTTGCTTGTCTGGCAGTTGTTTAATCAACAGAAGCCCAGCACGAAAGAAATTAATTACACGGAAATGTTAGCCCACCTGAATAACGGCGAGATTACGGAAGTCATCATACAGGGGGATACCGTTACCGGCAAGCTGGCTAGCGGCAATACATTTAAGACATACGCTCCTAAAGATGATGGGCTGGTTGGAATGTTCAGGGGAAAAAATGTTAAAATTACAGCCAAACCGCTCGAAGAAAATCCATGGTATATGATTTTTATTTCGTGGTTTCCCATGCTTTTACTGATCGGAGTATGGATCTTCTTTATGCGTCAAATGCAGTCCGGCGGGGGTAAGGCGATGTCTTTCGGTAAAAGCAGGGCGCGCCTGATTACCGATAAATCCAAAAAAGTAACGTTTGCCGATGTGGCCGGCGTCAATGAGGCCAAAGCTGAACTTGAAGAAGTGATCGACTTTTTAAAAGATCCCAAAAAATACACCAAACTGGGCGGCCGTATTCCCAAGGGATTGTTGCTGGTGGGGCCTCCCGGAACCGGCAAAACACTTTTGGCGCGTGCGATAGCCGGTGAAGCCGATGTTCCCTTTCTGAGTATCAGCGGTTCTGATTTTGTGGAAATGTTTGTCGGCGTCGGCGCATCCCGCGTGCGGGATTTGTTCGGTCAGGCCAAGAAGAATGCGCCCTGTATAATCTTTATCGATGAAATTGATGCTGTGGGGCGTCATCGTGGTGCGGGCCTAGGCGGCGGTCATGACGAAAGAGAGCAAACCCTCAACCAATTGCTGGTGGAAATGGATGGCTTTGAGTCCAATGAAGGCGTAATCTTGGTTTCGGCAACCAACCGCCCCGATGTTCTGGATCCGGCGCTCTTGCGACCGGGGCGTTTTGACAGACAGGTGGTTGTTCCTCTGCCGGATGTCAAAGGACGGGAAAAAATATTTGAAGTACATGCGCGTAAGGCGCCCGTTGCGGAAGACGTCGATTTTGCTGTTCTAGCTAGGGGTACGCCAGGCACATCAGGTGCGGATATCGAGAATCTGGTCAATGAGGCGGTTTTAAATGCCGCCAGATTGAATAAAGAGAAAGTCAACATGGTCGACTTTGAATTTGCCAAAGACAAGGTTTTGATGGGCACTGAGAGAAGAAGCATGGTCATCAGCGACCAGGAAAAACGCAACACAGCCTATCATGAAGCCGGTCACACTCTGGTTGCCCGTCTGATTCCCGGAACTGATCCGATCCACAAGGTAACGATCATTCCGCGTGGCAGAGCCTTGGGATTGACCCAGCAGTTGCCGATTGATGAGAAGCATACCTATCCCAGTCAATACCTGGAAGACACTATCGCCATTTTGTTGGGTGGGCGCGCAGCCGAGGAAATTGTGCTGAAAGATTACACCACAGGCGCCGGTAATGACATTGAAAGAGCCACCAATCTTGCCCGGAAAATGGTGTGTGAATGGGGCATGAGCCAGGCAATGGGTCCACTGAGCTACGGCAAGAAAGAAGAGCAAATCTTTTTAGGACGCGAATTTGCCACGCACAAGGATTATAGCGAGGATACGGCAAAACATATCGATGCGGAAGTTGTGTCTATCGTCAAGCGCAACTACGATAAAGCCATGTCGCTTTTAAACGAACATATTGAAATTCTGCACAGAATTTCCAGCGAACTTCTGGAAAAAGAAGTTCTCAATAGCGCGGAAATTGATGAAATCATCGGTAGCGCCCTGCCTGTCCAACCGGCGGCGCAGACGTATTCGTGATAAATCATATATTTCCATCACTGAAAATGGTGAGGAATTTTGAAATTAGTTAAAATAGATAATTTTAACGAAGCTGTCGCACTATTAAAAAAAATAGGCGTTGATCCTTATGGGATCAATGCGATGGCAACCAAGACACAATCCATTAACATTCTTCTTTCGGCGCAGCCCTGTAAAATAGCGAATATTCTCAAACAGGAAATGCTGTCGCTTGGCGCTGATGCTGCGGTGGCGCGGGGAAGCGTTGCCTGTAGTATCGACGCGACGGATGTGTTACTCATGGGGACGCTCAAACAAATCACTGCGCTCACTAAGAAAATCGAAAAACAGCCTTTTGGGCTTAATGTCATTGCAAAAGATATTCTGGCGTTGCTCGACAACATTAATCAAAATCGACATATTTTAAAAACATCGCGACGTGAGATAGTATTGGGCGAAAAGACATTGATCATGGGTATTTTAAATGTCACGCCGGATTCATTTTCAGATGGCAACCTTTTCTTTAATCAGCAAAAAGCAATTGAACGCTGTCTGCAAATGGTGGACGAGGGCGCTGACATCATCGATATCGGCGGGGAGTCCACAAGGCCCGGCGCAAAATCAGTTCCTGCGCGTCAGGAAATCGCCAGGGTCATTCCAATCGTTGAAAGCTTATCTGGCGAGATCTCAATTCCCATATCCGTGGACACAACAAAATCGCAAGTGGCCCAGGCAACTTTGTCTGCCGGTGCGGAAATCATCAATGACATCAGTGCGCTGGGTGGCGACAGAAAAATGGCTTCTGTTGTGAAAAAGGCCCAAGCCGCTTTAATTCTGATGCACATGAGAGGAAAGCCGGAAAATATGCAAACCGGCAATCTGGTCTATGATGATTTAATGGAAGAGATTATTTGTTATCTCCAAAAGGGATGCCGAAAGGCATTTGCTGCAGGCATAGAAAAGGATCATCTGATTTTAGATCCGGGTATCGGTTTTGGAAAAACCCGTGATGATAATTGCAAGATAATAAAGAATTTCGGCGTATTAAGAAGCTTAGGGTTGCCTTTGATGATTGGAACATCCCGTAAATCGTTTATCGGTCAGATCACGGGTGGAACACCGTCAGACAGGCTGGAAGGAACAGCCGCAACCGTTGCCGCAGCCATCATGAACGGCTGTCATATTGTCCGCGTTCATGACGTGGTTGTCATGAAAAAAATCGCTGCCATGACAGACGCGATTATTCACGCTTAAGGGAAATCATGATATACGGAATCGGCATCGATTTAGTAGAAAACGACCGCATGAATAAAATTATTCAAAAATGGGGTGACAAGTTTTTGAGTCGAGTCTTTTCGGAAAGCGAGGTCGCCTATTGCGGTCGTCATACTCAGGCACATATTCATTATGGCGCCAGGTTTGCCGTGAAAGAGTCGTTTCTCAAGGCCATTGGTATCGGATTGGGCAGAGGAGTGAAGTTAAACGAAATCGAAGTGGTCAATGAAGAAAGCGGTAAACCGAATCTGATGCTTTATGGTGGAGCGAAGGAACATTTTGTTCAAGCCGGAATCGAAACGATTCACCTGAGCATCACCCATACAAAAAATTACGCATCTGCGATGGTTTTACTGGAAAAATAATTGATCAACCACCTCGCGAGCTTGCTGTCGAGGTATGAAATGAACGTCATTATATCGCTAGCAAGCTCGCGGAGAATTAACGCTCGTCCCGCAACAGCGGGATTAAATGATGAATTTGCAGGCATTCCAATTGAAAGAAAAAACGGCTCTTGTTGAAATAGAATCGGAAAGCGCTGAGCAGACATTCGCAATAGGTTTCACTGTTGGAGAAAAGGCTGGGGAAGGGGATGTCTTCGCGTTATCCGGCGAATTGGGCGCAGGCAAGACCTGCTTTACGGGCGGATTGGCGCGCGGTCTCGGTGTTGCCGAAAATTATACAATTACCAGTCCGACCTTTACCCTGATTAATGAGTATCCGGGGCGATACCGGTTTTACCATTTTGATGTTTATCGATTGAATCGAATAGGCGAACTGGATGATTTGGGTTATGATGAATATGTGTCGGGGAAAGGCGTGGTCGCCATCGAATGGGCGGAGAAAATCGCCAATGCCTTACCGCCTGATACCGTATCGATTAAATTTATGTATGTAGATGAAAACAAAAGAACAATAATTATCAGCGGACCTCAAGAAAGAGTCCGGGACTTATTGAAAGATATCAAGAGGGAGGTTTAGACTATGGGATTGGTTGTCCAGAAATTTGGTGGAACATCAGTAGCGAATGTTGAAAAGATAAAAGATGTAGCAGCCAAGGCGATCCGCGAGAAGAATGCGGGCCATGACGTCATTGTGGTGCTCTCCGCGATGGCGGGAGAAACAAACAGGCTGATTGATCTGGCGCATAGCGCTGCTGATTCTCCCGATAAGAGGGAATATGACTCGTTGATTTCAACAGGGGAACAGGTGACGATTACCCTGCTGTCTATTGTGCTGAATTCGATGGGGTATCCTTCTCGCTCCTTTCTGGGTTTTCAGGTCAGGATATTGACGGATAAGGCTTATCAGAAAGCGCGGATATCCATGATCGATACGGATATCATCCAGAAAGAACTCAAGAAAGGCACCATTGTTGTCGTTGCCGGATTTCAGGGCGTGGACGATGATAATAACATTACCACCCTGGGTCGCGGCGGTTCCGACACCAGCGCGGTGGCATTGGCTGCTGCGCTTACTGCCGACCGATGCGACATATACACGGATGTGGACGGCGTTTATACAACCGATCCCAACATCTGCGCTAGCGCCAGAAGGCTGGATAGGATTTCCTACGACGAGATGCTGGAAATGGCCATGACCGGCGCGAAGGTTTTGCAACCTCGTTCCGTAGAAATGGCCAAAAAATACGATGTGCCTGTTTATGTCAAATCAACCTTTTCCGATGAAGGCGGAACACTTGTAACGAAGGAGGATAAAGAGATGGAGAGAGAAGTACTGTCAGGAATCACATATGATCGTGACCAGGCGAAAATTACGGTTGTTCATATACCGGATAAACCGGGAATCGCGGCGAATTTATTTACGCCTTTGTCGGAACGAAATATCAGCGTCGATATGATTATTCAAAATGCCAGTGCGCAAGGTTATACGGATTTGACTTTCACCGTATCGAAAAAGGAGATGAAAGAAGCGCAAAAAATTGTTGAAGCGACAGCCAAAGAAATTGGCGCAAAAAGAGTGGAAGTGGACGATGAAGTCGCGAAAGTATCGATCATCGGTGTAGGCATGGTCAGTCATTCCGGTGTCGCGGCAAAAATGTTCCAAACCATGGCGGATGAAGGTATCAATATCATGATGATCAGCACGTCGGAAATTAAAATATCCTGTGTAATCCAGAGAAAGTATACGGAATTGGCCGTCATGGTGCTTCATGACGCGTTTCATTTGGAAAAGAAAAAGTAAAAAATGATGATGTTTGAACGTCAGATAAAGGGAATAATCGCGGTATCCATATTTTTAGCGCTTATTCCCTTTATCGGTTTTTTTACATCCTCTCCAATGAATTCAAAAAGTCCGGTTCTGTCCATGTCCAGTTCCAAAACCCTCATTGTTGAAATCGTTGACGAAAACGGAGAGTTCGGCGTCTTTTTTATTGAACCGCGTACTTCGGCCAATCAAATGTTTTCACAACTGGGGTTCAGCCGGAAAATCACGGAAGACATGCAACTGCAAAATGGAATGAAAATACGTCTTGTCCCGGAGGAAAATCATCGAGGCATTGTTGTTGAGAAGATGGATGCCGCGAAAAGATTAGCGTTGGGACTGCTTTTGGATATTAATCTGGTAGACCGGGACGAATTAAAATTGATTCCCGGAGTTGGAGACGTGTTGGCTGCAAATATTGTGGCAGAACGGGAAAAAATTGGACGATTTGATAAATTAGACCAGTTGATGGATATAAAAGGAATCAAGGGGAAAAAACTGTCGAAATTAAGACAATATCTCTATGTCGATCAGCTGTAAGCGCAGCTTGTGTCCCCCGCTGGCGGGGATAGGGGGGTGATTGGAGGCATGTAGCACAAGGGTTATGACTTGCCGTAGGACTCATAAAAAGCAAGGACGCGCCTGATGTAATTTTGTGTTTCACGATAAGGCGGCACACCGTAATTGTATTTTGCCACAGCCCCTTCGCCCGCATTATAGGCAGCCAGTGCGAGCGTCAGGTTGCCTCTATAGAGATTCAGAAGATAACGCAGATAACGGGCGCCTCCTTCGATATTATCACCGGGATGAAAAACATCATCAACCTTCAGAGTGGAAGCGGTTTGAGGCATCAACTGCATGAGCCCCTTTGCGCCGGCACGCGAAACAGCCTGATGATTAAAATTTGATTCCGCTTTGATGACAGCTTTAATCAAGGCGACATCAAGATTAAACTTGCCGGCAGCTTGGCTGATAATTTTGTCATATTGACGGATATTGATGACTTTCGAAAAAAGTACTCTCTTTTCCTTCATGATCATGACGTATTTGGCTTTAGGATTGGAGGGTACGTTGGTCAGATGGATCACGCCGTCTGCATCCTCATATTTATAAATATCCGCATAAGAAGGAACGGCATGCATAAGCAGCAATAAAGCTGAAACCAAGAAAATTGTCTGCAGCGTTCCAATTAATTGAAAACAATTTAGGTTTGTCTTGTAGATCATGACCTTATCATACTTGAATGATAATTTTAGTACAAGAAGAAAATTCCCCGGCTTTCCATGTGGAATTTCCAATTCACTTATGATCATCTATACATTCTATCGAATATAAAAAGAGAAATATTCATGGACGAACCCTGTTTGGTTTTTGTTTGTTCTTGACATGGTTTCACGATGGTGGTAATGACCTCAACACTTTACAGCACATCATGTCGGGGCGTGGCGCAGTCTGGTAGCGTATCTGAATGGGGTTCAGAGGGCCGGTGGTTCAAATCCACTCGCCCCGACCATTTCCAATATTTTTCTTGCATTAAATCGAATTATCATTTACAGAACGCGACCAATGAAAAGCTTAATTTAATTGGTTTTGTTGCAGTACGCCGATAATAATCCGCGTTGACATTTTGAGTAATGCATATATAATTCAATAACCAAGAGGCGAGAGTGGCGGAATTGGCAGACGCACTGGACTTAGGATCCAGCCCGCAAACGCGGTTAAGGGTTCAAGTCCCTTCTCTCGCACCAGAATGAAAACGTATAATAATTTAGAATAGGAGAATAAAGGAGTGAGTGAGCTTTCCGTAAAAGTAGAGGATATCAGCCAGGTTAAGAAAAAAATATCATTTGAGATACCCTGGGCTTTTGTTAAAGATGAGTTGGAAAATGTTTATCGTGACATTGGCAAAAAAGCCAAGATAAAAGGTTTCCGTCCGGGAAAAATTCCCCGCAAGATACTGGAAAATCATTTTAAAGCCGATGCCGAAGGGGAGACGATTACCAACGTTGTCAACAAATACTATTGGCAGGAACTTGATGATCGGGGGATTGTAACGCTTTCCCGCCCGGAAATCGAGCAGGATGGATTAAAGGAAAACAAGGACTTTGCCTTCAGCGCCTCTTTTGAAACGGAACCGGCCTTTGAACCGCAGGGTTATCAGGGGATTGACTTAGAAAAGATAAACATTTCCGTATCGGAAGAAGACATGGAGAAACGTCTTCAGGAAATCCGCAAGATGTTTGCCACCATGCAGGATATCACGGAGGATCGGCAATCTGCGATGGGTGATTTTGTAACGATTGACTTTGCCGGAACGCTGAATGGTGAAGGGCTTCCAGAGCTTAAATCGGACAATTTCCTGCTGAAATTGGGATCGAAAAGGTTTATTCCCGGCTTTGAAGAGCAACTCGTAGGGATGAAAAGCGGCGAAAAAAAAGAGATCAACCTTACATTTCCAGCCGATTATCATGAGACAAAGATGGCAGGCAAGGATGTTGTGTTTACGGTGACCATCAAAGGCCTCAAAGAGCAAAAACTGCCTGAAATCGACGAAAACTTCATTAAAAATTTCGACAAGTATAATACCCTGGAAGATTTAAAGAATGATGTGCGAAAATCAATGGAAGATCAATGCAAACGCCAGAGTGATTTACAGTTGCAGGATAAAATAACGGAAGCCATTCTTAAGGCCAACGAATTTGAAGCGCCTCCGTCACTGGTGGAGCGACAGATTTTCTATATGATATCGGATACGCAAAAAAGGATGAAATCCGCCGGCATGGATGAAAAAAACGCGATGGAACTGAGCTTTGGCATGCACGATCAGTTCAAACAGGACGCGGAAAAAACGGTTAGATCCTTTCTGCTTCTTAAGAAAATAGCTGAAAAAGAAGCCATTACGGTCTCTGAAGATGAAATTGATAATCACATCAAAGAATTAGCTGATATTCACCACACGGATTATGAAGTGGTCAAGGGCGCATATGACAATGAAGAGAGAGTGGACTCTTTGAAATCGGAAATTATCCAGAAAAAGGTATTTGACTTTATCGAACGTGAGGCCAATATTAAAGTGGTTGAAAAAATTGGAATGGAACGGGAGGTTGCCCCGTGAATTTAATACCGATGGTGGTGGAACAAGATGGTCGAGGCGAAAGGGCATTCGACATTTATTCCCGCCTTTTGAAGGACAGAATTATATTTCTGGGAACGGCTATCGACGATAATGTCGCTAATGTTGTTGTTGCCCAAATGCTTTATCTGGAAGCCGAAGACCCGGATAAAGAGATTTTTTTCTATTTGAATTCGCCTGGTGGACATGTCAGTTCGGGCATGGCCATTTATGATACGATGCAGTATATTAAACCTCAAATTTCCACGGTATGCATGGGGCAGGCGGCCAGCATGGCGGCAATTCTTCTGGCGGCCGGTGAAAAAGGGAAAAGATTTGCCCTGCCGCATTCACGAATTTTAATCCATCAGCCTCTCGGTGGTTTTCAGGGGCAGGCAACGGATATTGACATTCAGGCCAGAGAAATCCTGAGATTAAAAGACGAATTAAATAAGATCCTAGCTGAATTAACCGGTCAGCAACTGGCAAAAATTATGAATGATACGGAGCGCGACTACTTTATGACCAGTCATCAAGCTAAAGACTATGGTTTAATTGATGAATTAGTAGTAAGAAAACCTGCGTTATCCGGCGTTAAATAAAGGAGAATTTAAGTGATAAAAAGAAGTAAAGATAATCGAGGTCAAGGTATGCTTTTTTGTTCATTTTGCGGGAAGATGCAAAGCGAAGTCCGTAAATTAGTCGCCGGTCCGACTGCTTATATTTGCGATGAGTGTATCGAACTGTGCCGTTGTATCGTTGAAGAAGAAGAAAAGACGGTAGAAAAAGGCCCTAAAAATGTTTTGCCTGAACCGAAGGAAATTAAGAAATTTCTTGATTCCTATGTCATCGGTCAGGAAAAAACAAAGAAAATACTATCCGTGGCGGTTTATAATCATTATAAAAGGCTGTTTTCCAATGTCAGTTCAACAGATGGTGTTGAAATTCAGAAAAGTAACGTCCTTTTGGTCGGTCCTACAGGGTCGGGAAAAACATTACTGGCAAAGACACTGGCAAAAATGCTCAATGTTCCCTTTACGATAGCGGATGCCACCACCTTGACTGAAGCCGGATACGTAGGTGAAGATGTTGAAAATATCATTTTAAGTCTGCTGCAAAATGCTGATTATGATGTCGCACGCGCATCAAAAGGAATTGTTTATATTGATGAAATAGACAAGATCGCAAAAAAATCAGGCAATCCTTCCATTACCCGGGATGTTTCCGGGGAGGGTGTTCAGCAAGCCCTGCTGAAAATCATGGAAGGAACCATGGCCAATATTCCACCGAAAGGCGGCCGCAAGCATCCGCAACAGGAATTTATTCAGGTTGATACCACGAATATTTTGTTTATTTGTGGCGGCGCTTTCAATGATCTGGAAAACATTATTTCCAAGCGTATCGGCACGAACACTATGGGTTTCGGTGCGGAAATTAAAAGCAAGAAAGAAAAAAGAATTGGAGAGTTGCTTGCGGAAGTTCGATCTGAAGATCTGCTCAAATTCGGTCTTATTCCCGAATTTATCGGACGATTGCCCGTTATTTCCACACTGGATGATCTGGACGAAGCCTCATTGGTTCGTATTTTAATGGAACCTAAAGATGCGATCATCAAACAATACAAGAAATTATTCGAACTGGAAAACGTCAATCTGAAGTTTACCGACGGTGCACTACGCTGTGTCGCCAAATTATCCATGGAACGAAAATCCGGTGCGCGTGGTTTACGCTCCGTTCTGGAAAACACGATGCTCGAAGTGATGTACGACATTCCGTCGCAGCGGGATGTGAAAGAGTGTGTGATCAGCGAGGAAGTTGTTATCAATAAGGAAAAACCAATTTTGATATACGACACAAAATCTGAGTCTGCATAACAAAAAACTACTTAGGAAAATTGAATGACCGAAGAACAAAACTATAATGACCAAAATAAAACGAACATCATTCCTCTTTTGCCGCTGAGGGATGTGGTTGTTTTTCCGCATATGATTGTGCCGTTATTTGTCGGCCGGGAAAAGTCTATCGCCGCTCTGGAATCCGCCATGAAATACGAAAAAGGAATTTTCATGGTAGCCCAGAAAAACGCGAAAAAAGATGATCCCGCAGAGGAAGACATTTACCGGGTTGGAACGATAGGCATTATCATCCAGCTGCTGCGTTTGCCGGATGGCACTGTGAAGGTGCTGGTCGAAGGTAAGACGCGCGGATCTATCCAGGAATATCTCAAAAATGACGATTTCTTTCTCGTGAAAGTCGCTGATATTGAAGATGTCGATGATGACCCGAATAACATCAGAAAACAGGCGTTGATGCGCAGCATCAAAGAATCTTTTGAGCTTTATCTGAAACTCAGCAAGAAAATTCATGTGGAAATGATGGGCACGATTGCCGCAATCGAAGACCCATCCAAGCTTGCCGATGTGGTGGTTACCCATCTCAATGTAAAACTGGAAGATAAACAAAAGATTATGGAAATCTACAACATCAGTGAACGGCTGGAGGCCATTTATTCGCTGATGCTCTCTGAAATAGAGATTTTGCAGGTCGAAGAAAAGATCAAACGCCGCGTCAAAAAGCAAATGGAGAAAACTCAGAAAGACTACTATCTTAATGAACAAATGCGCGCCATCCAAAAGGAAATGGGCGAAAAAGATGATTTTAAGAATGAAATAGTAGATATGGAAAAGCGCCTCAAACAGAAGAAGCTCTCCGAGGAAGCAACAAAGAAAGTTCGCCAGGAAATTAAAAAATTGCAGATGATGGCGCCTATGTCGGCGGAAGCCACTGTTGTTCGCAATTATATCGACTGGCTGTTGGATATGCCCTGGTCAGACGTCACAGAAAATAAATACACTTTGAAAGAATCAGAAAATATCCTCGATGAAGACCATTATGGATTGAAAAAGGTCAAGGAAAGAATCATTGAATATCTGGCTGTTCAATCCCTGGTTAAAAAAAATAAAGGGCCGATTCTTTGTCTGGTCGGTCCTCCCGGTGTGGGAAAAACGTCAATTGCCAAATCAGTGGCCCGCGCCACGAATCGAAAGTTTGTTCGTATATCCCTGGGCGGCGTCCGCGATGAAGCGGAAATACGCGGTCATCGCAGAACCTATATCGGCGCGATGCCGGGAAAAATCATTCAATCGCTCAAAAAGGCGGGTTCGAATAATCCTGTCTTCTGTCTGGACGAAGTGGATAAACTCAGCTCCGATTTCCGCGGCGATCCCTCCTCAGCTTTGCTTGAAGTACTTGATCCTGAACAGAATTTCGCATTCAATGATAATTATCTGGATGTGGATTATAATTTATCTGACATTATGTTCATCACGACAGCTAATATTTTGCAGACCATACCGGCGCCCTTGCAGGACAGAATGGAAGTGATCCGTATTGCCGGTTACACAGAACAGGAGAAACTGCAGATTGTAATAAAATTCCTCCTGACGAAGGAAACGGAAGCCAATGGTCTGGCAGTTGATAATATTGAGTTTACTAAAGGCGCAGTACTACGAATTATCCGGGAATACACAAGGGAAGCTGGGGTACGTAATCTGGAACGAGAGATTGCATCTGTATGCCGCAAAGTTGCCAAAGAAATTGTCAGTAACGGCGCCCGGAAAAAAATTGTAATCAGTTCCAAAAACATACCGAAATATTTGGGTGTTCCGAAATTCCGTCATGGCGAAACAGAAGAGAAAAATCAGATTGGTTTGACTACCGGGTTAGCTTGGACGGAAGTCGGAGGCGAATTGTTGGCCATTGAAGCATCCATCATGGAAGGAACAGGCCGTATGGTTATGACCGGGAAACTGGGTGATGTCATGCAGGAATCCGTTCAGGCGGCTCTTACTTATATCCGGGCACGCGCCGAAAAGTTTGGTTTAGCGAAAAACTTCTATAAAAAAATAGACATACATGTCCACGTGCCGGAAGGAGCGATTCCCAAGGATGGCCCATCCGCCGGCATTGCGATGGCCACATCCATTGCCTCGGCTCTCATGAAAAAGAAAGTCCGCGCGGACTTGGCCATGACCGGTGAAATCACATTAAGGGGCCGGGTATTACCTATCGGTGGTCTGAAAGAAAAAATTCTTGCGGCTCATCGCGGCAACATTAAAATGGTTATTATCCCGAAAGATAATGAAAAAGATCTGGCGGAAGTCCCCCACAATGTCCAAAATGCCCTGAAAATCGTTTTTGTGGATCACATCGACGAGGTGCTGGATATTGCGTTTGTAAAAGATGAGGATGATTTCAGCGAGACTGTAACAACCGATATACAGGTTAGCGCCCTGCCTGTGAATTAACGGAGATTGCTGATTTTATATCTTGACAAGAAATCTCAATATTGCTAGAAGCCATGCAGCTTTTTTTGGGCATGTGGGCGGGTAGCTCAGCTGGAAGAGCGCCACGCTTACACCGTGGATGTCACAGGTTCGAGCCCTGTCCCGCCTACCAGAACAAGAAAAAGGAAGTTAAAAAACTTTAATAAATGATTTTTGGGGGTCATAGTTAAGTTGGTTATAACGCCGGCCTGTCACGCCGGAGGGCAGGGGTTCAAGTCCCCTTGGCCCCGCCAGAAAATCGAAGGGAGTCAGCTTATTGCGGCTCCCTTTTTTTGTTTGAGACTTGCTTGATAAGGATGATTGACATAATCGATTGGTCATGTTTAATAAGCAACTATAATATTTTCTAGAATGAGGTCATCAAACGATCGCTTCGGTCATTGAAGAAAAAGATTTAAGCAGAATGCGGCCTGAGTATTTACGAGGCCTGTAATTTCGGGAGATATTAAAACGAATATGATAAAAATTTCTGATCTATTTTTCTGGCGCAAGCCCGAACATGTTCGTCGAGAAATTATTTCGATATTGGCCAAAGGGCAGAAAAGTGGTGTTTTAGACGATGCATCACGAGAGATGATCGAAAATATCCTGGATTTTACATCCATCCTGGTCCGCGAAATTATGATTCCACGGACGGATATTGTCTCTATCAGCGAGGACGATACACCGGAAGACATTATTCAGAAGCTTGCCGATTCTCATTACACACGCATTCCTATGCACCGGGGGTCGGTTGATAATATCATCGGTATTTTGAATGTTAAGGATCTGCTTAAAACCTGGTCGCAACCCCTGACAATCGCCGATATATTGTCACACCTGACCAAGCCTTATTACATCCCTGAAACGAAAAACGCTCATTTGTTGTTTTATGAGCTTAAGAACAACAAAAAGCATATTGCCATTGTTATCGATGAGTATGGTGGCACGTCCGGTCTAGTCACCCTTGAGGATTTACTGGAAGAGATCGTCGGCGATATCCGGGATGAACATGAAGAAAAGTCCGATTGCGAAGACATTATCCAGACTGACGAGGGATCTATTATCGTTGACGGACGCACTGAAATCGAGAAACTAGAAGAGCATCTGAATATGAGTCTGGAAAGAGGCCGATATGAAACGGTGGGTGGTCTTATTTTAAATACGATTCGACGAATTCCTCACCAGGGAGAGAATTTTCAAATAGAAGGAATGGATATTATCATCGAAAACGCCGACGAACGCAGTATTAAAAAAGTTAAAATAACAAAAGTGGACGATGAAAATTTAAATGAAGAATAACGCTTCACATGTAGAACCGGATACCTCAAACAAGAAGCTGAGTGGCCACAGTATTTTTTTCGCAGTACTCAGCGGTATTTTGCTGTTTTTATCTTTCCCCAAATTTGGCCTGGGATTCATTGCCTGGATTGCCTTCATTCCCCTGTTTATTGCTTTACGGGAGGTTGTGTCTCTCCGCAGGGCATTGTTCCTGGGATGGATTACAGGACTTACGGCTTGCGTCGGCATCATATACTGGATCACATACGTCGTTGTGAATTACGGCCATCTGCCCTTGTATCTGGGTGTAACGATCATGCTGCTGCTGGCTTGTTATTTAAGTCTTTATATCGCTTTATTTGCCGCAGGAATCGTTTACTTACGAAGAAAGGTTCCTCTGTGCTTTGTTGCGCCTGTTTTATGGGTATGTCTGGAATATGTCAAGTCGCAGTTATTTACCGGCTTTCCCTGGGAAAATTTGGGTTATTCCCAGTTTAATAATGTCTTTTTCATCCAGATTGCAGATATAACGGGTGTGTTCGGACTATCTTTCCTGATTATTCTTTTAAACACCGCTATTTTTGAAATCATTACGGAAAGATCAAAAAAGTCATTTGCACTGGCCGCAAGTGTGTTGCTTCTATGGTCTGGTGTTTACGCCTATGGCATATGGCGAATCCAGGAGGTGGATCAAAGATTGAAGGATGCTCCCGCCATGGATGTATCTCTGATTCAGGGAAACATCGATCAATCCATTAAATGGAATGAAAATTTCCAAAAAGAAACCATCAATATTTATGAAGATCTGTCGTTGCGTCATCCGGCTGTCAATGGCAGTTTGATTGTCTGGCCGGAAACAGCCGTGCCTTTTAACTTTCAGGATGAAAACAACTTACGTTATCGGATAAGCGAGATATCGGTGAAAACGAAAAGCTGGTTTATCTTCGGCTCCATGAGCTATGCCCCGGGCAGAGAGAGAACTGAATATTTTAACAGCGCTTATCTGCTTTCACCCGAAGGCGACGTTCGTGGTAAATATAATAAGGTGCACCTTGTTCCTTATGGAGAATATGTGCCGCTTAGAACAATATTTCCTTTCATCAGCAGTTTGGCCGCGGGAATTGGCGATTTTGCCGAAGGGAAAGGGTTTTATCCTTTGACCATGGGCGAAAGAAAAATCGGGGTGATGATCTGTTACGAAGGAATCTTGCCCGAAGCAGCCAGGATATATAAAAATGCCGAAGCCGAATTACTGGTGAACATTACAAACGATGCCTGGTTCGGCA
>JANYAF010000132.1 GCA_025355175.1 Deltaproteobacteria bacterium | reverse complement strand
CACACGGGCACAGCGATCATACCGGCGGCCTGAATAAACTCGCAGCAATGATCGGCAAAAAAAATATTCCACTATTTGTCCATCCCGGCGTCTTTAAAAACCCCCGCTACATGAAGTTCAGCGAAGAATTTAAAATCTACTTTCCCGGGTTCACCCGGGAGAGTGTCGCCATGGCAGGGATGAAGGTAATGGAAACTAAAAACCCCTGCTTAATCTTAGAAAACAACTGCCTCTTTCTGGGCGAAGTGCCGAAAAGAAGTGACTTTGAAAAGGGCATCCCCATGGCCCACTTTCTGGCGGATGGTGTCGAGAAGTGGGATGCCATCGAGGATGACACGTCCATCGTTATGAATCTAAAGGGAAAAGGCCTGGTAATCCTTTCCGGCTGCGCCCACGCCGGCATCATCAATACGGTAAACTATGCCCGGGAAGTGACCGGTATCAATAAGGTACATGCCGTCATGGGTGGATTTCATCTGGGCGGGCCGCTTTTCGAACCGATCATCGGCAGGACAACAGAAGAACTCCAGAAAATCAGTCCCGATTATATTATTCCGACGCACTGCACGGGCAGAAAGGCTGTTGCTTTTGTAGAGACTTCTTTTAAAGAACGATTTATTCTGAATATGTCAGGAACAAAACTTACCTTCACCGCGTGAAGCGGGGTTCGTGAAGCGTAAAAGCCAAGACATGAAATCCGGCAGGGAACCCCGGCGCATGCCTGGGCATGCCGGACGAACGACGCTTCGCGCTTCACGAGATACGAATAAGGAGATTCCATGACCAAAAAAGCGTTTCAGAACTATTACCCCGACAATCTCAGCCATTGTTGCGGCGGCGGCCGGTGGATTTGAAAAAATAGTATTCTGATAAAGATGACCCGGCAGTGCTTTGCAGAGAGGAAGGTTTTTGCTCTTGAATAAAAATATTAAAAGTATTTATTTCAGCGCCACCGGCGCCACCCGAAAAATTGTGACCGGCATTGCCGGAGGGCTTTCCCGAAATTCAAGCGGCGGAACGACGCAAGAAATTGATTTCACTTTGACGGATGCCAGGAAAAAACCGGCGTCTTTTACGGATCAAGACCTGGTCGTAGTCGGCCTGCCTGTTTATGCCGGCAGACTTCCCAATATCTTATTGAAATACTTAAATGCTATCGAGGGTCGTGGAGCACTGGCCGTTGCAGTAGTGGTTTACGGCAACCGTCATTATGATGACGCTTTGATAGAATTAAGGGATATTCTGGAACTCAAAGGTATGAAAGTCATTGCCGGTGGGGCTTTTATCGGCGAACATTCCTTTTCTAAAATTCTTGGCCTAAATCGGCCGGACGAACAGGATATGTCTATCGTTGAGGAATTTGCACGGGAAATTGATAAAAAAGTTGCCGCGCAGGATGTATTGGAAACGATCCTGGTGCCGGGAAACCAGCCTTACCATCCCTATTACCAGCCTAAAGATAAGGACGGCAATCCCGTTTCCATCCAAAAGGTCACTCCTAAAACCGGCAGCGATTGCATCGATTGCAAACTCTGCGTAAGCCTTTGTCCCATGGGATCCATTGATGCGGATGATGTCTCAAAAATAAAAGGAATCTGCATTAAATGCTGTGCCTGCATTAAGCAATGTCCGGTGCAGGCAAAGTATTTTGATGATGCCAATTATTTATGGCATAAACATGAATTAGAAGTCGCCTTCACTTCGCCGCGCCGGGAGCCGGAATTCATTCTATAAAATTAATTTAAAAGGGGGTTTTATGCTTTACAGATTTGACGGCAAACAGCCAACAGTGGGGAAAGATACCTATGTCAGTGAACTGGCAAATGTAATCGGTGACGTAGTCATCGGAGATAATTGCTATGTAGGCCATGGCGTTATTATAAGGGGAGACTATGGCAGAATTGAAATCGGGAGCGGCACAGCAGTGGAAGAAGGCGTTATTATACATGCCCCTCCGGGAAGCACACAGAGCATAGGCACAAAAGTCACAATCGGTCACGGCGCGATCCTTCATGGAAAATCCATTGGCGATAACGTTGTGATCGGCATGGGCGCGACCCTTAGTATTGTTTCGGAAATCGGAGAAGGTGCATTTGTTGCTGAGGGCAGCGTCGTCAAGGCGAAACAGATAATACCGGCAAAGGTCGTTGTTGCCGGAAATCCGGCAACGATTGTCCGCGCAGCGACGGAAAAGGACGAAGAGCTCTGGAACTGGGTCAAACAACTCTATATAGATCTTGCGAAAAAATATCTGGCTGAAGGAATGGAACCAGTCAAATAAAAATTACCTCAACTACAGGCAACAAAAAGCTTGACGATATCGTTGTGATCAAGGTGCGACACATTGAAAAGAATAGATGTGAAACAGTTTTATTCAGGATTATTTTCACCATTTTTGATTATCCTTCTACTTGTCACTCCGGTAATTGGTTTTTCAGAGTGGGAATATATAATTCCTGGTTCAAGTTACGACACCTTATGAAAAAAGGTCGGTAAATAATCGGTAAACATAAAATGTTTATATATCTCTTTGCTGGATGAATGGAGAAACAATTCTTCAGATATTTGAAATGCAAAGGGGATTTCTGAAGAATTTTGATTGAATTCACGGCTAAGCAAGAAGCTATAAGTGAATTAACGCGCTCACAGGGCGGGGTAATCTGTGGAGGGTTTTTATAAAAACCATATTGAAGGAGAATTCTATGACACAAAGAAAGAAAATTGTCGTCATCGGTGGATCGGCTTCCGGTCCCAAAACTGCGGCGAAAGCGAGAAGAATTGATAACAATGCCGAAATCGTGATCCTGCAAAAAGACGCGGACCTGTCCATGGCGTCCTGTGGTTATCCCTATTACGTCGGTGGATATTTTAACGACCGCAACCAGCTTTTGTGCACGCCCACAGGCGTCGTCAGAAGCCCGATGTTTTATCTGAACGCCAAAGACATTGAGGCGAAAGTAAATACTGAAGTCACAGCCATCGACCCTCCAAACCATTCCGTTTCCTTTAGAAATATCATGACCAGCAAAACCGGCACGCTGAATTACGACAAGCTCGTGATCGCCACCGGCTCCGTCCCCCGGATGCCGCCTGTGCCCGGCGCTGATCTCGAAGGCATTACCACTCTCCAATCCATGAAAGACGCGGATTTTCTGCGCAAGGTCCGTGATGAGGGCATAATCAAAAAGGCCGTCGTGATCGGCGGCGGTTTGATCGGCATCGAAACCTGTGAAGCCCTGCAGCTTGCGAATATCGAAATCACGGTGATTGAACTGCTGCCTCAACTGCTGACGTTTCTGGACTGGGAACTGGCCAAGCTGGTGGAAAACCACGTTCGCAGCAAAGGCGCCAATGTCGTTACCGATAACGGCATCGCCGCATTCTTAGGTGAAAACGGCAAACTGACTGGAGTCAAACTCCAGAACGGAACCGAACTGCCCTGCGAACTGGCCGTTGTGGCCATCGGTGTAAGTCCCAATGTGACACTGGCGAAACAAGCCGGCCTCAAAATTGGCGATCTGGGCGGCATTGACGTCAATGAATACATGCAAACTTCGGAGGCGGACATCTATGCCGTGGGCGATTGTGTAGAAACGGTCAGCAGAATTACCGGCAAAAAGGTACTGGCTCCTTACGGCGATTTGGCCAATCTACAGGGGCGCGTGGCGGGAGAAAACGCCGCCTCGGAAAACTGCGTGACATTTCCAGGAACAATCCAGACCGGCATCTGCAAGGTCTTTGATTACTCAGCAGGTTCCACCGGACTTTCCGAAACAGTAGCCAAAACGCTTGGCTATTCAAATATTATCACAGTGATCAACGCCAGTCCTGACAAGCCGGGATTTATGGAAGGGAAACTGCTGGTGACCAAGCTGATTGTCGATCAAAAAACAGGCCGCGTCCTGGGAGCGCAATGTATTGGCCCCGGCAACGTCAGCAAACAAATCGCCCAGTGGGCGATGGCAATTCAGGGGAAACTCACCGTGGAAGATATCATCAACGCGGACCTTCCTTATGCGCCGCCTTTTTCGCTGGCCATCGATCATTTCATCGCCACGGCGCACATTATGCAAAACAAAATTAAAGGTAGGCTCAAGGGTATCAGCTGCCAGGAGGTCCGGCAGAAATTACTGAGCAATGAAAAGCCTTTCTTCGTCGACACCAGAGGGCCTGATGAATTCGAGGAAATGCGCCTCGGTATCGGTGAAACGCTTATTCCTTTGGGTGCTCTGCGTAAACGTCTCAAGGAACTGCCTGAAGATAAAAATAAGGAGATCATCTGCTACTGCAAAATCTCGCTACGCGGCTATGAG
>JANYAF010000111.1 GCA_025355175.1 Deltaproteobacteria bacterium | reverse complement strand
AATCAACCACCTCGCGAGCTCGCTGTCGAGGTATGAAATGAACGTCATTATATCGCGAGCTCGCTGCGGAGAATTGACGCTCGTCCCGCTTGAGCGGGATTAAATCCATCAAAAGGAGGTAATATGAAACTGCGTTTTCGTGTTATTCTGATCGTCACATTCGTTTTCCTGCTTGTCCAATCTACAGTAATGGCCTGGCCCGGACCCGACGTTCTTCCCGTTGTCGAGCCCGAAGCCGTGGGTCTGTCATCCCAACGGCTTGAACGACTGGGGGCAATATTGCAGGCGGATATAGAACAGGGAAAGATTCCAGGGGCCGTGGTCCTCGTGGCCCGCCGCGGGAAAATCGCCTATTTTGAAAGCTTCGGCATGCGGGATAAGGAAGCCAAAGCCCCAATGAAGAAGGATGCCATTTTCCGCATTTATTCCATGACCAAGCCTATCGTCACTGTTGGCGCCATGCTGTTAAATCAGGAGGGGAAACTCTTTTTCACGGATCCCGTTTCCAAATATGTCCCGGAGCTAGGCAAACTCAAAGTCTGTGCCGAGACAACAAACGCCCAGACTGGAGAAGCAAGCTGTAATGACACACCATCCTTTCGGGACATGACCATCCAGGATCTTCTCAGGCACACATCCGGATTGACCTACGGGTTTTTCGGCAAGTCGGCCGTGAAGGGGATGTATGTGAAGACGGGTGTCGAAACGCAAGATCAGACGTTGCCGGAGATGATTGCCAAGATGGGAAAACTGCCCCTGGCCTACCAGCCTGGGACCATATGGGATTACAGCCGCTCGACGGATGTCTTGGGCCGCGTTATTGAAGTTGCGTCCGGCATGCCTCTCGACCGCTTTTTGGAGGAGCGGGTGTTGCGACCGCTGAAGATGGAAGATTCTGGATTTTACGTAAAACCGGAGAAGCATAACCGGATTGCCGAAGGGCAAAAGGACCCGAAGACGGGGAAGGCTCCAGCGCTCAATGACGTTACGAAACCCCCGAGACTGCTTTCCGGAGGCGGGGGAATGATAGCAACAACGATGGATTACGCGCGTTTTCTGCAGATGCTTCTGGATGGCGGAAAGCTCGATGGTGTCCAGTTGCTCAACCGCAAGATCGTTGAATATATGACGGCCGATCATATGGGGGCGGCCGTGAAACCAGGACCGATTTATCTCCCTGGAATTGGTTACGGTTTCGGTCTTGGATTTGCCGTGCGTCTCCAGAATGGCGTCTCTGCATGGCCGGGAACAGCCGGAGACTATTACTGGGATGGCTGGGCGGGAACCACCTTCTGGGTTGATCCGAAAGAAGAACTCTTCGCTATCTTCATGATCCAGGAACCTTCCCAGCGCCTCCAATACCGCTACCTTATGCGTAGTATTGTTTATCAGTCGATCCTCAACTGAGAATCCATTCAGCTGGATGGAGGCGGCAGGTCCTCGCGATGCCCGCACCTTCGATTGTTGGTCTTCGCCTCTGAACAGGATCTTATAAGCCTGAACCCTGTTCAGAGGAAAGGGAATTGTGAATTGTTCTATCTCAACAACATGGATACAAGGATTGGTGCAAAATACAGGACGGACAAGGCAAGGACAACAGCGCCGGCTCTGGCAATATACTTGTCGATCTTCGCTATCACCAGATCCCAGTCTGTTTTCCGGGCTTTGCGCATCATGGCCCCAAACACTTCACGATTCGACGATATGATCGGATTTTCGCTCATCGCCATCTGCATGGAAGAAATACCGGTTGTGGTCTGCATAACGTTTACTCCATATTTTTTGATCCGGGTTACATCAGATATTTTCTGACGGAGGCGGTGATCACGCCGCCTATTTTGAGTTCTTCTTTGGGAAAAATCGTAGGATAAGCCGGATTGGCCGCTTCCAGAACAACCGCCCCGTCCTGCCTGCGGAAATATTTCATGGTCCACTGACCATCGACTTCGGCCAGAACGATATCGCCGCTTTTGGGCATGCGTTCCCGCTCGACAATGACCAGATCGCCCTCCATAATGCCCGCGCCGATCATCGAATCGCCGGTCACACGCAATAAAAAGGAAGAATCCGGTTTGGCCACCAGATATTCATCCATGGACACAACGTCGCGCGTATTTTCTTCGGCGGAAACGGGAAGACCGGCGGCAACATTGCCGACCAGGGGGATGCCGAAGGAAATCCCCGACAACTTGAGGAAGCCCTGAGGGTCTTTTTCCAGAATGCCTTTTTCGATGAGCTTTTCAATCCAATAAAACACGACGCTTTTGGAACGGACGCCGAACAGATCCATCATCTCGGCATATGTGGGCATGCGTTTCTGGTTACGGTAAAAGGCAACCAGACTCTGCTCGACGGATTTTATGTCACGGGTTTTTTTCATGGTCCCTCTTATATAGAACGTACGTTCTAATGTCAAGCCTTTTTTTACCGCGTCATCGTATATTTCTGTTCGTCTTTGGGGACGTACCATTTGATGACGTTGTGGCCGATGCCGATGGGGGCGGGTTCGATGCCGCGAAAACGGCTGCTGATAATGATTAAATCTTCTGGAACGTATAAAAACGTGTAGGGTTGATCTTCCGCCAGGATTTCCTGGAAGCGGTCGTAGTATTTTTTGCGTTCGTCCTGATTGAAGGTGCTGCGGCCCTTCTCTAAAACCAGGTCTGCTTCGGGATTCTTATAAGAAACAAAATTAAGTTCCTCCGGCGCGGTCTTACTGGAGTGCCACACGTCATAGGCGTCGGGATCGAGTGGAATCGTCCAGCCCAAAATCACCGCGTCAAAACGCCGCTTGTTGATGAAATTCGTCACAAACGCCGACCATTCCACAATACGGATTTTCACGATAATGCCGACCTCTTTGAGCTGCCGCTGAATGATTTCCGCGCATTTCTGCCTGGTTTCGTTGCCCTGATTGGTGAGAATTTCAAACTCAAACGGTTTGCCGTCTTTTTCCAGGACCCCGTCATTGTTGGTATCCGTCAGGCCTGCCTGCTTGAGCAGCTCACGCGCTTTCGCCGGATCATAGTTGTAGGTTTTCACCCTGTCATTGTGCGCCCAGGTGCCATGTTTATAGGGCCCGGTTGCAGGCTTGCCCAATCCCAGCAAAACCCCGCTCACAATTTCATCCTTGTTGATCGCATAGGATATGGCCTGCCTCACGCGCTTATCCGTAAAAAGAGGATTCTTCAGATTATACCCCAGATACGTGTAGGCAAAGCTCAGGTAGCGATACTTGTTGAAATTTTCTTTAAATAGATTGTTATCCGTCTGCCGCGTGTATTGCAGCGGGGTGAGCCCCATCATGCCGATATTCTGTGCGCGCAGTTCGAGAAACATGGTAGCGGTATCGGGAATGATGCGGGTAATCCGGCCGTCAATATAAGGCCGTCCTTCAAAATAGTCATCGTTTGCAACCAGAACAATTTTCTGTCCGGCCACCCATTCCTTGAACTTGTATGGCCCGGTGCCGATGGGATGGCGCGTAAGCGGGCTTTTCGTAATGTCCTTGCCGGCCAAAAGATGTTTGGGCAAAATCGTGGAAGCCCAGCTGATCAATGCAGGTGCGAAAGGCTTATCATAAGTCACCCGGAACGTATAATCGTCCAGCGCTTCCGCCTTCTTGATTTTCAAAAAATCTCCGGCATACGCCGTGGGTGTTTTGGGATCGGTGGTAACCTGATAGGTATAAAGCACGTCGGCAGAGGTAAAGGGTTTGGCGTCATGCCATTTGACGCCCTTGCGCAAATGGAACGTGATGACGAGACCGTTATGGGTGATATCCCAGGATTCGGCCAGTTCGCCCACGACATTCATATTCTTGTCGTATTTGACCAGACCGTTAAAGACCATGCCGGCGACGGCGTGCGACGCCGAATCGGATGCCAGAAGCGGAATCAGGTTGCTGGCATCCCCGATATCGCCACGCACCAGGATGTCGCCAAAGGCGGGCGGCTTATCCCCTTTCGGACGGACGTTTTCGGCCTGTGGCGATTTGTCGCAAGCAGCCAACGCCAAAATCATCCATAATAAAATAACGGAATAATAGAATCTGCGCATGGCCATTTTCATAGCCCAGGAAACCGGCCTTTGCAACATGATTTTACAGCTTCCCTCCCCTCGCACACCATTCCGGCAGTCCATGCGCGGAAGTTAAACCGGCGTCCGGAAGAGATCTGCTCACATGTCCTTTCTTTTCAAGGATCGATTTCCCTGATTAACAGACCCGATGTGGAAACTCTTATCTCGAATCTTGAGGACTTTCCCGGATGGATGAATGCGGCCGATCCGTATTCGGCATCCAGCAGCGGACTGAAAAACGCGTTGCGTTGCCTGAGGTTAAACATGTTAAGCCCTTTATTTTGAGAAATTATAAAAACCGTGCGGGTGCTTGAGAGCTCATCTTTCAGGTCCGCATAACGACCTGCAACGCGATCAAGCTCGTAGGCCGTATGCAGCCCCAATATATTGGCGATAGGCTTCCATTTGAGAATGTGCGCATCGACGTAAAAAGCATCGCCGGCCAATTTATAGGACGTTTCTTTGCCGTCAGGAAATTTAAAATAAGCGATAAACGACTTTGCGCCCAGAGGCTCCGTCTTAACGACTGCCGCTATTTCCTCATGGGTTAGGGCACGATATCCCTGTGTTGCTATCGTAATCGTGCCGAATAACACAGCAAGCGATAAGCAGAGCAGCGCGCTTAACAAACGAATCGTCGAACTGATGACCTTCTTATTTCGTATGGCTCTAAAAGTCACTATAAAGAAAAGAACGCTCAGAAGGCCGGAACCAATCGTCAACAAGACAAGTAATTTCCCCATAATCATCCTTTCCCGGTTTTATCAGTTTAGTGCCGCAATTATGTTTGAGAAAAACAGCGCCCTGTTTCTTTAATCTTTTTAACATGGATTTGAAAGGTAATATGCGGAAATATTTCTTTAAAATCAAGCAATAAATCAATGCTTTTTCATGATGCGACCATAAAAATATTTGATATTTATCCAATCACGCCTATATTAGAATTAAGATGGAAGTGACGCGAAAGGAGCATAAGATGGCAAAGCACGAAAAATCCGATAAAATTGAAAATGGCGACTTTAGAGTATCCAAAGAACCCTTTTATCTTCCCCAGGGCAAGGAAATAGAGATGTTCGAGGCGGCCCATGCCAATAAGCTGCCGGTTCTTCTCAACGGCCCCACCGGAAGCGGCAAGACACGGCTGGTGGAACACATGGCCTGGCGCCTGAACCGGCCCCTTTATACCGTCGCCTGCCATGACGACCTCAGCGCCAATGACCTGACCGGCCGCTACATCATTAAGGGCGACGAAGTGAAATGGATTGACGGCCCCCTCCTGATGGCTGTGCGCGAAGGCGGCATCGCCTACCTTGATGAAATTGTCGAAGCCCGGAAGGACGTAACGGTTGTCATTCACCCCCTGACGGACCATCGGCGCTATCTGCCCGTGGAAAAGAAAGGAAAAATTTTCCATGCCCCGGAAGGATTCATGATGGTCATCAGCTATAATCCCAATTATCAGAGTGTCCTGAAGGAGCTCAAACCCAGCACCAGACAGCGTTTTATTTCGATCAACCTCGGCTGGCCCGCTGAGGATCTGGAAGTCAGAATCGTCAGCCGGGAGGCGGGTGTGGATGAGCAAATATCGGGAAAGCTGGTCCGCGCAGCAAACCGGATACGCAATCTGATTCATCAGGGTCTGGAGGAAGGCGTTTCGACACGAGAGCTGGTCTATGCGGGAATGCTGCTCAAAAGTGGTATGCCTATCCAGGATTCCCTGCGTGCCACCATGATCGAGCCGCTGACCTATGACAGCGACCTGAAAAAGAGCATCGAAGAAGTCCTTAAAAACTATTTCAGCTTTTAGCGGGTATGATTCATGCCGCGAGACCGATTGAAAGATACAAACAAAAAACCCCATTCCGCCATCGGGGCCGGGGTGGCTGATGACCCTGTGGACTATGATCTGATGGCCCGTTTCGGCGCCGCCTCCTCTCCCCTCATCGAACGCTTCGGCGAGGAAGGCATCGATTCCATTCTGACGCCGATCACCCGAATCGCCGAAAATGATCGTCAGGCAGCCCTTGTCTTTCTGGAGAGGTGTCCGGACATTATTGTTAAACTCCTCCCTTTCGGCGAGGAAATGGTCCTCAACGTTTTCGACATGGCGAACCAGGTGATTCCCTACGGATCTCCTGTTGCCGTTCGCTTTCTTGAAGTCAGTCCCGTGCTGGTTTCTGAAAACAATTTTGAGATATTGACCCAAACCGCCGCCCTGGCGTGCAGCATCGCTCAAATCGACATCCGGACGGCCATGTGCGTCCTCATGGAAAGCCCGGCCATCATCAACAGGGTCGGCTTTGAAGGCCTGCGCAAGGTCGCTGCCTTCGGCGCTGCGATTGCCCGCTTCAGTTGGGCTCATTCCATCAGGGCTGTTGAAGAAAGCGTAGGCCGGATAGACCGGATGATGGAAGCAGGCGCGGATGTCTCTTCCTCACTGGCTGTTTATCATCTGGCTTCTGTGATGGCTCAGGACAACTGGAACATCGCCCTGGAACTCGTGGCGAAAATTCCCGGCATCACAGAACGATTAGCCGCCCGGGGCCGGACAGACCTGCTGGCTGTGCTATACGACCACGCCGCCAAGACAACGCCCTTCGGCGCCAGGATGGCTTACACTTTCCTCGACACGGCCCCCGGCCTGATTGACCGCCTGGGGCAAGACGGATTGGAACCTGTCTGGCAATGCGCCCTGGCCATGGCAGCTGACAATCCCGAAAATGCTGTTGTTCTGCTAATGAAAAGTCCTGAGATTGTGGATCAACTGCAAACCCGACTTACTGTTGAGCAAATAGGAAATATTTATCACCTGGGGCAGGAGCTTTCCGCTGTCAGTTCACAGGTTGCCCTGAGATTCATTTCCGCAAGCGTTGAGCTTATAGAACGTTTTGATGCTCCCGGTTTGCGGCGTATTGCGGACATGGCAGACGTGATGGCCCGCGTGAGCCGCCCTGTCGCTGAGGCATTCCTGGACGTTGCCCCGATTCTTCTGGACAGGGCCGGCATGGAAGGGTTGACAAAAATCAGCGCCCTCGGCACTGATATCGCAAGGGGAAGCTGGGAGACGGCCTCGCGGCTCCTTCTGAAAAGTCCTGATCTGATCGATCGTATCGGCATCGACGGCTTGAAGCTGATCGGTGATTTCGCGTCTTCCCTGGCCCATGAAAGCTGGTCTGCTGCCGCCTCACTTCTCGATAAATGTCCTACCATCATCGATGGGCTTCTGAAGCTGGGCGATGCCTCCCTCATCACGAAAGTCTGTCATCTCGGTTCGCGAATTGTAAATTACAACGCCCGGATGGCCGTAAGTCTCCTGGATCGCAGCCCCGAGATTATCAAGTTGATTGGATTTGACGGTTTGGAAAAACTGGAAGATTTAGCGCACCAGACGGGCGCTGAGAGCTGGACAACCGCCGTCAGTCTGCTGGAAACAAGCCCGCGCATTATCGAACGGCTGGGATACGACGGATTGACTCAGATCGCCTCACTGGCCCGCGTTGTCGCCCGCCAGAACAGCTACGGCGCCGTAAGCCTTCTGGAAAAAAGTCCCGATCTGATCGACCGCCTGCTAACCCACGGAGACCTCACGCTTCCGCTTCGCGTCTATGCGTTTGCCGCCGAGGCTGCTGCTTCCGATTGGCGGCTGGCTGCGACGCTGCTGGAAGAAAGTCCGGCGCTGCTTGCCCGAATCGGCGCCCTGGGCCTGGCAAAATTGTTTGCCCTGATGATCAGAACCGCCCGCAACAGCGGAAAAATAGCGAAACGCCTTCTGGATGTGAGCCCCGTCGTCATTGATAAGATGGGCTTTGAAGGACTGGAAATTCTGGTGGAATGCGCCTCTTTCATTGCCGGAAAAGACTGGCAGGCCGCCATTGCCGTTGTGGAGAAGAGTCCCCGTCTCATCGACCGGCTGGATCATATCGGCGACAGAGCCATTGCGCCGGGCGTTTACGGGATTACCGCCATGGTAGCCCGTACAAGCCCCGCCCTTGCCGTAGCACTTCTGGAAAAAAGCCCGGAATTCATCCACTGGGTGGGATTGGAAGGGTTCGGCATGATTGCGTCGTTTGTCGAAAACACGGCCAAAGAAGACGAAGAAAAGGCCCTGTCTTTCCTGACCAGTAATTCTCCCGCCTTCAGTGATTTCATGGAGGGTATTCCCAAAGGCCTGGAGCTTAAAACCATCAGGCATCTTTTGTCCACCTATCTGCGGGCCCTGCTGGGACGCCGGGTGGAAATCGCCGAAGCAGAAACCGTCTATACGGACGGGCGGAAAGTTTATCTTCCCAAACGGATCAAGGATTTTCAGGACAAAGAAGATAATTTCAAGCTCTATAAGGTTTCCGCCACCCATCAGGAGGCCCATCTGGAATACGGGAGCTTTGAATTTGACCTCTCTCGAATGACGGAAGTCATCCAGAATATTACCGCCCGCTACGGGACCAGGAAAGAGGATGAGGAGCAAAGCGACATCGACCGTTTTACACACTTGTTTCCGGAACCGGATCTGGCGCAGGATCTCTTTAATCTGCTGGAGGACTTCAGGATTGAGGGCAGACTGAAACGGGAGTATCCCGCCCTGGGCGAAGATATTTTAGCCATGAACCGCCATATGACAGCAAAACGGCGCCCGCCGCAAAAGATGACCAACCCCAAACAGCGAACGGTGGAGATGATCGCCCAGACCCTGATGGCGGGAAAAGTATTCGACAATACCGATGATCCGGCTATCCCGATTCTTAGGAGCACACTGGATATGTCCTTGTCCCTTTCGCAACCGGAATCGGACGTTCACGAAGCGGCGCGACTGTCTGTCGGCGTATATTTCATGATCGATAAGACCTTCAAGGAGCCTTACCGCGCGGTGAAGCCCCTGTCCAAACCGCTTAATCAGGATATGGTCTCTCAGAATATCGGGAGCTTCGGCAAAACATCGCAGCAAATCCAGAACCGCCTGCAGGGCCGCCAGTCAGCACAGCGCAATCAATCCGGGTCGCAGGTGGAATCGCAAAGCAATGTCCAAAGCGACACGACGCCAACACAGACAAGGCCGGACGCGGATAATGTGGCCGAGAGGCCCCACCGGACGGGACAGGAGCAACAAAGTTTTCGTGGCGAATCTCACGGCGGGAAGCAGGAAGCAGGCCGTACCGAACAGCATGAGGAAGAAGCAGGCCTTGCAGATCCCTCTATGAAATTTGATGCGCCGGAAAAGATCGAGCGGCTGCTGCGGGCCGTTTATCAGGAGAAGGGGGTAACGCCCAAGGAAATCGAGCGGCGCCTGGAATCGTTCAGTGCCAATGACGTCTATCTTTTCCTGCGCAGCCTCGAGCTTTCTCTCGATAAAAAGACAGAACTTCAGAGCGAACAGGGGACATCTCTTTATGACGAATGGGGCGAGGACCTTCATGATTACCGCAGCAACTGGACAAGAATCCGCGAACAGACCCACGCGGGAACCTCTCTGGATTTTTACCGTGAAACGACAGACAGGCACGCGGGGCTTTTGAAAAAGATACGGCGCGAATTTCAGATGCTCAAACCGGAAGGTTTCACCAAGCTCAAACGCCAATATGACGGCGATGATATTGATCTGGATGCCGTGGTGGAGTTTATGGTGGATCGCAAAGCGGGGATTTCCCCGTCTGAGAAGAACTACACCCTCCTTCAAAAAAGAAGGCGCGACATTGCCGTGGCCTTTCTCATCGACATGAGCCGCAGCACCAAGGGCGCCACGATTGAGCGCGAGAAGGAATCCCTGATCATCATGTCGGAGGCCCTGCACGAGGTCGGCGATGCCTTCGCCATTTACGGATTTTCCGGGGACAATCGTGATAATGTCGATTACTACCGCATCAAGGATTTCGACGATCCCTATGACGACAAGGCCAAAAAAAGGATTTCCGCCATCGAGGACCATTTTGAGAATCGCGATGGAACGGCTATCCGCCACACCCTGAGCAAGCTCAGAAGACGACCGGAACGTACAAAGCTGATTATCCTCCTGAGCGACGGCAAACCCGTGGACAAGGAATATTCGGGCACTTACGCCATTGAAGATACACGGATGGCCCTGAAAGAGGCCCAGCACTTCGGGATCAAGACCTTCTGCATCACCGTGGACAGGGCAGCCGCCGAATATCTACCCCGCATGTACAGCCACAGCAGCTGGACCGTCATCGACGACGTGGTTAAATTACCCGAAAAGATTACCCGGATCTACCGGATGCTGACGGCCTGATACCGACATCTGCCGGGTTAACGTGTAATTTCAATTCTAAATCAACACTTTGAGACCTTTACATAACTACTCTGTTCGTCATTCCCGCGAAAGCGGGAATGACGCAAATAGGGGTTGTGCAAAGCTCTCGTACTGTCAAGCGGATCTGTTCGCATATCTGCTATTGTCGGTTTCGTGATTCCAAAATGTTTCTGTGATTATGCATCTTCCCTCTGACAGTCAGTCATCACTACCAGATGAAGCGGTATTGGAATTGGCGGGGGGGGAAACAAGCTATTGATAACGGAAAGACAAGGACTTTGGTGAGTGGGTTTTTGCGCATCAACATGCGATGACGGGCATACTTCTAATCCCAATCCAGCCAAAGGTCATCGTAAAATCAGAACACCTTTTCCATAAAGAGGTTCTGAGGAAGGAGACTTGCAATTCCGTGTTGGTAAAAGTTTCGGGGTAATGTCAATTACAGAAAGAATTGTATATTGACTTCACCTACGAGTCAATAGTTTTGGTTTGGGAATTTAAGTGAGGATTACCGCTTCAAATCTTCAAAAAAGCACAATGAAATGGGCAGGAAATTACGGACTCATAAACCATTGAAAGACATGGTTCAATTGAACCGCAGCACCCAAGAAAAAACGGCGATTGAGGGATCCCTCAATCGCCGCAAAGCTAAGAATGGTGGTGGTTAGAACTGTTTCTAATCTCAAATGTCAAGAATAAAGATTTGACCCCATATCCCTTCCTATCAAGGACACCTTTTACCCTTTGGCCTTATCCGCCGCCGGATAGAAATTCGCAAGAGCGTAAAGCGGATTGGCAATGCCGCCGATATAGACCGTGGGATAACTAAAGCCGACTTTTTTCAGCAGCCGGAGACCTTCAATGGCCCGATCAATCTCTTGGGGGGGAAGGGCAATCACGATTTCATCATCGGCCACCTGCCCCATGGCTCTTTCTCCGTAGCAGGGGATCGCCAATGCGGGCTTGCCGCTGACAAAACACTGGGCAATGGAATCGGTGCACGCTCCTTCTCCGATGAAAGAAAAATTGAACTTTTCATATTTGACCTTTTGGAGGCCGCACATAATCATCATGATCTGGGCCGGGTTGCCGAAGATGGAAATGACATCCGGTTCGAAGGAGGTCCTGGCCAGGGGCGCCAGAACAATTGCTTCTCCGGGGGGCATCAGGGGATAATCCTTCTGTTGCACCATGGCGTCTTCCGGTGAGGCAAACCATGTTTTCGACAGCATGTTGGCCTCCGTCTGCATGGTTTCTTCCGTTGTTGACGTCAATGCATGAAGACGCTTGCATCGATCCAGGATCTTGCTGTCGCTTACGATGCCCAGGGTCATACCCATAGTCCTGACCATGAAAGGCAGTTGACAAAACGTGTGGGTTTTGTCCATTCGGGTGAGGCCCTTGATATTATCCAGTTCAGCAGCCTTTTCGAGCCTTTTGAATACCACCGGTTCGGTTTTAAGAGCCAGGTATTTTCTGAACGCCGCGCTTTTTTCCGCCCAATCAACCATCTTTTTACCTCCTGTTTTTATAGCTCAAGTATTGATTTATGAAATAATATGCGCAAAATTCTCTTTGAAATCAAGAAATAAATCAATACTTTTTCATATATAGCTGGCAGTAATAAAACAGATGTATTATATGCTCCGCAATAAAAACGCTCTGGAGGCAAAAGCAATGAACGTAGCAGGGAAAGTGGTTGTGGTAACGGGCGGAACCTGCGAAGTTGTTATGGATGGTTTAAAGATGAGAGGTGAACGATGTCAACCGGGTTGAACCAGAACATTCAGGAGCACTACACCAGGCCTGATCTTGGCCGGCTGATCCTTGCCGCACTCGAAAAAGCCGGTAAGAACATAAACCAGCTCGCGCCAGAGGACCTGGCGCCGGTCGACGAATTCCATATTCGAGGCCGCGCCGCCACTCTTGAGCTTGCGCGCGCCGCAGGCATTGATTCAAAGATGCACGTTCTCGACGTCGGCAGCGGTATCGGCGGTTCTTCACGCTGTCTCGCGCGCGAGTTCGGTTGCCGTGTCACCGGCATAGATCTTACCGACGAATACTGCCGCGTGGCTAAGATGCTCACCGAGAGAATCGGATTGTCTGCGCTTGTCAGTTATCAACAAGGGGATGCCCTCCATCTGCCGTTTCCGGATAGGACGTTCGACGTCGTGTGGACAGAGCATGTCGCGATGAACATCCCGGACAAGACCCGGCTCTATCGCGAAATGTTCAGAGTGCTCAAACCCGGAGGGACGCTGGCACTCTATGACATCCTCGCCGGCCCGTCCGGTCCGGTGCTCTTTCCTGTACCCTGGGCTCGTCTGCCGGAAACAAGCTTTGTGGTCACACCAGACAAGCTACGTGAACTTCTCCATCAAGCGGGGTTCAGAATTGTCGATTGGGCGGATACGACGGATGTTGCGCGGACACGGTTTGCTTCCCTGGCTGAGAAAATTCGCAAGGAAGGCCTGCCACTCCTTGGATTTCATGTGCTCCTGGGAGCCGATTCCGAGGACATGGCGCAAAACCAGCGGCGCAATCTAGAAGAAGGACGGATTGTCGTCGCACAGGTCGTCGCGATAAAATAGCTGCCTAACTCCCGGTTTGTAGCCGGCGTCCGCGATTGGTGCGGCTGACACTGAACGTTTTATCTAATCTTTTCAAATGTAAACGAAAGTTTTTATAAAAAAGCTAAGGAGGAAAAGGCATTATGGGAAACGTAATTTCGCAAGAAGTGTTGAATCCACCTGCCTGGAAAAAGCCCCGCGGTTATTCGAATCTTGTCAAAACCAACGGCGGGACTATCCTGTTTGCGGCCGGTCAGGGGGCCTCGGACACCCAGGGAAACTTAATCGGGGAAGGGGATATTTGCCGGCAATATGAACAAATACTACAAAACATTCAAGAGGTCATG
>JANYAF010000033.1 GCA_025355175.1 Deltaproteobacteria bacterium | reverse complement strand
ATCTTTGTCCGTGCGTCGATGATCATGGACCGGGACCGGCTGGCAGTGATGCTTGCCGAAACGGCCGCGGAATTGAAAGAACGCACCGCCGGGGCGAAACCTGCCGTAGCGAAGCGTATCCTGCTGGCGGGTAGCATGTGCAATCAGCCCGACGTCTATGCCATGATCGAAGAGTCGGGAGGAGAGATTGTCTGGGACGATTTCTGCACGGGGGCCCGCTATTTTACCGGTTTGATTGACGCCGTAAGCGATCCGCTTGCGGGTATTGGTGAACGGCTCCTGAGTCGGGTGGTCTGCCCGGCAAAGCATGCCGACCTTGATGGACGAGCCCGACATATCATCGGTTTGGTCAAAGAAAAGAATGCCCGGGGCGTGATTTTCCTATTGTTCAAGTTCTGTGATCCCCATGCCTTCGACTACCCTTACCTTAAAGAGCGCCTCGATGAAGCCGGCATTCCACTGATGATCGCGGAAGTAGACGATTCCCTGCCTGCCGGCGGGCAATTGAGGACGCGCTTTGAAGCCTTTTTAGAAATGCTGTGAAAGGAAATAACATGACAGACAATACGCAAAATGACGAAAAGAAACCCGTCAACTACGAAAAACAAATGCGGGATATCATGACCACTTATTATATTGACGCAAAAACAGCCCGCCAAAATAAGAAAAAGGTGGCGTGGATCACCAGCGGCGGTCCCGTCGAGCCTCTGATTGCCATGGACATTATTCCCGTTTATCCCGAAAACCACGGAGCGATGATTGGCGCCAGCAAGATGGGCGTCGATTTATGCAAAAAGGCGGAAGAGATGGGCTATTCGAGTGATCTTTGCTCCTACGCCCGCGGCGACATCTCCTGTGCGACGGTCAATGGCGGCCCCATCGGCGGCCTGCCGAAACCGGACATGCTGGTTTGCTGCAACAACATCTGCGGGACGGTTCTCAAATGGTATGAAGTGCAGGCCCGCTATTTCAAGGTGCCCCTGTTTATCTTTGACACCCCCATCGTCCACACGGAATTCACCCGGGAGATGAAGACCTATGTGCAGCGGCAGATGGATGAATATATCCTTTTTCTGGAAAACGTCATTGGACGCCAGATGGATCGGGACCGCATGAAGGAAGTCGGCAAACTTTCTTTCGAGGGGCAAAAGCTCTGGCAGGAAGTTCTGGATACGACCATGAACAGGCCTTCCCCCATGACCGCCTTCGACGCCTTTTTTTATCTCGCCCTGATCGTCACACTCCGGGGAACCCAGCAGGCCGTTGACTACTATCGTGGGCTCCGCGACGAAATGCGCAGGCGGGCCAGTGAAGGGCAAGGGGCCATTCCCCGGGAACGGTATCGCCTGCTGTGGGACAACCTGCCGATCTGGTACCGGCTGAAATGGCTGTCCAAGGAATTTGCCAAGCATGACGCCTGCCTGGTGGCCGATACCTACACCTCGGCCTGGTGCGGCTCTCTGAAATACATCAAAGAAAATGATTTTATCGGATCCGCCGCGGAATCCTATACCCGCATTTATTTAAATATCGGTGTGGACCAGATGGCTGAAATCGTCCTTTCGATGATTGATAAATACGGGGCGGACGGGATCGTCATGCACTCCAACCGCAGCTGCAAACCTTATTCGTTTGGGCAGTATGACATCCAAAAAATTGTTGAGCGCGAGCGGGGCATCCCCTCATTGATGCTTGAAGCCGATATGTGCGACGAACGGAATTTTTCCGAGGCTCAGATTCAAACGCGGATCGACGCCTTTATGGAAATGATCCAGGCAAAAAAAGGGGTAACCTGAGATGTATGCGGTCGGCATTGATACCGGTTTCGTAACAGCCAATGTCTTATTCAACCCGAAAATGGAGGAGTCTCAATGATGAAAAAGCAGGAAAGGCAGGATACTCAGGAGTTTCAGGTTTCAAAGGGATACGCGTACTATGTATTTCTTCTTCTTTTTCTTCTCTACCTTTTCAATTACGTTGATCGCATGGTCATTGCTTCACTTTTCCCTTATCTCAAAGTGGAATGGAACCTCACGGATACAGACTGTGGCTGGTTTGCCTCCGTCGTGACGCTGATGATGACAGTATTCGTGTTTCCCGTATCGTTCCTGATTGACCGGTGGAGCCGTAAAAAGGCCATCGCGACCATGGCCGTGCTTTGGAGTATCGCCACCGCAGCGTGCGCGCTGACCAAAAACTTTACTCAGCTTTTCAGTATGCGGGCAGTTGTGGGCGCCGGAGAGGCCGCCTATACCTCCGGAGGCCACGCGATGATCGCTGCATATTTTCCCGAGGAAAAACGCGCCACCATGAACGGACTTTTCACCGCAGCCATACCCATGGGCACAGCCATCGGTGTCATCCTTGGCGGCGCAATCGCCGTATCCTGGGGATGGAGATACGCTTTCGGTCTACTGGCCATCCCTGGCTTGATTGTTGGCATTCTCTTTTTCTGGGTTAAAGATTACAAAACCATCCAGATCACGAAAAAAGACGGTGCAGGAGAAACCAAAATGGGATGGAAAGATATCGCACTGGAGTTTCTGCGCACACCGACGGTACTCTTTACTTATGTGGGATACATCGGGAACACCTTTGTTACCACGGCGCTCATGACCTGGCTGCCCTCGTATTTTAACAGGGTTGACGGAATCCCCATGGACCAGGCAGGTGTGAAAACAGCCATCGTATTCCTGCTGGCAATCTTCGGCGCTCCCCTCGGCGGGATGCTGACCGATAAGCTACGGAAAAAATGGTTCCACGCGAGGATGAGCGTGCCGGCGGTCACTTCCCTTTTGACAGGGCTATTTCTCTTTATCGGATTCTTCTTCCTTGAAGGAAAGGCACAGTACATTTTTCTGATACTCTTCGGCTTTACGGCTCCCATGTTTGCCGCCGGTGGTTCAGCCGTCACGCAAGACGTTGTTCACCCGGGTCTTCGGGCAATATCCTACAGTCTGGCGCAATTTTTCATGATGCTCCTTGGCTATAGCCTGAGTCCGATTTTTGTCGGCGCCATATCCGATAGATATGATCTGCTCACGGCGTTCAAATTCCTGCCGCTCTTTTCCCTCCTCGGCGCCATCGGATTTTTCATCGGCGCATTCTATTATGGCAGAGACTACAATAAAGTACAGAAGGTAAAGCTCGAAACGTCGAATTAATGTTACCTGCAAAAATAAGCAGTCTCTGCGCGGTATTTGCCGAATAGGAAGTGGTTTCCTTCATTGCCAGGGGGGATAAAAGGGAAAACATCATCGCGGGGATTCATGAAGCCATCAGTTCACGGATTTCCGCTATGGCCAGCCGATTAGGGATGCATGCGGATACTTGCGTTATGATGACCGGCGGTGTCGCAAAAAATATCGGCGTCGTCAAAGCCATGGAAAAAGTCCTGGGATACCCGATCAGCGTTTCGCCCCATGCACAAATGACAGGGGCCATCGGCGTCGCCTGTATTGCCGCAAGAGAAGGCCGTTAGAAAACTGCAATGATGGAATGTATTCAATACAGGGGCAAGAATCTCTGATTAAGAAAGATTACTCTCGAAGTAATAGAAATTGCTTCTTTGCGCGGTTGCCCGGCACTCCCCACAAAGAAGCAGGGAACGGTCTTGCCACCCGCAGGCGTGGTCGCGACCGTTCCCTACTTCTGTACCTTCAGTCTTCGGTCTTCAGCCTACTCCCCTATTTTATCTCCGCATGATAGCTTTGCAGGGATTTTGCCCGGCCATGGCCCTGACGGAAGGCAGCAATGCCCTTGACCGCAGCCACCGCGGCGGCAACCGTTGTAATATAAGGGATCTTGTATTTGATGGCCGCTTTGCGAATGTAAGAATCATCATATTTACTGAGGCGGCCCGCCGGTGTGTTAATCACCAGCTGAATCTCGCCGTTTTTGATGGCGTCCACGATGTTGGGGCGGCCTTCATGCATCTTCAAAATCCGTTCCGAGGCAATGCCGTGTTCAGCAAAGAATTTATAGGTGCCGTTGGATGCGATGATCTTAAACCCGATATTAGCAAAAGCGCGGGCGACTTCCAGGATGCCGCTCTTGTCCTTCTCTTCAACCGTGATGAGCACGGTGCCTTCCGCAGGCAGGCTCTGGCCGGTGGCTTCCTGAGCTTTGTAGTAGGCTAGGCCGAAAGAATCGGCCAGACCCAGCACTTCGCCGGTGGAGCGCATTTCCGGTCCCAGGATCGGATCGACTTCCTGATACATGTTAAAGGGAAAAACGGCTTCCTTGACGCCGAAATGGCTGAAGACCTTGTTCTTCAGATTCATGTCCTTGAGCTTTTTGCCCAGCATAATCTGTGTGGCGATTCTCGCCATGGAAATATTGCAAATCTTGGAAACCAGCGGCACGGTACGCGAGGCGCGGGGGTTGGCTTCCAGAATGTAAACGACGTCGCCTGCGATGGCGTACTGGATATTCATCAAGCCCACCACGCCGAATTCCACGGCAATCTTTTTCGTGTATTCAATAATTGTATCGATGTGGCGCGCCGGAATGCTGATGGGCGGAATCACGCAGGCGGAATCGCCGGAATGGATACCGGCCAGTTCGATATGCTCCATGACCGCCGGGACAAAGGCATCCGTGCCGTCGGAGATCGCGTCGGCTTCGGCTTCAATGGCGTTTTCCAGAAACTTGTCGATCAGAATGGGCCGCTCCGGCGTGACGCCGACAGCGGCATTGACATAACGTCTGAGCATCTCTTCATCATAAACCACTTCCATGCCGCGTCCGCCCAGCACATAAGAGGGACGCAGCATCAGCGGATAACCGATGCCGGAGGCAATTTTCAGCGCTTGTTCCAAGTTACTGGCCATGCCGGATTTGGGCATGGGAATGCCCAGCTTGTCCATCATCTTGCGGAAACGGTCGCGGTCTTCGGCCAGATCGATGGTTTCCGTCGATGTGCCGATAATCTTTACGCCTGCTTTGGCCAGATCGGCCGCGATGTTGAGCGGCGTTTGACCGCCGAATTGCACAATCACACCTTCGGGTTTTTCCTTTTCGTAAATACTTAAAACATCCTCGACGGTCAGTGGCTCGAAATACAGTTTGTTGGAGGTGTCATAGTCGGTGGAGACGGTTTCCGGGTTGCAGTTAACCATGATCGATTCGATGCCTTCATCGCGCAGGGCAAACGCCGCATGCACGCAGCAATAGTCAAACTCAATGCCCTGGCCGATACGGTTGGGGCCGCCGCCCAGTACCATAATTTTGCGGTTTTTGCTGACGCTGACTTTGTCTTTCGCGTTGTAGGTGGAATAGTAATAAGCCGCGTTTTCCACACCGCTCACCGGCACCGCATCCCAGGCTTCGCAAAACCCTGCGGCCAGCCTCTGCTTGCGGATGTCTTCTTCTTTTTTGTTTAGAATCTGCGCCAGATAACGGTCGGCAAAGCCGTCTTTCTTGGCCGAAATGAGCAGGTCATCCGGCAGCTTTTTGCCTTTGTAAGAAAGAATCTTTTCTTCCAGCTCCACCAATTCCTTCATCTGCTCAAGGAACCACTTTTTGATGAAAGTTTTCGTGTGCAGGGTTTCCACCGTTGCACCCTTGCGCAGGGCTTCGTACATGATAAATTGACGTTCACTGGACGGCTCGCTGAGCATCTCCATCAGTTCGTCGAGCGATTTTGTATTGAAATCCTTGACGAAACCCAGGCCGTAACGTTTTTTCTCCAGGGAGCGGATGGCCTTTTGCAGCGCCTCCTTATAATTCTTTCCGATACTCATGACTTCGCCCACGGCGCGCATCTGAGTGCCCAGTTTGTCGTGTGCGCCGGGGAATTTTTCAAAATCCCAGCGGGCGAATTTGACCACAACGTAATCGCCCGACGGCGTGTATTTGTCCAGTGTGCCTTCGCGCCAGTAGGGAATTTCGTCCAGGGTAATACCCGTAGCCAGAATCGATGAAATCAAAGCAATGGGGAAACCGGTTGCCTTGGAGGCGAGCGCCGAGGAGCGCGACGTGCGCGGATTGATCTCAATGACCACGATGCGATCCGTTTTTGGATCATGCGCGAATTGAACGTTAGTTCCGCCAATGACTTGAATGGCTTCTACGATGTCATAAGAATGTTTTTGCAGACGTTTTTGGAGGTCTTCCGAAATGGTCAGCATCGGCGCCGTACAGTAGGAATCGCCGGTATGGACGCCCATCGCATCGACATTTTCAATAAAGCAGACCGTGATCATATTGTTTTTGGCGTCGCGGACGACTTCCAGCTCCAGCTCTTCCCAGCCGATGACGGATTCTTCAATCAGGATCTGTCCGATGAGGCTTGCCGAAATACCCCGGCTGGCGATGAGGCGCAGCTCTTCCAGATTATAAACAATGCCGCCGCCCGTGCCGCCCATCGTATAGGCAGGTCTGACAACCACCGGATAACCAAGTTTAGCCGCAATTTTTTCCGCCTCTTCCACGTTCAGGGCCGGTTCGCTTTTGGGCATGTCAATGCCCAGCTTGTTCATGGCTTCCTTGAAAGCGATTCTATCTTCACCGCGCTCGATGGCGTCCACCTGAACACCGATAACCTCTACGTTATGTTTCTGTAAAACACCCAGTTTGTAGAGTTCGGACGTCAGGTTCAGGCCGGTCTGGCCGCCCAGATTGGGCAAAATAGCGTCCGGTTTTTCGTTTTCAATGATTTCAGTAATTGTCTGAGCATTGAGCGGTTCAATATACGTGACATCGGCCATCCCCGGATCGGTCATAATAGTAGCCGGGTTGGAATTCACCAGCACAATTTTATAGCCGAGCTTGCGGAGCGCTTTGCATGCCTGCGTTCCCGAATAGTCAAATTCGCAGGCCTGGCCGATGATAATCGGACCGGAACCGATAATTAAAACTTTCTTAATGTCTTCGCGTTTTCCCATTCTGTATCCTTTCATCTTTTCTTCAGATTTATTCTTTAATGTGCTTTTTACAGTGATTCCTTGTTACTTTTTATATTCCGCGTCCACATTAATGGCAATACCGCCGCGCACAGCGAATTCTGCCGTGACCTTGCACCAGCGTGGCTGAAGGGCAGTCACCAGGTCGTCGAGGATGATATTGGTGACATGTTCGTGAAAGACGCCTTCGTTGCGGAACGACCAAAAGTAGAGCTTCAAAGATTTTGATTCGACGATTTTTTTACCGGGAATGTACTGAATTTTAATTTTGGCGAAATCCGGCTGGCCGGTCATCGGGCAGACACAGGTGAATTCTTCCGTGGACAGTGTGACCGTATAGTCGCGTTGAGTATGATTGGGAAATGTCTCGAGTTTACGAATGGGTTTTACCGTTTTGCCTGAACCTAAAAGTGAAAGCCCCACCAGATCATTTGTTTTTTTGCTTTTTGCCATGAAGCTCCCCTGAATCATAAAAGTGTCCTTGTTTACCGAATGTTGTCATTTATTTCAAGTTTATTCGCTTGGCAAAATTTATTCTCATATATTATTGATTTTGTGCTAGATTTATAAAAATATTGAGGAGGAACTGACTATGGCCGAAAATAAAGCAACCCTTCCCGAAAATACATGGAAGTGCAGTAATTGCGGCAATACCATCGTGGAAATTCAACCACCGGAAGTCTGCCCCGTCTGCAAGCAGAAATGCGAGTTTCTGAATGTTACCTGCTACCAGCCGGAATGCGGCTTCACGGGGATGGACAATCGATTAAAACCGTCGAAATGAATAATATAGGGATTCATAATTCCGGCGCGCCCGATGGAATAAGGCAGACAAAAACCAGGATTTCTTTGCCGGCATTGCGAATTTGATGCTCTTCATTGGCAGGTACGAACAAAACGGTTCCGGGCTTAATAGGATGCCACTTGCCATTGCCATAGACTTCGCCTTCACCGGAATGGACAAAGATTTCATGTTCCCAGGCATGCGTATGCTTAGGCGAATGTCCTCCTGAAGCAATTTCAAAAAGCCGCATACAAAAATGATCAGCCCCGTCATCCTTGCCAATCACCACGCGGCCGGCAACATACTTGGCCTGTTCGTTGTCAAAATTAGTCGGCTTTACGGATATGTAATGGATTATCTTCATGTTGTCTCCTTAATAAACACTTTTCCTGATCAAGTACTTTTTTCTCTGCGTCAAATCAGTTATCCAGTATTGGTAAAAAAATTTCGCTGAGCGTCGGGTGCGGGATCACCCAGGCATGCAGTTGCTTTCTGGTCAATTCGCTGGATACCGCCAGGGCAAGCGGTGAAATGAGTTCGGCGGCGTGGTCGCCGATGATGACCGCGCCAATAATTTTGTCCTGATGGAAGATAGCCTTAACGAAACCCTGTCCCATCAGCTCGGCTCGGGCGGTGATATTGGCGCCGTAGTTGGATTTAACAATTTCTATATTTAAGCCTTCGTCGTAGGCTCGCCTCTGGGTGTAACCGACGCGCGCAATTTGTGGATGGCTGTAAACAACGGATGGAATAAAGTTTTCATTATAGGTAAAATCGCTGCCGCCATACATATTTTCCACGGCGATTTTGGCCTGCCTCGCCGCGCGGTGTGCCAGCATCATACCGCCGGTAACATCGCCTACGGCATAAATGCCCCGGACGTTGGTCTGCATATGCTCATCCACTCTGATTCCGCCGTTGACATAATCAATCCCCAGTTTATTCAACTGTTCCCTATGCAAAAGCGGTTTTCGGCCTGTGCAAAGCAGGGCACATCCGGCGCGCATTTCCATGGTTTCGCTATTTTTTTGCACCTGCATTACAACACCGCCGGCTGATTCTTTGAGGCTGACAAGCTTTGTCGATGTGTGGACGGCAATGCCCAGGCGGATCAGCTCCTGGCTGAGAAAATCCGCGGCTTCTTCATCTTCCTGAGGTAAAATGCGATCCAGCAGTTCCACCAGGATAACCTTGACGCCAAGTTCGGCAAATACGGTGGCGTATTCGACGCCGATGAAACTGCCGCCGACAATGATCATGCTTGCCGGCAATGTGCTCATGTCCAAAATATCGTCTGAGGTCTGAATTCGCTCAGAGGTCAGTATCTCCATCAGAATTTGCGGTTGTGACCCCCAGGCGATGACAATGTTATCCGCCGCCATCGACTGGGCGGACCCCGATGGATCGGTGTATTGCACGTCATGCGGCGAGAGAATTTCGCCAGTACCCAGTTTTGTTTCGACCTGTGCATCGACAAGCGCTTTTTGCGCGCCAAGGGCCGCGATTTTAACAATCTGTTGTTGGTGTTTTTTCATGGCCGCGAAATCAACGGCTGCATCGGCAATGTTGACACCGACGCGTTTGAGTTTTTTCAAATCCGCATAAAATTTGCTGCACGAAAGCAGCGCTTTGGTTGGAATACAGCCGCGATGCGTGCAGGTGCCACCCCAACCGGTTTTTTCGATAATGAGGACTCGCTTTTTCTTTGCCGCGGCCTTTTCCGCTGCGGCCAGGCCTCCCGGTCCGCCGCCAACGACAATCAGATCATATTTATCGGACATACTCGCACCCTCCCTGTTTAAAAATCATTAACACAGGCACTCATACCAGGCAAATGGAAATTCTGAACAAACCGGGGATTCTGAAAGTTCGGGACTGGGCGGCAACGCCAATACTCTTGCTTGACTCACCCAGATTTCAATCTTGTCTTACCTGCCAATATCTGGTAGTTCACAAGGTTAGGATGGGGTGAATGAAAGATATTCTGACCGTTTCACAACTAAACGATAATATTAAAACCTTTCTGGAGGAAGCCTTCGGTTCACTCTGGGTGGAAGGTGAAGTTTCCAATTTGCGCCGTCCCCAGTCCGGCCATGTCTATTTTACGCTGAAAGACGACAAAAGCCAGATTCGGGCGGTTTATTTTCGCCAATATGGCACCCGAGTGGCAAAGTTTGATCTGGAAGACGGCATGAAGCTTCTGTGCCGGGCCCGCCTCAGCGCTTATCCGCCCCGTGGTGAATACCAGCTTATTGTGGAATTGGTCGAACCACAGGGGGTGGGCGCGCTGCAAAAAGCGTTTGAGCAGCTTAAGGCCAGACTGGTCGCCGAAGGATTATTCGACAAATCCCACAAAAAGGCACTGCCTTTTCTGCCCTACCGCATCGGCGTTGTTACGTCGCCAACGGGCGCCGTAATCCGGGATATTTTAAATATCACCCGCCGACGTTTTCCTTCCGTGGATATTCTGATCGCGCCCACCCGAGTGCAGGGAAACGAGGCGGCAGGTGAAATAATTTCAGCCCTGCGCAACCTCCATGCATACGGCAAGGTGGATATTATCATTATCGCGCGAGGCGGCGGCTCCCTGGAGGATCTCGCTCCTTTCAATGACGAAGCCCTGGCCAGAGAAATTTTTCGCTCATCCATTCCCATTGTCTCGGCGGTCGGTCACGAAACCGACTTCACAATTTGTGATTTTGTGGCGGATCTGCGCGCGCCCACACCGTCTGCGGCGGCGGAACTGGTGGTCCCTCAAAGAACCGAACTGCAGGAAAGTCTTTATAATCTGCGGCAGCGGCTGTCGGTTGCCCAGCGCCGTCATCTTGATGATCAAAAAGGACGGCTCGCTGCCCTGCAAGCCCGCTTCAAAGATCCGCGCCGTTTTCTGGTTGATTTCTCGATTCATCTGGATGATCTGCGCGAAAGAATTCAGCGCTCACTCGCACAAAGAACGCAGATGATGAATAGCAAATTGCAGCATCTGGAACTGGGTCTGCAAAATCAGAATCCGGGAAGGCTGGTTCGAGAAAAAAGAATCTTCCTCAATAATTTAGAGAGAGGCATCATGAGCGGCTGGAAACGTTATCTCAGGGATCGCGAAGGGCGGCTGAAGAAAAACGCCGCTCTGCTTTCTTCCTTAAGTCCGCTTTCGGTATTGCAAAGAGGCTACAGCATCACGCGCCGGTTATCGAATGGAGAAATTGTCCGTCAGGCGGGAGCGTTAACTTTGGATGAAAGAGTCCGTATTCAACTCGCCTGCGGCGGTATCCAGGCGCGGGTGGAAAAAATTCAAGGAGAGTAAAAAGTAGCTCATGGTTCATAGCTGATAACTCAGTCAAAAAAATACACGGGAGTAAAAAGCAATGGCGAAAGAAAAGTTTGAAGACGCTTTGGAAAAACTGGAAAACATAGTAAGAGAAATGGAGGCGGGTGAAATGCCGCTGGATTCGGCGCTGAAATCTTTTGAAGAAGGCATTAGGCTGATCCGTTTCTGTTCCGCAAAACTCGAAGATACCCAGCGCCGTGTCGACCAGCTTCTGGAAAAAGAAAATTCGTTGCAAATGAAAAACTTTCAGGATGAAGACAACGATGAATCATGAGGAGTTTCTTCAGGCATACTTAAAGGACCGTCAGAATATTGTGGAAGAAGCGCTGCAGCGCTATCTTCCGGATGTTGATAGTGTCCCGCAGGAATTACACACCGCTGTCCACTACAGTGTGTTTGCGGGCGGCAAAAGGATCCGGCCGATTCTTTGCCTGGCGGCGGCGGAAGCGTGCGGCGGTGATATGGCGCCGGTCATGCCGGCTGCCTGCGCGCTGGAATTGATTCATACCTATTCCCTGATTCATGACGATCTGCCGGCCATGGATAATGATGATTTTCGCCGCGGTAAACCCACCAGCCATAAGGTTTTCGGCGAAGCGATGGCGATTCTCGCGGGCGACGCGCTTTTGACGGAGGCCTTCGTGCTGCTGTCACGCGCGGAAAAAGTCCGGCTGGCTGCAGAAAGGCGTCTGGCCGTCATTCAGGAGATTGCGTCTGCCGCAGGCATCGCGGGAATGGTCGGGGGGCAGGCCTTGGATATCCGGGCGGAAAAAATCCAACTGGATATCGCGGGACTTACAGACATTCACCGACGAAAAACCGGCGCGCTGATCGTAGCGGCGGTCAAATCCGGTGCGATTCTGGCTGGTGCAAGCGACGATAAGATTCAGGCGCTGGGCGTTTACGGCAGTCATATCGGCATCGCTTTTCAGATTGCTGACGACATTCTCAACGTGGAAGGCGATAGCATGCGCATGGGCAAAAAAACCGGTAGCGATGCCGCCCTGGGCAAAGTCACCTACCCGTCGCTCCTGGGTCTCGAGGTGGCAAGGGCAAAACTGGCCGAACATACAGAGGCGGCTGTTGCCGGCATCGCGGCTTTTGATTCACGCGCACTGCCGCTCAGAGTCATCGCCCACTATATCATGGAAAGAAAGTCTTAAAGGATTATAAAGGCCAATGAAACCAATCGAAATAGCCAATTATGATGTTTTACCGAAAGTGAACTATCCCTCGGACATCCGGAAACTCAATCTAGCGGAGCTCAACAAACTGGCTCAGGAAATGCGAACCTTCATCATCAACACAGTGGCTTTGTCGGGCGGCCACCTGGCTTCATCGTTGGGAACGGTGGAACTGACGCTGGCGTTGCACTATGTTTTCAATACGCCGGAAGACAGGCTCATCTGGGACGTTGGCCATCAGTCTTATGCGCACAAGATCATCACCGGTCGGAAGGAAAAGTTTCCGACCCTGCGCCGCAAGGGCGGCCTCAGCGGCTTTCCCAAACGGGAAGAAAGCGCCTACGACGCTTTTAATGTCGGGCACAGCGGCACCTCCATCGCGGCGGCGACAGCCTTTGCCGAAGCCCAGTGTTTGAAGGGTGAGCACGCCAAAGCCATCGCGGTGATCGGCGACGGCTCCCTGACCACCGGCATGGCGTTTGAGGGACTGAACTGGTCGGGTGGCCGCGACAAAGACTTGATCATTATTTTAAATGACAACGAAATGTCCATTTCTCCCAACGTCGGCGCTCTCTCCTCTTATTTGAACAGAATGATGACCGGTGACAGGGTTACTAAATTTAAATCCGAGCTGAAAACTTTTCTCAAAAACATTCCCAGTATCGGCGAACAGATTTTCAAATTTTCGAAGCAAATCGAGGAATCGCTGAAGACCTTTGTTGTTCCCGGTGCGCTGTTTGAAGAACTTGGTTTCACTTACGTTGGGCCGCTGGAAGGGCATCGTCTGGACTACCTCATCAAGAATTTTGAAAATGTCAAGAAATTAAAGGGGCCGGTGCTGGTGCACGTCATCACGCAAAAAGGCCGGGGCTACAAATTCGCGGAAGAAAATTCGCCAACCTATCACAGCATTGCGCCCTTTGATGTGGAAACCGGACTGACGATTCCTTCGGCAAACACCGCGCCTTCTTATACGGAAGTATTTGGCAGAACGCTTATCGAACTGGCTGCTTCCGATTCCCGCATCGTTGCCGTGACTGCCGCCATGTGCGAGGGCACGGGCCTGGACAAATTTCGACGGAAGTTTCCCAAGCGTTTATATGATGTTGGCATTGCCGAGCAACTTGCCGTTACTTTTGCCGCCGGTCTGGCCATTGAAGGGCTGCGGCCTGTTGTGGCGATTTATTCCACCTTTCTCCAGCGCGCTTATGATCAGATTCTACACGATGTCTGCCTACAAAAACTGCCGGTGATCTTTGCCATCGACCGCGCCGGTTTTGTCGGAGAAGACGGCGCAACGCATCAGGGACTTTTTGATTTTTCCTATCTGCGCAATCTTCCCCATATGGTCATGATGGCCCCGAAAGATGAGAACGAACTGCGGCACATGCTCAAAACGGCCATCGGCTGCGGTTCGCCCGTGTCCATTCGCTACCCGCGCGGCAAAGGTGCAGGGGTGCCGCTTGATGACGAACTTTCGATATTGCCTATCGGCCGCGGTGAGGTGCTGCACGACGGTTCCGATCTGGCGATTATCGCCGTGGGAGTCACCGTTCATCCGGCGCTTCAGGCAGCCCGAAAGCTGGCGGACGAAGGGTTCCAGGTCAAAGTCATCAACGCCCGGTTTATTAAACCACTCGATGCGGAATTGTTCTTAAGCACAGCGGCGTCCGTTCATAAAATTCTGACCATCGAAGAAAATGTTCTGGACGGTGGATTCGGCAGCGCCGTCCTGGAATTGCTCGCCCAAAACGGAGTGAAAGATGTAACGGTCAAACGTTTGGGCATTGAGGATAAATTTGTCGAACACGCCACACAGGCCGAGTTGCGTTCTCAGTATGGCCTCGATGAAGCGGGCATCATCCGGGCGGCAAAAGAAATGCTGGAGAAATAAGCTCAAGGCTTTCCAGACGGATCGTTTTAAAAATGAGCAAGGGTAAAAAAATCACGGACACGGATTCGAAAGATAAAAAGGGAATGAATATGAAAAAGATGAGTTTTCTGCACATGGCTTTAAGTCTGCTTCTGGTTTGCCTGTTATCAGGCCTCGCGCCGGATGCTGCTTTTTCACAAGACAGGATGAGCGCGAGAAGGGGAAGGGCAATCCCCGCTGAAACGTCTTCTGTTTCCGCCCCTAAAACCGACATGGATACATCATCGCCGGTAAAGACAGACCCGACTACAACCCGTGGTGAGGCTGCCGCTGAAAAAGCGCCATTCGGTGTGAAGGTGCAGAATTTGGAAGGCACCGCTTACTGGCGAATGCTTGGAAGACATACCGGCAGGAAAGACGGGGTTCTTGTTGCCGACGTGGTAAACGGAAGTCCGGCGGAGCAGATGGATATTAAGAAGAATGACGTCATCCTCTCCTGCAACTATAAGGATGTAAAAAATCCGGATGAATTCCAGAACGCTGTTTCCGCATTGAGCCAGGGGGACAAGATCGTTCTCTCGATATACCGCCTCTCTCCCACCCTGTTGACCCTAACGGGAACGATGGGACAATCCGCTGTGACTGCCGGCAAGGAACAAAAAACCAAAGTTGCGTCGGCGGATATGAATGCAACTGCGGCGATATTTGCGCCCACAGGTCATCATGGAATAACAGCCGTGGATTTATCGTCCGACGGCAAACAAATCATCTCGGGCGGCAACATCAACAATTCTCTCAAACTCTGGGATGCCGCAACAGGAAGGCAAGATCTTCCATTAGCTGGATACACTGACGTCGTTTATGCGGTGGCCTTTTCTCCTGACGGCAGATATGGTGTATCGGGGAGCGCGAATAACACCATCAAGCTCTGGGATGTGACAACAGGAAAAGAGATTAAGGCTTTTGCAGGACAAGCCAAAGATGATTTGGTTCTTTCAGTGGCCTTTTCACCCGACAGTCGCCATATCCTTTCCGGCGGCAGTGACAACACCCTCAGGCTCTGGGACATTGCAACAGGCCGGGAAATCAAGACATTTTCCGGGCATGCCGGATGGGTCACTTCCGTTGCCTTTGCACCCGACGGCAGATATGCCCTCTCGGGCAGTTTGGACAACACCCTTAAGCTCTGGGATATCGCAACCGGCAGGGACACCAGGACCTTTGTGGGACAACGTGGGTTGGACAGCAAAAGCCGGGCTTTTGCGAAGGATGGCACACCCGTTCCACCGCTCATCCAGTTAGAAGCCGATAAAATGGCGTGGGGTATGAGCAGCTTTGCCGGCCGGGTCAGTTCCGTCGCTTTTTCACCAGACGGCAGGCATGCCGTCTCGGGAAACTGGGGCAAAATCATCACGCTCTGGGACATTGCGACCGGCTCGGCAATAAGGTCTTTTACAGGGCATAAAGAAAGGATTAACGCCGTCGCCTTTTCACCCGACGGCAGTCAAATCTTATCCACGGCCCGCGATAATACCCTTAAGCTCTGGAATGTGGCGACGGGCAGGGAGATCAGGACATTTACCGGGCATATCGGAGAAATAAATTCCGCCACTTTTTCCAGGGATGCAAAGCGATTGATTTCCGGAGGCTCAGATGGCACAATCAGGCTCTGGAACAGCAATACCGGCGCGGAAATCATCAAGTTTGTAAGCTTGAAAGACGGCGAATGGATCGTCATTACGGCCGAGGGATACTACAACTCCTCCGGCCGGGGGCATGAATATCTCAACATCCGCCAGGGCGCCAAGGTCTATGGCATCGACCAGTTCTATGATGTCTTTTATCGTCCTGATATTGTCGCCGCAAAACTTCGAGGCGATGATATCAGCAATCTTGTCGTACTGACTCTTGATGAAGCACTCAAAAATCCACCACCGACGGTTGAATTTTCCTCCGTGCCGTCACAGACCGACCAGCCAAAGGTCAAGGTCTGTTACCAGGCAAAAAGCACAGGCGGCGGCATCGGCGAGGTGCGATTATTCCACAATGGCAAGCTCGTCCAGTCCGACGGCTATTACAGAGAGGTTGCCAAAACATCAACCGGGACAACCCAACTTGCTTCGTTAAACAGCCGGTCAATCTATGCCGACATGAGAAGCATCAACATCAAGGCCAAAGTGGACTCTGCGTTTATCTCCAGTAAATCCAAGGGAGATCTCTTTGAAGACTGCAAAGAAATAGACGCCATTGCCGGCGAGAACGAGATCAGCGTCTCCGCTTTTAACGGCGGCAACACCGTCCAGAGCTACATGAAAACTGTTAAATTCAACTCCGGGGTCAAGTCGGAAGATCCCCATCTTTATATCCTTTCCATCGGGATAGACCAATACAAAGACAGCAGCGTCAATCTCAAATATGCCGTCAAGGATGCAAAAGAGCTGGAGGCAAAAATCAAAGCACAGTCTGCCACGCTTTATCAGCCCCGGAATATTCATTATTCACTGGTGACGGACCAAGCTGCTAACAAGACAAACATTATCAACAAAATCAATGCGCTGACCAACACCATCAAACCCCCGGACAGCTTTATTCTTTTCGTGGCCGGTCACGGCATTCTGTTGCAGAACCAGTATTACATGCTGACCCATGATTTCAACGGGCAGGTGAGCGACGCGGGCATGATCAGTTCCAACGAGATTGTCGAGATGTCCAAAAAAATAAAATCTCTGAGCCAGTTATTCATCTTCGACACCTGCCATGCAGGCGGCGTGGACACGATCATCAGCGGTCTTTACGATGCCAGAATGTCTGTCCTGGCGAAGAAAATGGGACTTCACATTTATGCCTCGGCCAATGACAAACAGGCGGCGATGGACGGTTATAAAGGTAACGGCCTGTTTACCTATACTCTGCTGGATGGTTTGAACAACAATAAAGAAGCCGACAAATATAAAAACGGGAAGATCAGCATCGTGGGTTTAGGAGAGTATGCAAGGAAGATGACCACGACCATCTCTAAACAGATCGGCCATGAACAAACGCCGCTGATCATCAATTTCGGGAAAGACAGCCCGATTTATAAATTGCAGTGAAAAAAATCCCGTTGACAAACGGTTATACCCTTGGTTATACTATCGAACATGAAGACTGCAATTTCAATTAGCGATGAAATATTCGTGGAAGCTGACATAACAGCTAGGCAATTGGGTATTTCAAGAAGTAAATTATACGCACAAGCAATATCGGAATTTGTAAGAACACATAAACCGGAGGCCATTACCGCAAAGCTAAATGAAATATATTCCGAAGAATCCTTGCGGCTAGATCATGATATTATTCAGTTAAATTATGACCTTATATCAAAGGATGAATGGTAATGATCAGAGGAGAGATATGGTGGGCACAGTTACCCTCTCCACGGGGTTTGGAACCAGGCAAAAAAAGACCCGTTTTGGTCATACAGGCAGATTCTTTTAATCGTTCTGCAATTAACAGCGTCATTTGTGTCGTTATAACCTCCAACACAAGCTTGGCAGCGTCTCCCGGAAATATTCTTTTGGAAAAATCGGAATCAGGCCTGGATAAAGCATCCGTGATTAATTTTTCTCAGATTATTACGCTTGATAAAGCCTATTTTATTGAAATTGTTTCAATGCTTTCAAAACCGATTATTTTTAAAATTAACAATAGTTTGAAAATTATTTTTGACATGGATTAGGAAGCCAAGAGGCTGAATTAAGTGTTGTGTACCCGGAATTACGGAATTCTGCAGGAGGGCAGAACATGAATCGCAGGACGTTCTTACAAGCAGTTGCAGGGACAGAGGGCGCAACACGGACTGCCTATTGCAGTACTGCCATTGCCGCTGACGACAAGGTTGCGGGAACAAAGCTGCTAAGAAGCCTGGGCGTCTATAACGAGTGGGGTCGCCTGAAAGAAGCAGTGGTCGGAATTCCCGATGATACCGTTGAGATGGACTACATTCCCGCCATGAAATGGTTACCGAATTGGGAAGTGGCCGAACTGAAGAAATTTGCCGGGAAAAAGACGGCCGAAGACGAGCCGGAAGTCTTCGCTCGCCTGAAGGCACAGATCGAGGGGCATGTGAAGGTGCTCCGGGATCATGGCGTTGTCGTTCATCGGACAAAACCCATGATGTATCCGGAGGAGAAGACCTTTCTCTCTGATATCCAGAGAGGCAATATGCTCTTCGGCGGTGCCGATTTTTTCCGGGTCATCGGCAATAATGTGATCTTACTCAACTCGTTCCGATATCCTTTTCGTCGGAAACAGGTATGGGTTGTACGCCCGGTCATCGAGGAACTGATCAAGGGGACAAACGCACGCTACGCAGCCAGTCCTCCACCATCCCCTCATTACACGGAAGAAGATCTCTACCTCGAAAACGGGGATATCATGCTCGATGGTCACAACGTCTATGTGGGTATGTCGGGAAATGCGTCGAGTCCGCGCGGGGCGGACTGGTTGAGGCAATTCCTGGGTCCCGAGTACAGGGTGCATGTGGTCCGTCTTGCGCCTGACAGATTTCATCTGGACTGGGTCTTGAGCCTCAACCGCCCCGGTCTGCTGACCTACTGCCCGGCCGCCTTTGTTGACGGCCTCCCGCAGCCCCTTCAGAAATGGGATAAAATCATCGTGAATCCCGACGAGAGTGCGGGGGCGAACAATCTTTCCATCGATCCCAATACCATCATCGTTGCAAGCCAGTATGGAAGGATAGCCGATGAGTATCGGAAGCGGGGCATGAACGTGATCACGATCCCGCTGGAGACGACGATCGATTATGGGAGCAGTGCGCGATGCCTCACGGCAGTGCTGGACCGTGATCTCTGAAACCGCCCCCTACAAAAGGTACCTGAGAAGATACCATGGATGTTCCCAGAATTAGAAGGCTCGATAGAGGCCGTTCTTAAAATAAAGGAGGAGAATTGTGTTTGAAAGGTTTTGGCATCGATATTACGATTACAACGTCCCCGCAACTATTCGTTATCCCCAGATTGCCGTCCCTGACCTGCTGCAGATTCCGGCGAATGCTTTGCCGGACAAGGCAGCCATCTACTATGAAGGGGCGGAGATCTCTTTCCGCGATTTTCGCGCCTTAGTTATCAGGATGGCCAATGCCC
>JANYAF010000003.1 GCA_025355175.1 Deltaproteobacteria bacterium | reverse complement strand
GGTCGCCGAGCGGCGAATCCAGCTCCCGTATCAGCGCCCCCGATTTTTCGACCGGCAGCGATTCGCCGGTCAGCGCGGCCTCCTCCACCTTGAGCCGCGCCACATCCAATAGCTTGAGGTCGGCCGGGACGATATTGCCGGCCTCAAGCATGACCAGATCGCCGGGAACCAGCTCATGTGCCGCTATAGTATGGGTTTTTCCCTCGCGCAGCACCTGCGCGGTGGGGCTGGACAAACGTTTGAGCGCAGCCACGGCTTTTTCTGCGCGGTACTCCTGAATAAAGCCGATGATCGCGTTCAACACAATGATCACGAGGATGACAATCGTATCTGTCACATCGCCGACCAAGCCCGAAACGATGCAGGCCAAAATCAGCACGATAATCATGAAATCGGCGAATTGACCGAAAAACATCCGCACCGGCCCCCGGCGGCTTTGCTCTTGGATGGCATTCGGGCCGTAGGTCTCAAGACGTTCTTTTGCTTCCTGATGCCCCAGGCCCTTTTCGGGATCGACCTTGAGCCACGCGGTGGTCTGCCAGGGTTCAAGAAGATGCCACGGAGGTGCGGAAGCTTGAGGCTTTTGAATTTTTGGTCGCTTAGTCAAGGCTCGATCTCCTGTAAAACGGATGCTACAAGTATCCCTGTTTATATAGTGATTGCAATAGCCCTTAAAAATGAAAAAAAGATAGTGTGTTTTTTGCTAAAAATACACTATGCGGCATTGGTTGCGAAACACGAGGGAAAACAATATGAATAAGGCAGACAACGAAGAAGCCGGGCAATGGGAATATTTTGCCGCCACCTTGGTGCTTATGCCTCAGTTACCTGAAGGCCAGGCGGGGTATTGCTGCGCCGTCCAAACGGTTTAGCAGCATTCAAACGGGGCGTGCCATTGAATGCCGAAAGGTACGCACCGCGCACCCTACATGATTTTTATTGTGCGTTTTCTCCAAAATAAAATTGGTCGTGCACAATGAAAGATCTGTCCCCTTATTGTCTTGTTTTGTTCCCAAATGGATATGAAGCCAAGTGTCCAATGTCTCGCAGCGAATGCGGATTTCATTTCCAAAGGTCGTAATCCAATCTCATATCTTCATCATCTTTAGATGTAAATTCAGTTAAATACCATTATTTTTCGGTAATTCATACAAAATATACGTGTAAGTACTGGTTAACATATACCTATTCAGCCAACATACTTTCGCTCGCACAAGATAAAGCTAGCCCTATGGTAACGTAGGGGGGCAGAAAGTTACGAATCTTGATTTGGGAAAGCCGAACTGCGGAAAAATGGCCAGGCTTTTGAAGAATCATCTTTTCCGGGATTTTAAAATTAAAACCCTTTCCAAGGAGATTCCAAATGAACATGGTATTTAAACTTATCGGCGCTTTGGCGCTGCTTACGGCTAGCATTGCCGTGCAAGCCGTTGCATACAAGGTGGATAGCAGCACCGGCAAGCTTACCGGCATTGGCAACCTCAATGTTCTAGGAAGTTTGTATGATGTTGAGTTTAAGACAGGGGCTATGGACAACACTTCGTTTCCTCCCTGGATTTTCATAGGGCATGTTCTTGACCAAGCGGATCAGGATGCATTAGACAAAAGTGAAGCCACAGGCACAGCCGCCGCGTTGGCGCTCTATTCTGCGATCCGGTCTCCATCGGCCCTACCCCTTGGCGTACAGGCGAACAGTACGCTTATCCAGGGTATTACCAACCCGCTCCCCTATACAATTCTCGCTGTTCCGATTCATGAACAAAGCGGAGCTGTGATTTCGGTGTTTCCAGACCTAGCCAGTGCACAACCAGCAGTGCGGAGTTATTTTATTCTTGAAGTCTTTGAAGACATATCAAATTCCAGTCAGACGTCAGGGAATGCGGTATATGCCAACTTTTCCTATAGCAAATTTGCCTTCACAGCCACTCCAGACGTCCTTTGTCCACATGGCAATAAGCTCGTTCCTGTAACAGTGAGCCCCAACCAAGCGGGGCTCCTCAACTGCCAGATCACTTCGGTCAGTAGCAATGAACTGATAACAACCGAAGATTACCAGATAACTGGAGACTTGACGGTGGATCTCCGAGCCAAGCGGTTTGGAAAGGGCGGACGTGTCTACACCATTGATATAAGTTGTTTGCTTTCAGGCTCCCCAGTCACAGGAAATGTAACCGTTACCGTGCCGCGCGATAAAAGAG
>JANYAF010000260.1 GCA_025355175.1 Deltaproteobacteria bacterium | reverse complement strand
ACATCAAAAGGACAACGGTCAACTGGCGGATTTACAAGCTGGTCCGACAGGGTTCATTAAAACGAATCGGCCGCGGGATCTTTTCACTGGGCCAGGCCGATTGCTTTTTGCCCATCCTGACGAAAAAACAACAGAATATTTCAGCCCGGTTAAAAAAACAGTTTCCTCTGATCACCTTTTGTTGCTGGCACACGTCTGCATTGAAAGAATTTTTTCAGCATTTGGCTGTCTATGATTTCCTGTTGGTCGAGGTGGAGCGCGAAGCCGTCGATGCCGTTTTCCATTTTGTTAAAGAAACTCATAAAAACGCATTTAAAGAACCGTCGCGGGATATTATGGAAAATTTCGTCTTGGATGGTAGGGATGCCGTGATTGTCAAACCTCTGGTCAGCGAAGCGCCTCTTCAGGAGGCGGATGCCTCAACCTTCACGACCATCGAAAAGATTCTTGTGGATCTCGTGGCCGACTCGGAAATCTTTTTTTTCTTGCAGGGCCATGAACTGCTCAATATCTTTGAAAGCGCCATGGGGAAGTATACCGTGAACACGGACCGGTTGCTGCGCTATGCCAAAAGAAGGAATAAAAAAGAAGAGTTGCAAAATATATTGACGCAAATAAGCGGCAATAATTAATGAATAGTGCCGGTAATTGGATATGATCGAAAAAGACTCGTTACAACCCGAATGGATTCAGAAGGTCTCTGCCGAGAACCGCAAGGCCGATAAGATTCTTGTCGAAAAGGTCATTCGCGCCTTGCTGCTTCTGGAGGGACTGGTGGAATCGGGCCTGCCTTTTATCTTTAAAGGCGGCACCGCTGTCATGCTGCTGCAGAGGCAGCCCAAGCGATTCTCCATCGACCTCGACATCATCGTCCCAGGAGAGGCCGACTTTGGCGCGCTCTTTCCCACATTTATCGAGGCGAAGGGCTTAACCAGATTTGAGGAACAGCGGAGGAGCGCCTCTTCCAACATCGAAAAGCGCCATTACAAATTCTTTTACAAGCCCGTGCATCAATCGAATCTCTCTGAAGACAATATCCTGCTCGATATCCTGTTGGAAGACTCACCATACCAAAGCGTTGTTCCAACGGACATTGACACGCCCTTTACCAAGCAGGCCGGAGCACCTGTTCAGGCAAGCCTTCCCGGTAGAGAAGACATTCTGGGCGACAAGCTGACCGCTTTTGCACCGAATACCACGGGGATCCCCTACCGCAAGGGCGGCTTCAGCGCGGCAATGGAAATTATCAAGCAATTGTACGATATCGGAAATCTGTTTGAGGAGATCCGGGATATCGCCGGCGTCGCTCGTACCTTCAAAAAGATCGCGCTGACGGAAATGAAATACCGGGACCTGACCGGCGACACGGACATCGTCTTGAATGACATTGGGCAAACTGCGCTTTGCCTGGCCACGCGGGGAAAGGCCGGCGTAGGCGACTTTGCCACGCTGCAAAACGGGGTGTCGCAAATCAAGGCCTATATCTTTTCCGAAAGTTACCACATTGAAAAGGCCATCGCCTATGCTGCCCGCGCAGCCTATTTGGCAAAACTGATTGAAAGCGGCGAAACGAGCTTCGTTCGCTTTGACAATGCCGGGCAGGTGAGCAACTGGACGATTGTTGCTCCGCTCGACACCAGGTTGAACAAGCTCAAGAAAACCAACCCCGAGGCGTTCTTCTATTGGTATCAGGTCTACCTGCTAAGCGTAAAATTCGCGGTGCCGGGACGGCCCTGATGGGTGATGGCACTCTGGTCAAAAAACGTCGGCATGCCTGACATATTCGAAAGCGGCCTACCCCTCAACAACTCCCCCTTTCAAACAAAATTTCCTTATAAAAATAGTCGTCAAGCAGCTCTCATCGAAAGCGCCATATTTTCGGTGCATCTCAGCAAGCCGCTCGGCCAACTTGACCTCACGTTCCTGCTGTGTGTAGCCGGAAACCGCCACGACTCGTTCCGCTTTGGGGATTATCGAAAATGATTCTGATTCCAAAGTCTTCTCCATTACCTCAACCCTCCTCTTGATGCTCATGATAAATCTCCTTTCTTTCGTTTCGATTCCAGTTTCCGTTCCAGTTGTTCAACCCTTCCTTCCAGATCGCCGCCTTCGATGGCCCTGAGCAATATACTCGACATGTAGGCCAACGATTTCCCCAGATTCACCTCCACCTCTCCCGACTCTACGCGGTTGATCAAGCTCGCCAGGTAGCGCCGTAAATCTTGAGCGTTTTGTAATCTCTTCATGAGTTTTTACTCCCTTTCTTGTATTGAACTAATGATTTAACCATTTGAAATATTGTTATTATTTAATCTACCCACCCCCCCTATATACCTGCTGTCTTGCCCGTGCCGACGCCGCCAGTACACCGATATGCACATCGCAGTAGTCATAAATCTTCGCCTTGATCTTCCCCGGCGCCGGTCTTAGGACGCGCCCCAGGTATTGTGTAAGCCGCCCCTCGAACTTTATCGGTGTCGCCAGGAACAGCGTTGATAGCTCCTTGCAATCGAAGCCCTCTCCGATAAGTTGCCCAGTGGCAATCAAGACCTTGATCATTCCGGCGTTCAGTCTTTCCACAATGGCCTTCCGTGAGCTGTTCGACACTTCTCCTGTAAGGATGCCGTCTCTGTCCCACATGGAGAAATAAGGGCTGCCAGCACATTGCAATGTTCTCTCCGATCGGTGAGGACGAGACAAATCCCGCCGCCGTTTGTGGCCTCCCGGATAACGTCTGCGGCGATGAGTTGGTTTCTGTCTGCATCCTCACTCAATTCGGACAAGACGCGAGTATATTCCTCAGAGGCGTCATAACAGGATGTGAACATCGTTTCCCTGGTGATGACCTCGACATCGAGGATGATGTCTGCCTCGGTAAGGTCAGCCTGCATCACCTCGATCTTCCGCCCCAAGTGCCAACCGATGAGCTTCGTCAACCCGTCGCGGCGGTATGGGGTGGCAGACAGGCCCAGCATAAATTTGCAGTCAAAGACGCTGACGGCACCGGTGAAAGTTCGGCTCGGAGTCCGGTGGCACTCATCAATGACCAGGTGGCCAATGTGCTCCCTGATCTCCTCAGCAATAGGGTAGACGCTGTTGACGATGCCGACGGTAATTTTTTCACCGATCCGCTTCTTCCCATTTCCGATGATCCCGATCTTCGTCTTTGGAATGCCCAGGAATTGTTCGATCCGCTCGACCCACTGGTCCATGAGTTCCTTGCTGTGAACGATGATCAAGGTAGGCTGCCGGCGTGCGGCAATGAGTGACAAGGCCATAACCGTCTTGCCGCTGCCCGTGG
>JANYAF010000217.1 GCA_025355175.1 Deltaproteobacteria bacterium | reverse complement strand
TATTCGGGGACTCACATACGATGTGGCCCAGGCTATTTTCCGTGCGGCCATGAAGGGCAAGGTTGGCCCGGTTATCATTGAAATAGCCCGCTCGGAAATCGACTATACCGACCAACCCCCTGCGGAATTTATTTGCGCCGTAACAGCTGCGGCCATTAAGACCGGGTATCAGGATCCGATTTTTCTGCAGGGCGATCACTTTCAGATGAACGCCAAAAAATTTGCCGCGGACGCGGAAAAGGAAACACAGACGGTCAAGAATTTGATCTGGGAGGCTATCGAAGCCGGATTTTACAACATCGACATTGATACGTCCACGCTGGTGGATTTGTCTCAGCCCACGGTCAAGGATCAACAAAGAACCAACTTTACGCTCGCGGCGGAACTGACCACCATGATCCGCGATCTGGAGCCGGAAGGCATTACCATATCCGTAGGCGGCGAGATCGGCGAAGTCGGCGGCAAGAACAGCACGGTCGAAGAGCTGCAGGTCTTCATGGACGGCTACCTGGAAGAACTCAAAAAACGCGGCGACGGGTTTGCAGGTATCAGCAAGATCAGCGTACAAACCGGAACGACGCATGGCGGCGTGCCGCTGGCCGATGGCACGGTTGCAAAAGTTAAAATTGATTTCGACGTTTTGGAAAAATTGTCAGAGACCTCCCGCGCTCAATATGGTCTGTCCGGCGCCGTTCAGCATGGCGCCTCCACGCTGCCCGACGAAGCGTTTGACCGTTTTCCCGCCACCGGCACCGCCGAGATTCATCTGGCGACCGGTTTTCAGAATATGATCTATGACAGCAAAGGTTTCCCGGCAGAGCTACGGGTGAAGATTTATGATCATCTGAAAACCAACATGAAAAATGAATGGAATGAAAAAGATACGGAAGAGCAGTTCATCTACAAAACCCGCAAGAAAGGATTCGGACCGTTCAAATTGGAATTGTGGCATCTGCCGGCGGGCATCCGCAGTAAAATCTGTGCCGAACTGGAGCATCAAATTGCCTTTTTGTTTGACAAGTTGAAAGTTGACGGAACGCGTCCGATCCTGGACAAATATATTAAGCCGGTCGATGTGCCGCTGAAAATGCCCGCAGCGCTGAAGAACTGAACGGATTTTAAAGCAACCGGCCGCGATTTGCCGGGCGGTTATGCGCAGCATGCGGTTGTATCGGAAAATTTCGTCTTTCCCGTTGCACGCAGCTTAGGACTCTACGCTAAATACGAAAATTCACATCACCATTCTTTGATGCGGAGGAATACAGATATATGAAACTGGCCACCGTTGAACAAATGCGCGGGATGGATAGCCACGCGATCGAAACATTGGGCATTGCCGAAGAAATCCTTATGGAGAACGCGGCGTTGGCGTCCGCCGCGCTGTTGAAAAGCCAAGTCGGCATTTGCGGAAAGAAGTTTGTGATCTTCTGTGGTGCGGGTAATAACGGCGGCGACGGCCTGGCGGTGGCGCGCCTGATCAACTCCTGTGGCGGAAGTGTAAAAGTGTTTCTCGTGGCGTCGCCTAAAAAATATACCGGTGCCGCTAAAACGAACTATGAGATAGCCTGCAATATTTCTCTGGATGTTCAACTGTTGACAAAAGCCGAAGAAGCAAGAATCGAAACGTTACATTGCGATGTCGTTGTTGATGCGATTTTCGGCACGGGCCTGGATCGCGATGTTAAAGGCTTAGCCGCGGATGTGATCGCGCTGATCAATGCTTCCGGACGGCAGGTGCTGAGCCTGGATATTCCCTCCGGCATCAACGGCGATACGGGACGGGTCATGGGTGTCGCAGTCAAGGCTGATTACACCGTTACGTTTGGTCTGCCGAAAATCGGTAATCTGCTCTACCCCGGCTATGATCATTGCGGGGCGCTTACCGTGACACATATTTCTTTTCCGCCGCCGCTTTATGACAGACGGGATCTGGCGGTGCAGACCAATGACAGAGTTTTGTTGCCACCCCGACCTGCCGAAGCTTACAAAGGCTCAACGGGGGATGTTTTGTTTATTGCCGGAGGCGCCAATTATTTTGGTGCGCCGTATTTTTCCGCCATGTCGTTTTTGAAGGCTGGTGGAGGCTACGCAAGGCTTGCCTCACCGGCATCGATTATTCCATTTATTGCGCAGTCAGGCCATGAAATCGTTTATCTGCCGCAACGGGAAACGGCGGCGTTCAGTCTGTCGCTTAAGTCCAAGCCGGAGTTGCTCGCGCATGCAGAAAAGGCCGACATGGTGGTGATAGGCCCCGGCCTGTCTTTACAGGAAGAAACGACGAAGCTGGTGCGGGAGCTTGCCGCGGCTATTTCCAGACCGCTTTTGATTGACGGCGACGCTTTGACGGCCATCGCAGAGCGGCCCGAAATTTTGCTCAAAAGAAAAGCCGCGACGATTTTGACGCCTCACGCAGGTGAAATGGCGCGGCTGTCCGGCAAAAAGATTACGGAAGTGAATGCTGATAAAATCGGTGTTTTGACCCAGACCGCTCAAAAACTCAACGCCGTCATCGCGCTGAAAGGTGCGCATACGCTAATCGGAATGGCGGACGGACGGGTGTATGTCAATTTAAGCGGCAATCCCGGCATGGCGACAGCCGGAAGCGGCGATGTCCTGACCGGCTGTGTCGCGGCCATGCATGGCCAGGGATTGAGCCCGGAACTGGCGGTGCGTAAAGGTGTCTTCCTGCACGGCTACGCCGGGGATTTGGCCGCAGCAGTAAAAGGTCAGGACGGCATCACCGCGTCTGATGTTTTGGAATACTTACCCTTGGCACTCAAGGATGACCGGATGGGGAATATCGATGCAAAATATTATGAACCGCCGGTAATTTTGTAGGGATACAAAATTTGTGCCTCTATGTGGCTAACGTGCAGTTCATTCTGTTGATACATACTTCCTGCTATACGTACCAAGTGGATGTTTGACAGATTAATAGATATTGGTAATCATCGGTTATTATTTCATTGACATAGAATGCCGCTTTGTTTTACACCCTAACTGTAAAAAGCAATGCTGACCAATCATCAATTTAGGACCTGACATTTTCTGAAAGAACAACAATCTCGAAAGACTTGTCTTGCTTAGAAAGGCTAAATAAGATGGAAGATAAAGGAGATTCTCGATTTCTGAAATAAACAAGCCTGGACTCTTCTATGGTTACATAATCGTATTGTGCAGTTTCCTGATACTGATGATAGTTTGGGGAGCACAATACAGCTTCGGTGTCTTCTTCAAGCCGATGCTGAATGAATTTGGGCTCTCCAGAGCAGTCCTTTCCGGCGCCTATTCAATAAACCTCGTAATACAATCAGTAGCTTGTATTTTCACGGGTAAGCTCTGTGACAAGTACGGGCCTCGGTTAGTCGTGACTATCTGCGGATCGCTTCTCGGAATCAGCTATTTATTGATGTCCCAGGCACAGGTAGCCTGGCAAATTTATATCATTTTTGGAATTCTTGCGAGTATTGGTGCCGCCGGCACCTGGGTTCCCCTGCTTTCAACGATAGCCAGATGGTTTGTTTTCCGAAGAGGCTTGATGAGCGGCATTACTGCTGCCGGAGTTGGCGTCGGAGTCATGCTTGTACCACCCTTATCCAGCTACTTTATATCAAGTTTCGGCTGGCGCACTTCGTATATCATTATCGGCCTCACCGTAATGATACTGGTCATTATTAGTGCACAGATGTTAAAACGTGACCCGTCCGAAATCGGACAATCCGCTTTGGGCATGTCCATACAACATGAAGATAGCTCTCTGCATTTTACTTTTAAAGAAGCACTCCGAACCAGGCAATTCTGGTTGATCTGTGGAGCCTTTCTCATGATGGGAGCATGTTTGCAATCCATATTGGTGCATATCGTTCCTCATGCCACAGATGTCGGTATAGCGGAAGTAACAGCCGCCACGATTATTTCCGTAATTGGCGGCGTCAGCATTATCAGCAAAGTATTTTTAGGTGTCGCTATGGACCGTTTGGGCAATAAACCGGTCGCCATCATAATTGCCTCGCTGATGTTAATATCCCTCATAATCATACAACTATCAGATTCCCTCTGTGTGCTTTACGTCTTTGCAGTATTTTTTGCTTTCGGTTATGGGGGATTTGCAGCTATACAATCACCTTATCTGGCTGAACTCTTCGGCCTGAAATATCATGGAACTATCTTCGGATTTACATTATTTATAATTGGGGCAGGAGCATTTGGACCATTTGTCGCCGGTAAAATATTTGATGCGACTTCAAGCTATCGTCTGGCTTTTACTATGCTGGCAATAATGAGTTTTCTTGCAATCCTGTTTGCCATTGGAATAAAAAAAACGCGCCATGCCTAAAGAGATATGATATTATATCTTTCGAGAAAGGATATACTCGGCGACGGCGAGCAGATGGTCTTTTTCCGGGCTGTCGGCAAAGACTTTCAGCCCGCCTTTTGCCTCCCCGATGAACTGCTGTGCACGATTCAGCGAATAATCAATGCCACCGGTTTTTTGTATCAAGGTGAAAATATCCCGGATGGTATCAGGGGAAAAAGCCTTTTTCTCGATGATCGTTCTTGTTTTGTCGCGTTCGGCCTCAGTGCATTTAGCTAGTGTGTAAATCAGCGGCAGCGTCATTTTGCCTTCTTCCAGATCCTTGCCGATGGACTTACCGAAATCTTCTTTTTTAGCCATGTAATCGAGTGTGTCGTCCGTGATTTGAAAAGCCATGCCGATTTTGTAACCGTATTGTTCAAGCGCTTCAATCTGCGTTGGTGACGCTCCGCCCAGGACGGCGCCGCTTTCGCAGGCGGCGGAAATGAGCACGGCGGTTTTCTTTTCGACAATGCTCAAATACTCCGCTTCCGTGAGGCTTGTGTCGCCGCATTTCATCAGTTGGAATACTTCGCCCTCCGACATAATGTTGGTCATCTTCGACATGAGCTGAACAATCTTCATGTCGCCGATTTCGGACAGCAGCTTGAATGCTTTGGAATACAAAAAGTCACCGACCAGAACGCTCGCTGCATTTCCCCAGACGTTGTTAGCGGAGGTCTTGCCGCGTCGGATGACGGCTTCATCGATGACGTCGTCGTGCAGGAGGCTCGCGGTATGGATGAATTCAATAGAGGCAGCAAGCGGAAAACGATGTTCCCCCGAATAGCCGCACAGTCTGGAGCTGATCAACTGCAACAGAGGCCGAAACCTTTTGCCACCGCTGTCAATCAGGTGATGGGCGACTTCAGGAATCAATTTGACGTCGGACGTGATGTAGCGGTCAAGGTGAACTTCGATATGGCGCATCTCATCTTGATAGGCGGAGAAGACTTCCGATATATGCATGTTGACATTTTACCTTGTCCGAATTAGTGATGAAACTATAGTTTAGTTCTTCCATACTTGTCAAATAAGATTTGTTTTAAAGTTGAATCACGCATCAATAATTAATATGAGTTGTTAATCTTGTCGGAGCGATATGATATCGTGGAGAGAAGATGAAAGATCATAACGGGAGCCGTCACAGGCGTTCTATTCGTTTGAAAGGATATGATTATTCACAAATCGGCATATATTTTATTACGATATGCACACAGCAGCGGAAATGTATGTTTGGGAACATTGATCACGAAGGTATTATTTTGAATGACGCGGGAAGAATGGTTGAAAAATGGTATTTTGAGTTGTCAAAAAAATTTCATGACGTTCAATGTATTGACCATGTTGTTATGCCGAATCATATTCATTTTATTATTCAAAATGTAGGGGCAGGGCGAAAATGCAGGTTGGATGACGATGTAGGGACGGGGGCAGGGCGAACACGCAGGTTCGCCCCTACGGGTGTGTTAAAATATAACGAATCGGGCAAACATGTAGGGGCAGACCTATGTGTCTGCCCAAAACAGGGCGAACAAATAGGTTCGCCCCTACGGCATATTATTCAATGGTTTAAAACCATGTCGACAAATGAATATATGCGTAATGTAAAAACGAATCATTGGCCGCCTTTTGACGGGAAGTTATGGCAACGCAATTATTATGAACATGTTGTACGTAATGAAGAATCATTGAATAAAATTTGCGAATATATCGCCAATAATCCATTAAATTGGGAATTGGATGAAAATTATGTCGCATGGTAGGGGCAGGGCGAAGATTTAGAGGCAGACCTGTGTGTCTGCCCAAAACAAGGCGAACACATAAGTTCGCCCCTACGGCAATTTTGCTTTAGATTATTTCCCCGAAAAGGTCGTAATGATCGGCGGCGGTGATTTTACATTTCACGATCCTGCCGATTTTAGCGCCGGTTTTTTTGATATAAGTAACGCCGTCGATTTCCGGGGCTTGCCTGCGGCAGCGCCCGGCAAACGGGTAATCGGCATGGTCGTTTTTTTCTTCAATCAGGACTTCCTGAATAGTCCCTATTAATCTCTGATTGATCGCATGTGAGATGTCGGCCTGCTCGCTCATGATGGCATCACGTCGGTTTTCTTTTTCTTTTTCCGAAATCCGTGGCGGAAGTGCTGCCGCGGCAGTGCCTTCTTCGCGCGAATAGATAAAAACACCCAGATGGTCAAATCTTATTTCGCGGATGAAATCAAGCAGACGCTCAAATCGCTTTTGCGTTTCGCCGGGAAAGCCCACTATTAGCGAGGTGCGAAGCGCAACGTCGGGCATAATGCTTCGGGCTTCTCCAATAATTTCCACAATGCGGCTGGCGGACACTTTACGGTTCATCGCGGTAAGGATGTTGTCGTCAATATGCTGAACCGGCAGATCGATATAGCGGCAGATTTTTTTATGGCTGGCGATGGCTTCGAGCACATCGGTCGTGATATGCGCCGGATGCGCATAAAGCAGGCGAATCCATGAAATGCCTTCGATGGCGGCCATGTCGCCCAATAAGTCTGCCAACTTCGGGCGGTTCTTTAAGTCCCGGCCATAGGCGGTGGTATCCTGGCCGATCAGGATAATTTCTTTGACGCCTCTGTCTGCCAGCTTTTGTGCTTCCCGCAGGATGTCGGCAGGCGTTCGGCTGCGGGCAGAGCCTCGGATGGAAGGAATGGCGCAGTATGCGCAGCAGTTGGAGCAGCCGTCCGATATTTTCAAATACGCGCTTGCCGCATTGGAAGACAATATTCTCTCATGCCGCGAGGTCATTAAGAAATCAGGTTTGGTGATCACGACGGTGCGTTTTGATTTTTTTAAATGGCTGACGATGTTTCCGACTTCGCCTGTGCCGATAAATAAATCCACTTCCGGAATTTCGGCAAGTAACTCTTTCCCATAGCGTTGAGCTAGGCAGCCGGCCACGACCAGCTTCAGGTCGCGCCCGCGTTTCTTTTTTTCTTCGGCAAGCGACAGGATAACTTCCAGAGCCTCTTCCTTTGCCGGTTGAATGAAAGCGCAGGTGTTGACGATGATGACGTCGGCCTGATCGGGATGGTCCACAATCGTCATGCCGGACGAAAAAGCCTGGCCGCACATGACTTCCGAATCAATCTGATTCTTGGAGCAGCCTAATGAAATGATATGGAGTCTGGAGGGGATGTTATTTTTCACTTTGGAAGCTTTCTGATGAGAACCTTGCGGGGTTTCGCGCCGTCGGAGGGGCCGACAATGCCTTCGCGTTCCATCTGCTCGATCATGCGTGCGGCCCGGTTATAGCCAATCTTCATGTAACGCTGTACCAGCGAAATGGAGGCCTGCCCCAGTTCGCCCACTAAGGCTACCGCCTCGTCGTATTTTTCGTCATCCCCGTCTTCGTCATGCTGGGTCTGCGCGGACTCGAATTCAAATTTTTCAATGGAGGCGTCGTAAGTCGGCTGGGCCTGCATCTTGATGAAATCGACGATTCGGGATATTTCATCATCCGACACATACGCGCCGTGAATTCGGGAGAGCTTGGACGTGCCTGGCGGAATAAAGAGCATGTCGCCCGCGCCCAGCAGCTGTTCCGCGCCCGGTTGATCAATAATGGTGCGCGAGTCAATTTTGGACGAAACCTTGAAAGAGATGCGCGTAGGAAAGTTGGCTTTGATGAGTCCGGTGATGACGTCCACGGATGGCCGCTGCGTGGCAAGAATCAGGTGAATGCCCGCTGCTCGCGCCATCTGCGCCAACCGGGTAAGGGATTCTTCCACGTCTCGTGATGCCACCATCATCAGGTCGGCCAGTTCGTCGATCACCACAACAATATAGGGAAGCTTGACGTGTTGGAACGGCGGCGTATTTTGGGCGGAACCATCCGCCACGTCGGCATCCGGCTGGGTTTCATTTTTGAGATTCTTGAGCATGGCATTCATTTTGCCTTTGGGACCGGTAAGGATCATTTCGTTGTAAGCGTCGATGCTTTTCACGCCCAGCGCGCTGATGACTTTATAGCGGCGTTCCATTTCTTCGACCGTCCAGCGCAGCACCTGCGATGCTTTTTTCGGGTCCACCACCACCGGGTGCATCAGATGAGGAATGCCTTCATAGGAAGACAGCTCCAGACGTTTGGGATCGACCATCAAAAACTTGATGTCGTCGGGCTGCGCTTTAAAAAGGATGCTGCAAATCATGGCGTTGAGCGCGACGCTCTTGCCGGAACCGGTGGTCCCGGCGATGAGCAGATGCGGCATTTTAGCCAGATCGGCAATGACCGGCGTGCCGACAAAATCGACGCCCAGCGCGATGGGCAGGCGCAGGGGCGATTCGGTAAACGCGTCGTTGTCCAGGACATCTTTCAGAAAAACCGGCTCTCTTTTGAGGTTGGGGATTTCAATGCCGATGACGGATTTGCCGGGAATCGGCGCCAGAATGCGGATGCTGGGCGCCATTAGCGCCAGGGCCAGGTCGTCTGACAGATTGGTAATACGGTTGATCTTGACGCCGGACGCGGGTTCCAGTTCATACATGGTAATGACCGGACCGGGCATCACGTCCACCACGCGTCCTTCGACGCCAAAATCCGCCAGCTTCTTTTCGAGAATGCGCGAATTGGTAACCAGGTGATCGCGTTTGACGCGCATATCCTTCTGGGGAGCTTCTGCAAGCAGGGTGAAAGGCGGTAGTTGAAACTTGCCATCGGATTTTAGTTTGGAAAATTCAAAATGCGTCTGTTCGACTTTCTTCGGTTTTGCTTTTTTGGGCGCTGGATTGATCTCTTCGATTACGGGCTGGGGATTTTTTTTAATTTTGAGCCGGGAAAAAAAATGGATGAAAAAAGAAAAAATCTGATTTTTGACTGCTTTAATAAATTCGTGGATCGATTGCGAGAATTTTTCCGCAATGGTGACGAGAGAAAACTCGATGATAAAGAAAAGCGAAACAATAAAAATAAAAATCAAAATAATATAGGTTCCCGCCGGATTGAAATAACCAAGCAGGAATTGGACAATGCCCGCGCCGATCAATCCCCCCGCTTTGAGTGTTTCTCCGTAAAAAATAACACCTCCTCTGATCAAAGCGCCAAACAGTCCGGCGCACGTCAGCGTAAAGAAGGAGTAGCCGATGACGCGAGGGGCGTTGACTGCAAAAGCCGGACGCAGAAAGTATTGAAAAGCGCAGAGTGCAAGCGCCAGAGGCAGAAGAAAAGAAGCGACGCCCAACAGGCGGATAATGGAATCAGCCGTATAGGAGCCAAACTTGCCTGTGAGATTATGCGTTGAAGAGCCATCCGTCACAAACCGCGTGAAAGAAGGATCCAGCGGCGAGTATGAAAACAGGCAGATAAAAAGAAAGATGCCCAGGGTCAGGCAGACGACGCCTTTGATCTCTCTGGTTCTTTTATGATGATCCTTGAGGTTTTCTTCCATTAGATCGCCGTTTTAATTTCTGGCTGGACGTCTTTGATGCTTACTGTGCCGGTATCCCGATAGGCGTCATAATTTTTAATAATGACCTGCCGGACTCTATCGACCAGCTCCTGCCGATCTTCCAAGGTGTAGCCTTCCACAGTAATCGGTTTATCAATGACCAGTTTTATTTTTCCCGGTTTGATCTTCAGCGATCGCTTCGGCATGATGTCGCCGCTGCCGATGATACTGATCGGGACAATCGGCACGCCGGATTGAATGGCCAGGTGAAAGGTTCCCTGTTTGAAGGCTTTGATTTCGCCGTTCCGACTGCGAGTGCCTTCAGGGAAGGTCATGACGGACTTACCCTGACGGATACGCAGTGCCGCCAGATCCAGGCTCTGCATGGCTTTTTCGTGATTTTGCCGGTCGATTTCAATATAGCCCGCGGCTTTCATCGCCTGGCCGAAGATGGGAATCGTGAATAATTCTTTTTTCGCAATCCAGCGGAATTGGCAGGTGACATGCGCCAGTGTAATGAGAATATCAAAGTCGCTCTGATGGTTGGCCATGAATACCTGCGGCTTGCCGCGCAGAATATTTTCTCTGCCGATGACTTCTACTTTTGTGGCGCAGATGAAAAGCAGGACTTTACTCCACAGTCTGGCTACTTTGTGGACGTTATTTTCCGCGTTGGCAAAAAAAGAAAAGACGACGCACCAGAATGAGACAAACGCGGTAATCGCTACGCCTAAAGTGACTAAGAGTGCCGAACGAATCATCTACAATTCTTTCCTTGATCAGTTTACTTAAGACTGAGGTTGTATTTTTTACTTGATAACGCCGTTGAAGTCAACTGTGAATTATATTTGTCTCCATCTCATTTTGAGCACGAAAGCAGGGGAGAAAAGGCAGATTTTTGTTGACCGCTGGTCATGCCCCATTCCAGGCAGGCTCTGGGATTGGTGAGGCTTGAGAATTTGTGAAAAATGTCAATAAAAAAAATTTTCCCTTGACAAAAAAACATCACTCATTTATGAACGCTGCCAAAGTTGGTTAACTTAAGTTTGGCCGAAAATTGAACGCTGCATGCCCCTGAATGATTTACCGACAAGGTGCTAGGCTGCGTCATTATGGGCGATGGAGTCTCAATGGAACTATTTTTACAACAGGTGTTTAATGGAGTCATGTTGGGCAGTACGTATGCCATCGTCGCTTTGGGATTGACGATGGTTTATGGCATTCTGCATGTGCCGAATTTCGCCCACGGGCATATGTATATGCTTGGCGCGTATGTCTGTTTCTTTCTCATCACGATTTTCGGGTTCGCATACTGGCCTGCCGTGGCGGCTTCTGCCATTGTACTGGCTCTGGCCGGAGTCGTTCTGGAGTTTCTGGTTTATAAACCGCTGCGCAATGCACCGGGTCTTAATCCCTTCATTGCCGCGCTCGGTGCCTTGATTGTGCTGGAAAACGCGGTCGTGGTGCTCTGGGGGCCGGAAGGTCACCGCATTCCGAATCCTTATCCCGGCATTATAGATGCTTTCGGAATTACCATGTCCACGCAGCGTCTGCTGGTTATCGGCGTCGCCTTTACCATGATTATCCTGTTGCAGTTATTCATTAAGAAGACAACTTTGGGAAGCACAATTGAAGCGGTTGCCCAGAACAAAGAAGGGGCCACGCTCGTGGGTATCAACGTCAATCGCGTCTCCGCGATGACCTTTGCCATTTCCACCGGTCTGGCCGCGATAGCCGCCTGCATGGTCGCGCCGATTTTTATGATCTCGCCCAGTATGGGTACTCTGGTCGGGACCAAAGCTTTTGTTATCGTTATCCTCGGCGGAATGGGCAGTATTCCGGGCGCCATTGTCGGAGGTATTATTTTGGGACTGATTGAAGCCATCGGCGGCGGATACTTTTCGGCGGCTTATAAAGATGTGTTCGGTTTCGGCGCACTCGTGCTGATCCTCGCTATAAGGCCAACCGGCTTGTTCGGGAAGGAGATTAAGGGCAGATGATGAAGTGGTTGAAAGCAAATTGGTTTTATCTGATCGTTTTGGTTATAGCCCTGGTCGTTCCTTTTGTTATAACGAATCGGTATTACTCCCAGGTCATTACCATGAGCTGCCTTTTCGCTATCGGCGCTCTCAGTTTGAATTTGATTATGGGCTATACGGGTCAGGCATCCCTGGCCCACGGCGGATTTTTCGCCATTGGCGCTTACGGCGTTGCCATCCTGACCTATGCACTGGGCTGGAATTTCTGGCTGGCCCTTCCGGCAGCGGCGCTGATATCGGCTTTTATAGGCTTCCTGGTTGGAATGCCCGCGTTGCGTACCCGAGGCGCGTACTTTGCCATTACCACGATGTGTCTGGGGGAAATCTTTTATCTTGTTGCGGGCAACTGGATTGAACTGACAGGCGGACACAACGGTATCGTGGGAATTCCTGTGCCCAGTCCGATCGTTATTCCCGGTGTCGGCAATCTGACGTTTGAGTCTCAGACTGCACAGTACTACCTGGTTCTATTCTTTTTATTGCTGACCTTGTTTGTCATGAATCGTCTGGTTAAATCTCTGAAGGGATTAACGTTTATGTCGATCCGCAACAACGAGGATCTGGCTGAAGCGGTGGGTATCAATACTTTTCGCACCAAGCTGCTGTCGTTTGTTGTCGCCAATTTTTTTGCCGCTCTGGCCGGCGGCCTGTATGCGAGCCTTATCGGCAGCATCAGCCCCAGTGTCGCTTCTATTACTATGACATTCAACTTCCTGATGTATGCGCTGCTGGGGGGGATCGCAACGCTGGCAGGCCCGGTCGTTGGTGCGTTTGTTATGCCGATTCTGATGGAATATCTGCAGTTCCTCCAGGATTATCAAATGATCCTGTTTGGCGTTCTGCTGATCGTTGTGATTATTTACTTCCCCAGAGGCTTTATGGGATTGTTTACAACATTACGTGACAAGTTAAAGAAAACAAAGGTGGGGGCGTAAAGTGCTGCTAAAAGGTGAAAATCTGGTCAAAAGTTTTGGCGGCACAGTCGCTGTCAATGATGTGACCTTCGAAGTCAATGAGGGAGAGATCCTCTCCATTATCGGCCCCAATGGCGCCGGAAAATCAGTTCTCTTCAGTTTGATTAGCGGCTCGGGCAAGCCGACAGCGGGCAGTATCAAATTTGCAGGTGAAGAGATTGCCGGCTTAAGCGCTAATCAGATATCCCGTAAGGGAATAGCGCGGACGTTTCAGCTGACGGCTCTCTTTGACCAGTTGCAGGTTGTTCATAATCTTGCGCTTGGTTATCAGAAAAAGACCAAAAACAGTTTTTGGGGAACCCTGTTCCACTCGCCGCGCTGGAATTCCGACAAAAAAGCGATGGAAGCCAAGATTCTGGAGACACTGGAATTCCTCGGTATGGGTGCTAAGGCCTTCGATTTCGTATCGACTCTCTCTCAGGGTGAACAAAGGCTCTTATCGATCGGCATTGCGCTGATCAGCGAACCCAAAATGATTTTGCTTGACGAGCCGACGGGCGGCTTGATTCAGGAAGATACGGAGTTGATCACCCAACTTATCAGGAAGATCAATAAAAAGGGTGTGACCGTTTGTCTCATCGAGCACAAGATGCGGATGGTTATGGATCTGGCGGATAGAATTGTTGTATTAAATTACGGTAAAAAAATTGCTGAAGGAAAGCCGGCGGATGTTGCCGCAGACCCGCAAGTAATCGAAGCCTACTTAGGAAGAAAAAAGGATGCTTAAATTAACAAATGTAACCACGATGATTGGAGAACACCAGGTCATCAACGACGTATCGATGCAGATTGCCCAGGGTGATTTTGTCGCACTGCTCGGAGGCAATGGCGCTGGAAAGACAACATTATTCAAGACGATCGTCGGTGTGCTGCCGCCTTCGAAAGGTAAAATAGAGTTCAAGGGGGAGGAAATCAGCCATCTACCCGCCCACAAAATAGTGGGCAAAGGTTTATCGCTTTGTCCTGAGGGGCGACAGCTTTTCCCGCAACTTCCTGTTTATAAAAATTTAATGCTGGGTGCTTTTCATCGCAAGGACAAAAAGGAAATTCAGGAAACGCTGGAGCAAGTTTACACACTGTTCCCGATACTAAAGGAAAGATACAAGCAGATGGCCGGAACATTCAGCGGCGGCGAGCAGCAGATGCTGGCTATTGGACGGGCGATTATGTCCAAGCCGGAGATGCTGCTTTTGGACGAGCCATCCATGGGCCTGGCGCCGCTGGTTGTGGAAGGCATTGCCGATACGATCACGCAACTCAATAAAATGGGTATTACGATATTTTTATCTGAACAGAATGCGCAAATTGCTCTGATGATTACGCGTCACGGCTATGTCCTGGAAAACGGACACATGGTTCTGGAGGGGTTGAGCAAGGATTTGATCCACAACGATAAAGTGAAAAAAGCCTACTTGGGAACATAAAAACAGCTCTTAGCCGTTCTTATCGAGAAGAAAAGCGCCAGCCGAACAAACCTATAAAAAAAGAGCTCTATCCCCCACGGGGAAAGAGCTCTTTTTGTTTTTCCTGATCAGTTGCTAGCTCCAGCTTTTATCCTTGGCCGCGTTTTGACCGGCGATCCGGCCGAATATTAAACAATCCAGTGTTGCACAACTTCCCAGACGAACCGCGCCGTGCACGCCGCCTGTCACTTCGCCGGCTGCGTATAAGCCGGGAATGGGTTTGTCTGTCATAATATCCGTCGCCTGCGCTTTAACATTCATATTGACGCCGCCCATGCAGTGATGAATCTTGGGCGTGAGACGCAGAGCATACCAGGGGCCGGGTCCGAGAGGCTTTTGGTTTTTCTGCAAATACCTGCCCCATTCAGCATCTTTGCCGGCCAAAACTCCTTTGTTGAATTTTTCGATCTCCTCTTTGAGGGGTTCCACCGGGCAATTATGCGCCGCTGCCATCTCCTCAATCGTTTCATATTTCTTGACCACGCCTCTTTCCATCAGTTTAGGCAAGGCCTCTGCAATGGCTTTCTGTCCAAAGGCATAACCAGAAGCATCCGTAAAGGCGATGCATTTGTTGCCAACACGTATAATTGCATCTGCACGGATTTTTCGGTCGGCCAGTTCGTTAACAAATCGCTTGCCGGTTTTGGTGTCAATCCAGAGGCCATACATAGCGGCGCAGAGTTGGGCAAAGAAAGGCGACAGCCCCATGCCTTTTTCGTCCGGGCTGCCCCAGGGACCAAGCTGAATCCAGGAAAGCTGCAACGGCGTGCAGCCGATACGCAGGGATTCACGCAAAGCTTCCGAGGTGGCACCGGGCTGATTCGTGCTCGGGAAGTCGGCTGTCAGACGGGGATCCTGAATGGTTCTAAAGGCGACATCGTTTCCGAAACCTCCCGTGGCCAGGACCACGGCTTTTCTGGCCTTGATGTTTTTCAATTTGCCGCTCTCCGCGTTCGGGAAAACGTACTTATCCCGGATCTGAACGCCTTTGACCCGTCCGTCCGCATCGCGGTAAATCTGGGTCAGAAAACTTTGTGTTTTGGGTTCCACACCCAGCGCTTTGAGTTTGACAAGTTGTTGGGTGACAATGGCCGAACCGCTCTGATTGTGAGTGCTGTACATTCGGGGAACGGAGTGTCCGCCTTCCTGCGACAGTTTGTCCTTATATTGAACGCCCAGCTCCGTCATCGTCCACTGAACGGTGGCATTGGAGTTGTCGGCAACCATCTTGGCCAGCTCGACATGATTTAAGTTGAGACCGGCTGCCAGCATGTCCTTGAGCAGCAGTTCCGGTGAATCCTTGACACCTTCTTTTTCTTCCATGGGTGAACCTGCCGCGGAAATGACGCCACCGTTAATGATCGAGTTTCCGCCCGGTGTGCGCATTTTTCCCAGAATGACGACGGATGCCCCTGCCTTCTTGGCTTCATACGCCGCGGCAAGTCCCGCAAAACCGCTGCCGACAATAACCACGTCATAAGTTTCATCCCATTTTTTCGGCATAGCTGCACAGGCCGCCTCGGCTGTCCATGGTTTTAGGGTCACACCCGCGGTTGCCATTCCTGCCACCGCCGCTGCGCCTCCTGCCGTTTTTAAAAAATTTCTTCTGCTTAATGATTTTGGTGCTTTCTTGTCTTCTGTCATAATTTCCTTCCGATATCTTGTTTTTGTGGTTAGGTTGTTAAAGAACATCTTCTTGTCATAATGATCGCAGATAAATTGCAATGAATAGAATCATGAAATTTATCATTATTTAAAATGAAGGCATTAAAATCCTTATGCGGTATCAATGTATCGGATTGATACTCACGAATGACAGCGCGGGAAATGGGTGCGATAAAGCCAGATCTAAAAAGAAAAAACGAACTGCGATAACGAGATAACTTCATATACATAAACATCAACCTTTTATTAACTATAGCATAAACAGAAAATAATACAAGATATCCGATTGACCCAAGTATTGCATGGATAATCAGATTATTTTGGAGACCTTTTGACGTTTATCTGATGCAATTTGGGACAGTAAGAGACTGTTGGAACAAAAAGGTTGTTTTCAGATGAAAGATATTATAGCTTAAATACAGATGGTTCGCTCGGAATCGCCAATAAGTTATGTTTCGCATGGTTATCATTAAATGAGGTTTTTATGAGGAATCAACGACGATTTATATTCAGCCTTCTGTTTATCGCTTTTTTGCAACTGTTTTTCATTCAGGCAATTTTGGCTGCTGTCGACAGCAGTTGCGTCACCTGCCATACCAATGAACCGCTGATGAAAACTCTTCACAAACCGCCGTCCATGCCGGAAGGTGAAAGCGGAGAGGGGTGAGCGGGCGCTCCTCCGCCAGTTCGGCCGGAAGAAATGTATAAGGGATATGTTGTAGATCGTGACCTTCTTAAGAAAGATCAACATTTTATCCTGGCGTGTCCCCAGTGTCATCAAGGGAATGCCGGGATCATAAAGAAGGATGAGGCACATAAAGGCCTGGTCAAAAGACCTTCGGACAATATGGCCAACTGCGCAACGTGCCATAAGACGGTGACGGACAAGTACGCAAAATCGCTTCATTATACAACGGCCGGCCAGAGAAACGGGGTGATGCCGCGCTTTTCCAAAGAAGAATTAAAAACATTTGATGCAAAAGTTTTTGAAAAGTCATGCCGCAGTTGCCATGCATCATGCGGCGATTGCCATGTGAAGTCCCCGGCGGTGGGGGGCATCAGCACCGGGCTTTTGGCCAAACATAAATTCGTAAAAAAAGATGAAGGCAAGACCTGTTCATCGTGCCATGGTGGCAGGGTCTATCCCGAATATACGGGAGAGTATGGTGGCGCTCCGGATGTCCATTATCAAAAGGGTATGTTGTGCATGGATTGCCACAAGAAGGCCGAATTTCATGGAGACGGCAAGGCGTATGCGTCTAAAAACCAGGTGAAAGACCGTCCGTCCTGCCGCAACTGCCATAAACCGGGCAGTGAGTCAAATCCGGCGGCTAAAATGTCACATCAGATGCATGCAGACAAGGTATCCTGTTATGGTTGCCATTCTGGAGCAGAATACCGCAACTGCCAGCAATGCCATGCCGGTACGGGAGCAACAGCCAAACCGGAAATGATACTGGGCAAAAATCCGCGGGACAAAAAGACGCTGACAACGCTGAGACTGATTCCGACAGTTCGAGATACATTTGCCAAGGCAGGCATCAAAATGGAAAACTTTGACGCGCTGCCAAACTACTGGGATACGCCCGCCCACAATATTCGTAAGCGGACGGATCGCACCCGTTCCTGCGATACCTGCCATGTAGAAAAGAAGAACTTTTTGACGAAAGAGAAGTTGATCAAAGATGGTTCCAAGGCTAATGAGGATTTGATCATAGTACCAAAACCAATTAAACGATAGGAGAAAAGCATAAAAAAGAAAGTATGAACAAGTTTGTTTGTGTTTAATTTTATTGCCAGTGGTGGCGTTGCTTCAGGTTGTCGGCCCGATTATTTCCACGGAGGATTTGGAAAATAATCTAACCAATCCCAAAGTGCATCTTGTCTAAATGTCGGCATATTTTCTTCTGATTTCAAGTATTTGCTAAACGAGATGTTTTGCGACGTTTCATGAGAATGCCGTTGACAAAAAACAAAGATCCAAGTGTATATAATTACAAAATAGTGCGCTCTTGAATTTGAGCGCCTGCATCATATGCAAGGCATGTCGTAATTCAGCGTTCACGTCACGCATTGTCAACTCTTAGCCGTCTGTTGCTTAAAGAACAATACATTTAGGAGGCATCATATGAAAAAAGACGATCAATCAGAAAAAACATTATCACGACGAAATTTTTTAAAAACAACGGGTGGCGTAGCCGGAGCGGCGGCCGTGGCGTTGGGCGGCATTAACCTTCTTCCCTTGAAAGCAGAGGCTGCGGGTGATGCCCTGCCGAAGAAGTGGGATGATACATACGATGTCGTAGTGATCGGCAGCGGTTTTGCAGGACTAGCCGCCGCGATTGAAGCGAAAAACGCGGGTGCTAATGTGCTGATTGTTGAAAAGATGGCGCTTCATGGAGGTAACTCCATTATCAACGGCGGCGATTTCTGTGCACCCGGCACTAAATTGCAACAGGAAAACGGCATTCAGGATTCGCCCGAGCAGATGCTCAAAGATATGCTTCGAGCCGGGCTCTATCTGAATCATCCTGAAAATGCGAAGATCGTTGCCTATGGAGCCAAAGATGCCTTGGAATGGACTGAATCCTACCTTGGGGTCAAATATGTAAAAATCGGATTTCACGGTGGCCATTCCGTCAAGAGAGCGCACGGCATGTTGAATCAGACCGGAGCGGAGCTGGTCAACAAAGAGCTGGCCAAGGTCAAAGAGCTTGGAATTAAAATTCAGTTTCGCACCAAGCTGGAAAAATTCATTTCCAACAAGGATGGCCGGATTGTCGGCATGGAAGTGTGCAAGGATTACAAATTCCCCGATGAGAATTCGGGCAAGAAAGTCTTTATTAAAGCAAAAAGAGCCATCGTACTGGGTTCGGGCGGGTTTTCGCAGGATATCAAGCTGCGTCAGATTCAGGACCCACGTCTCACAGACAAGTTCGGATCCACCAATCAGCCCGGCGCCACTGGTGAAGCCTTGTTGGCAGCATGCATTGCAGGCGCTATGGATGTTCAGATGGACTGGATACAGCTCGGTCCCTGGACAAGCCCCGATGAAAAAGGTTTCGGCTATGTTCCTCTGTTTTGCGAACCGCTGGTTGGCAATGGTCTCATGGTCAATCCCAAAACCGGTAAACGGTTTTTCAAGGAAACAGGCAATCGCAAGGAACGCGCCGATGCTATCATTCTGATGGGCAATCCGGCCATCATCATGGGCGATTCATATGCTGTAAATAAGAATGTTGTGCCTCATGCAGTTCAGAAAGGCATGGAAATCGGGGCTATCAAGAAGTTTGACACCTTGGAAGACTTGGCGAAAAACTACGACATACCCCTCGATGTATTTCTGAAAGAAATTGCCCGTTGGAACTCTTTTGTTGAAAAGAGGAAGGATGACGATTTTGACTGCATGATCTTCAAAGATACCAAACCGACAACTACAGCGCCTTTTTATGCCGCGAGACTCTGGCCCAAGGTTCATCACACCATGGGTGGATTGGTGATCGATAAAAATGCCCAGGTTATGGGTTTTGATTTCAAACCCGTCAAAGGACTTTTCGCCGCGGGCGAAGTCAGTGGCGGCGTGCACGGTGCGGTGCGTCTTGGTGGCGTGGCTATAGCCGATTGCCTTGTCTTTGGCCGTATTGCCGGAAAAAGCGCGGCTGCGGAAAAACCGTGGGGGGTAATATAAAGGCTTCTGCGTCAATGGATGATTTCTTTTCAGTCATCATCCATTGACGCTTGCTTTTTGCCCTGCTTCAAAAGTATACTGTTTAATCAATAAAGTGAGATGCCCTGCGGCAGCCATTTTCATCGAGAGGGATAAAAATGAAAAATAAAAAAACAAAAAAAATTTTGTTGGCCACATCGCTTTTGTTGTTTATCTTTGCAATTTTTGCGGGGGGTGCAGATACCGCAGCAAAGGAAAAAAAGGCCGCGCCTGCCACAGCTAAAGCCGCCGAGGTTAAAGCCTGGGATTGCACAGGCTGCCACAAGGACAAAAAGGTTCTCCCGGATAGTCATTTGCCGATCAAGGAGATGCCCTATGGGGGATGTCTGGTTTGTCATATACCGGGAGAGAAAAACGCTGGCACGCTCAAAGCCAAAATTCCCGGCAGCCACCTTCACGCGCTTAAAGGCGTTAAATGCGAACAATGTCATGGCAAAGCAAAGAAACCCGAACAGGTGGAAATGAGCAAGTGTGTGGCCTGCCACGGCGAGACGGCTAAACTGGCTGAAAAGACGGCGAAAGTGAAACCTGAAAATCCGCATAAATCGCCGCATTACGGGACGGATGCCGATTGTAATCTTTGCCATCATCAGCATACGAAGTCGGAGAATCTCTGCGCCCAGTGCCATAAGTTTGATTTCATTGTTCCTTAAACTGAAGCTGATCTGAACCGGCATAAGGAAAAAGATCATGGGGTGTTCGGAAGAATCAACATTTTCGGGGTGTGTTAAGGATGCAGCGGGCCGCGTGATACACGGCGGCCCGGTGTATCTTGTCTTTTTGAGTTTTTTTATTGTTCTATTCCTCGCCGGTGTCGTCTCAGGCGTTTATTCCTTATTTATTGCAGGCAGCCGCCATGCTTATGGTACTTTCCGGGAAATTCCGCTGGCGCTCTTAATTGCCACATATATTTTCTTTGTCGTAGCGTCTACCGGGCTTTGTCTGGTTTCGTCCATTGGGCACGTTTTCGGCAACCGCGACTTTCTGCCGATTGCCAAACG
>JANYAF010000143.1 GCA_025355175.1 Deltaproteobacteria bacterium | reverse complement strand
GATTCTAAGAAGAAGCCGGGGCCATAGTGGATGCAAAGTGTCTTATTGCCACGTCTCAATTCCCTAAATATGGGCTTGCATCTTGTCATGAGTGATGGTAACTTACGCACCGAAAAAAAGGCGGTAATTTTTTGTTTTGGGGGTATTTTTGGGGGCATCGTAAAAATTTACATCTAACTACTTTATTTGATATTGGGTAGTTAGATTGTTAATTTGAGTCCTGCTCCCGCCAGAAAAATTAACACGCGTCTTGAATCATTAGACGTCTTGTTTTAAAAATACAGGCCTGAAATAATCAGCGGAGAGATGGCTGAGTGGCCGAAAGCGATCGCCTGCTAAGCGATTGTACGCCCTTCAAAGGTGTACCGCGGGTTCGAATCCCGCTCTCTCCGCCAGTTTTATTACCAATCTGATTTATGCTTTGAATCTGAAAAGCAACTAAAACAGGTATCTGCCTGATAAAAAAGGGGAATATCACTCCCACTCCAACATTTCCCCCACCAGCATCGCTGTCTCGCCGACGATACGGATGCATTTCTTGACCTTGTCGCCTTGATAAAACGCTCTGGTTTCTCCGCGGTCTTTCCAGTCCACGCCTGCGATGTCCCGGCAGTTAATCGTACCGGCTTGATTCACAATCTCGTCGCGAAACCGCTGCACCATTTCATGAGCATCAGCCCACATTTTCGGATTTTCCTTTTCATCGCTCTGCGCGCGGCTGTAGCGCAAACCGAGCACCGCCAGTCCCCCGGCCAGCGCACCGCAGACTTCGCCATTGCCTCCCAATCCCCCGCCAAACGCCCCCATGGCTCGGATAACGTCATCATTACCCTTGCCCAGCTTTTCCTGCCCGACGGCGGCAATAGCCTGGCTGCAATGAAACCGCTGGCCGGCCATCATCTCAATGGCTTTTTTCCTCATCTCTTTGGGCGTCATTAACTTCCTCCCGTATTCAAGTCCCTGGCGTCAGATCGGCAATATATCCCCGATTCCATGTCGGGCTGATAATCATTTCGTTGATACACACGGTTTTGGGCAGACGCGCGACAAACACAATGGCCTCGCCCACATCTTCGGGTTTCAGCATCTTGGCTTTTACGTCGTCGCCCAGTTGATCAGGCCTTCGATCCATGATCGGCGTCCAGACCTCGCCGGGACAGATCGCGCAGGCCCGGACGCCGTTTATGCATTCTTCCATGTTGATGCTGGCGTTCATGGCCATCATGCCATGCTTGGCCGCGCTGTAGGCCGGTCCGGTAAGATGTGTGTAAAAGCGCCCCGCCCAGGAGGACACGTTGATAATCAAACCGTCTTTTTGTTTTCTCATGACGGGAAGAACCGCGGACGCGCAATAAAACGCGCCATTCAAATCTATGTCAATGACCTCGTTCCATTTCTCCGGCGTGACTTTTGACCAGTGCCGCTCCGTGATGTTCGTTCCCGCATTGTTGACCAGAGCATCCAGCCGTCCATGGCGTGAGACAATGCGGTCCACTACCGCATAAATTGATAACGAATCGGATACATCCAGCACTTCCAGTGATGCACGACCGCCGGATGAAGTAACAAGGTCCGCCGTCTTTTGGAGCGCGTCGATTCTGCGCCCCGAAAGAACAACATTCGCGCCGTTTTGGGCCAGGGCGACTGCCGCCGCCTGACCGATCCCCGTTCCTGCCCCGGTGATCCAAAAAACTTTGTCTTTCAAAGATTCAGGCATAGGCCCTCCTTATAAAAAGTGTTATGGGAACATCCTATAACGTATAAAATTTCGATCAATCTGCCCCCTTTAAGATGAAGAATGAGAGCCATTTTTAACTTTGATATTTGACCCTGATGATTCTCAATCAGGCAGCACCATCAGCCGCTTGTCGTCTCATCAGACGTTGAAACGGAAGGTGATGATGTCGCCGTCCTGGACGATGTATTCTTTTCCTTCCAGGCGCAGACGGCCGGCCGATTTGACCTGCGTTTGCGAACCGCCGTGGGCGATGAAATCATCGTAGGACATGATCTCGGCTTTGATAAAACCCCGTTCGAAATCGTTATGAATGGCGCCGGCGGCTTTGGGCGCCTTGGTTTCCAGAGGAATCACCCAGGCCTTGACTTCGTCTTCACCGACCGTGAAAAAGGACATGCGTCCCAAAAGCGAAAAAGCGGCGCGGATAATCCGGCCAAATGCCGGTTCGGCAATCCCCATGGACGACAGAAATTCTTTCTGATCGGCGGCATCCAGCCCGGCAGTTCCGCCTCGATCTTACAGCAGATGCCCATGACGGGTTCCGGCAAATTCGCCTCGACGGCAAAAGCTTCGGCAAAGGATAGATTGTCTTCGGCTACATTGACAACAATCAGTTCCGGCTTGATCGTCCAGAAGGAAAAGCTTCGCAGTGTAAATACTTCCGCAGTTGTGAGTCCCGCCGCGCGCAGCGGTTTCCCCGCTTCCAGGTAATTTTTTAACTTAGGCAGAAGGTCGTTTTGCGCCGTCTCCTGTGGTGAAATTGCCTTTTTGGACATTTTGGTCAGACGCTCCAGCTTTTTTTCAATAACCAAAAGGTCGGCGAGAACCAATTCATCTTCCAGCTTGCGATAGGCATCAAGAGCGAGTGAAATATCCGGCAGGGAAAAACCATCGATCACATGCAGGATACCGTCCGTACCGCTCAAGTTCTGACGGATGGCTTCCCATGGATGCTCGCCTACGGCGTGGACATCGCTAAACGGAACTTTGGCCGGTGCCACTTTTACCGGTTTATAGATTTCGACCAGTTTGTCAAAACGCTCATCCGGCACGGACGCCTGGCCGCGCACAACCGCTTCGTTATGCGACTGACTGCTTTTTACGCCGGTCATAATTTCAAACAAGGTGCTCTTCCCGCTCTGGGGAAGGCCCAAAATACCCATTTCCATTTATTTAAATTCTTTCTCTATGCGACTCATCGCTTCTTTCAGCCGGTCGTCCGGGATGGTGAGGGATATGCGGACAAAGCCTTCGCCGTACTGGCCGTAAGCTGTGCCGGAGGCAACCACGACGGCGGTTTTATCGAAGAGGCGATTGGTGAATTCGAGCGACGTCATGCCTTTGGGCGCCGGCACCCACAGATAAAATGTGCCACGCGGCGGATTAAAATCAATGCCGATCTTCTTGAGCGTTTTCAAAACCAGATCTCGCCTGCGCCCGTAAATGGAGAGCATCTCTTCAATAAATCCTGCTTCGTTATGCAAGGCCGCAATCCCGGCATACTGCACCGCATTAAAAATTCCGGAATCGGTGTTTTCCTTAACTTTGCTGATGCCGGCAATCAAATCGGGATTGCCACAGGCCATTCCCAGCCGCCAACCGCACATATTAAAAGGCTTGGAAAGAGAATTCAGTTCAATGCCCACATCTTTCGCGCCGGGCGCCATCAGAAAGCTGATGTGTTCCTGTCCGGCAAAGACGATTTCGCTGTATGGATTATCGTAACAAACGGCAATGCCATACTCACCGGCAAAGGCCACCAGTTTATTTAAAAATTCCAGCGTGGCGCAGGCGCCCGTCGGATTGTTCGGGTAATTCAAAAACATGGCGGTGGCTTTGTTCGCCACGTCCGTGGGAATGTCTTCCAATGCCGGCAGATAATTATTCTGCGGAAGGATGGGAACATTATAAGGAACGCCCTCACCCATCAGGATGCTGGATCGATACGCCGGATAGCCGGGATCGGTCATTAAAACCGTATCGCCGGGATTAACGCGCGCCAGCACAAAGTGATGACAGCCTTCCTTGGAACCGATGAGGCCCAGAATTTCGTTTTCAGGATTGAGCGTTACCCCGTAGCGCTCTGCATACCAGCGGGCAACCTCTTTGCGGAAAGCCAGCATGCCTTTTTCTTCATCGGTGGGATAACGATGATTTTGTGGGTCCCGGGCCGTCCGGCATAGTTCATCAATAATGGAATTAGGTGTGGCTTCCACCGGGTCGCCGATCGCGAGCGATATCACATCCACGCCCTCAGATTTGGCTTTATTAATTTTCTTCCTCAATTCCATAAATAAATATGGTGGTATTTTCTTTAATCGATCCGCCGTTTGCACAGTTATCGTCCCTTCCTGATCAGATTTATTGATACGCCTCTTCAAAAAGCATTCCCTGGTAAACTATTTTTACTTTCCCTTCAAGATATATTTCCTTGAAAGCGCCCTCCCGACGGGTAAAATAAACGCGCAATGTTTCGCCGCTCTGCACGGTCACATCAACCGGTGAATCCACGAGATTCCTCCCGGCGGCGGCAAGCACCGAAGCCACAACGCCCGTACCGCAGGCCAGCGTTTCATCTTCGACGCCGCGCTCGTAAGTCCTGACCTTCATCTTATGCCGGTCCAGCGTGCAGGCAAAATTCGCGTTCGTCCCTTTGGGCTGGAAAAATTCATGACAACGGATTTTACGCCCCTTGTCGAAAACAGCGCACATCTCCAGATGATCCACAAAACTGACCGCGTGAGGCACGCCTGTATCGATACAGTCCAGGAGGCTTTCTTGACCGTCGAGAAGAATCTCTTGCCCGATCTTTAATGGGGATGGATTGGTGAGTCGAACTTTGACCGCATCATTGGAGACCTCACCATCAATAATGCCGGCAAGCGTTTCGAAAGACAGCTTTGATCCGGTGATACCGTTATGATAAGCCCAGCGGGCCACGCAACGGGCAGCATTGCCACACATTTCCGCAACGCTGCCGTCGGAGTTGAAAAAACGCCATTTAAAATCGGCAATGGCGGATGGTTCAATGAGCAGCAGACCATCCGCACCCACAGAAACTTTTCTCTGGCAAACCTTGTGTGCAAAGGTCGGCAGATCGCCCACGGCAAGCGATAGATCACGATTGTCGATAATGATAAAATCATTGCCGCTGCCGCTCATTTTGTAAAAGCTTATTAAATGTGATTTATCCCGGTTCATATTGTCACGTTTCCTGAACGATATCATCTTTGCGGTTGAGCGATCGCGTCACGCGCAACACTTCTTCGGTCGTCGTGATGCCGGCCATGACCTTCTGAATGCCATCCTGCTGCAACGTAATCATGCCTTGCTTGACGGCCAGTTCGTTAATCTGATTGGCGTCGGATGTTTTCAACACCAGTCTTCGAATATTATCATCCACGACCATAATTTCGAAAATCGCCGACCGTCCCCGGAAACCGGTCTGCATACAAAGATTACAGCCTTTTTTCCGGTAAAATGTATTGTTTTGCAGCACCGACAGGTTGAGCCCGAGGTTCGCCAGGGTTTCTTCATCGGGTGTGTAAACTTCCTTACAGTGCAGACAAAGAACGCGGACAAGACGCTGCGCGATGATCGCCACAATCGAGGAGGTCACCAAAAACGGTTCAATACCCATGTCAATCAGGCGCGTCACGGCGCTGGCCGCGTCGTTGGTATGGAGCGTCGAGAACACCAGATGTCCGGTCAGCGACGATTGGATGGCGATTTCGGCGGTTTCCCGGTCGCGGATTTCGCCGATCAGAATGACATCCGGGTCCTGGCGGACAATAGAGCGCAGGCCGGCGGCAAAGGTCAGATCGATTTTGGGATTGACCTGAATCTGCCCGACGCCGTCCATTTGATATTCAATCGGGTCTTCAATGGTGATGATATTGATTTCCGGACGGTTAATGGTGGAAAGTGCTGCGTACAACGTAGTGGTCTTGCCGCTGCCGGTGGGGCCGGTCACCAGAATGATGCCGTACGGCGATTTAATCAGGCGGTTGAGCAGTTTGATGCGTTCATCGTGCATCCCTAAATCCGACAGCATCAGGATATTGCCGGATTTGTCCAAAAGACGCAGCACCACGCGTTCACCAAAAGCCGTGGGAATCACGGACACGCGCACATCGACCAGGCGGTCGGCAATTTTTAATTCAATCCGGCCGTCCTGCGGCAGGCGCTTTTCGGCAATATTGAGCTTCGCCATAATCTTAAGACGGGACGTCAGCGGTGACTGAATCCGGCGCGGAAGGCTCAGGATGTCATATAAAATACCGTCAATCCGGTAACGGATTTTTAAATTGCCGGAATAGGGTTCGACGTGAATATCACTGGCCCGGTCTTTGATGGCGCCGGAAACCAGCAGATTCACCAGTTTGATAATCGGGGCGTCGCTGGTTTCATCGAGCAGATCGGCTGTCTCGCTGATTTCCGAAATCAGATCGTCGGCCGTCGCTTCGCTCATTTCTTCAAAGTAATCCTTGGCGGAAGAACGGCTCATATCATAGGCCAGATTAATGGCGGCTATAATCGCGTCCTGCGTCGCCAGAACCATCGGCAGATTCTGTGTTTGTAAAAGCAGGCGCAGGTCGTCGGCGGGCTGAAAATTGGCGGGATCATTAACGGCAATCACCTGGGTCTCGGCAGTAATAATCGGGACCATCTTGTGTTTCTTTAAATAGTGGATCGGGACGCTTTGCGTAAAATCGATGTTGATGCTCTCCATCGGCAGTTCCCGCCAGAAGGGAATGCTGAAATGCTCCGACAAAATACGCAAGAGCGGGATTTCATCGATGGCTTTCTTGCGGGTCAACAGTTCAAAAAATCCCGCGCCGCCATTGCCTTTAGCGCTGTATGCTTCCGTCAGCGTTTCGGGAGACACGCCCACGGCAAGCAACTTTTCATCCAGGGAAGAAACTTTTCCCCCCCCAGAACCGGCGGCATTTTTATCAATACCCACGGAAACATTTAAGGCTGTATGAATTGTGGACATAAGCTATACTGCCTTTCGGATTCAAGGATTGGCCGGAGCGTTTTTCTCGTCAGGTTTTACGACACCTAACGGATAGGAATCCTGTTTCCTTTCATTCAACTTAATAATTCCTTCAACCACCTCACCCATTGTCTCTCTTTTTTCCTGATACAAGCCAGCAGCGTCCTGCTGTGTGCGGACAATCTGCGGCGTTAAAAAGATATACAAGTTTGTTTTTTCCCGTTTCACCGTCTTGGCCTTGAAAAGCCAGCCCAAAAGAGGGATATTGCCTAATAAAGGCACCTGATTTGTACCATCCTCCGTGCTGTCTCCCACCAGGCCGCCGATGACGATCGTTTCTTTATCCTTGATCACGACGGTGGTTTTCGCCGTTCTTTTCAATGTGGTCGGTGTCGCATTTTTAGCATCGGATGTTACTTTGGTCACCTGCTGCGATATTTTCAGGCGGACAAAATTCCCCTCGTTGATATGCGGCGTGATAGTCAGGATGACGCCGACATCTTTATACTCATACGTGTTGTAATTAACCGGATACTGAGCAGATGGTGTCGTTGAATCTTGCCGGGTAATATAAGGCACATTCGAACCGACATTAATTTCCGCTTCTTCATTATCCAGCGTCATGATTTGCGGCGTCGAAAGAATCGATACATCGGAATCATTCTTGTAAGCCTGAACCATCGCGCCGATCGTTGGAAATATCAAGTCGCCGATT
>JANYAF010000142.1 GCA_025355175.1 Deltaproteobacteria bacterium | reverse complement strand
CGGACAACTAAGCCCGGATCCGGGGGGAAAGATAATGGATCCTGTTATGCCCAAGGGGAGTAGATTATAAACCACAAAATCTTGACGTATTCTCTCCATATTTTTTTCCAGTCGGACGCCTTTAATTCCCAGACGTTGAGAGGAGCCGGCTCGTAGGGGGTCGGTGAAAAATAAGTTTCAAAATGACGATCAAATTCTTTATCCACCATGATTTGAATACGGCGCATATGATAGGGCGAACTGACGAATGTTGCCGATTTTTGTCCATACATTTTCATTGTCTTTTTTGCTGCAATTAGCTCCAGGTGTGTATCTTCATAATACCGAGGTGCGGCTGGGATACTTTTTCCATTCATATTGTTTTTGTCCGTTTTACCGGGTAAAGGCTTTATCGTTCCCTGATCGACGGTATACGTTTTGTTGTATGCCGGAATAATGAGATAATCAGCCATCCCTCTTTTAACCAAATCCAGGGCATGCCTCTGACGAGCGTTAAAATCTGGTCCCAACAAAAGAATGATGGCATCCGCTTTAGCGTAGTTTGTCGAATAAACCAAGAATCCCGGCGCGTAAAATATCGCGGCCGCAAGGACGAACAAGACCATCACCAGAATCAACATGATTGTTTTAAAGGCCTGCACGAAAATACCCCTGCCGATACAAGTCATTATTTTGTTATAATTTGCTTTTAAGCTCGCTTAGTTTATTGAGCGCCGCAAGCGGCGTCATGGAGGAAACATCGATCTGACGCAGTTCATCAAGAATGACGTCATCGCTTTCCACAAACAGATTCAACTGCGGATTTTCCGGTGTCAAGGCACTCTTACCACGAGCGATGCGAGGCATGCCGATCTCGTCGAACTCCCCTTTTTCCAGATTACACAGTATTTCTTTGGCCCGGGCAATCACATCGGGCGGCACGCCGGCGATCCGCGCCACTTCGATACCGTAACTACGGCTCGTTCCGCCTTCCATGATCTTGCGCAGGAAAATAATTTTTTCACCCCACTCCTTCACGGCGATATTGTAATTTTTCGCTCCTTCTTTGGACGCGGCCAGATCCGTCAACTGGTGATAATGCGTGGCAAACAAGGTGCGGATACCCCGCCCGCAAAAATCGTGAATGTATTCGGCCACCGCCCAGGCAATACTCAACCCGTCAAACGTCGACGTGCCTCTGCCCACTTCATCGAGAATGACCAGGCTGCGGGGCGTCGCGTTCGTCAGAATCCGTGCCGTTTCCATCATTTCCACCATAAAGGTGCTCTGGCCTTTCATCAGGTTATCCGACGCGCCGATACGCGTGAAAATTTTATCCACCACACCGATTCGGGCGTGGACTGCGGGCACAAAACTGCCCATCTGCGCCAAAAGCACGATTAAAGCAACCTGCCGGATGTAAGTGGATTTACCGGCCATGTTGGGCCCGGTAATCACCAGCAGTCGATTGCCCTGCAAATCCAGCAGAGTATCGTTGGGCACAAAACCTTCTTTTTTTAAAGCCGCTTCGACCACCGGATGGCGTCCATCTTTGATGTTGATGACGTCTTCTTCATCGATTTCCGGACAGGCATAGGCGTATTTTTCGGCCACTTCCGCCAGAGCGCAAAATGCATCGAGCTCGGCCACACGAAAAGCATTATATTGAATGTCTGGAACGTACTGCATCAGATCGTCGCGCAACGTATTAAAAAGTTCATTTTCGCGGTCACGGATTTTTTCTTCGGCGTTGAGTACCGTCTGTTCAAACTCCTTCAACTCCTGGTTAATATAGCGCTCGGCATTGACCAGCGTCTGTTTGCGCACATAGGAGTCCGGCACCAACCCGGCATTAGCCTTGGTCACTTCAATGTAGTAGCCGAAGACGTTATTAAATCCGACCTTGAGCGAGTTGATGCTCGTGGACTGCCTTTCCTTGGCCTCAAGCTGGGCAATCCAATGCTTCCCGTCACGGCTGATCGAGCGCAGTTGATCAAGTCCGTCATCAAAACCGGAAGCGATAAATCCTCCGTCCTGGGTACGGGGCGGCGGATCAGCGACAATCGCGCGGTGAAGCAAATCCACAAGAGCAGACATGTCGGTCATCTCTTTGCGAATCGCAACCAAAGCAGACGCGGTACAATCGGTCAGCAGGGATTGGAGCTGGGGCAAAACAGTCAACGACGATTTGAGTGCGAGCAAATCGCGCGGCGTCGCCACTCTGAGCGCAACGCGTCCGGCTAATCTTTCCAGATCATAGATGCGTGAAAGCGTTTTGCGAAGATTGGACCGCGCCGCGTGGTTATCCTTGATTTCATGAACAGCTGCGAGCCGGCCGCGGATTCTTTCTGGCAGCACCAGCGGATAGCCCATCCACCAGCGCAAACGTCTGGCGCCCATCGGCGTGAGCGTCTCATTGATCAGGGAAAAAAGAGAGCCTGCGCGGGCATTATCCTGAATGGTCGAAAATATTTCCAGATTCCGGCGGGCTGTCTCATCAAGGATCAAATAGTTTTCCGGTGAATACCATCTGATTTCGGAAATATGAGAGGCGCGAATCATCTGTGTGGAATTGACATAACGCAAAATGACGGCCGCAGCGATTTTAGCTGCTGACCGATCTTTAATTTTTGATTTTGTAAGAACTTGGGCGTCAAGCTCCTGATCCAGTATCTCATCGGCTTGTCTGGGTTCAAAACAGGACTCGTCGATACCATTAACGCAACCAGCCGGCATTTGCGCCTCCAGCATTTTTCTCAATACCGGATCAGGAAAGGCATGGCTGATCAGTAATTCCTTGAAATCCAGACCACTCATGGCGGAAAGGAGTGCGTCGCGACTGGAGAACTCGCCGATTTGAAACTCGCCGGTCGATATATCGAGAAAGGCCAGTCCCAGCATGTCGCGTCCGGAACTGATACAAGCCAGGTAATTGTTTTCCGAGGCTTTCAGATTTTCCTCATCCAGCACCAGACCAGGCGTGATCACACGAATGACATCCCGTTTGACAATTCCCTTGGCGTTTTTGGGGTCTTCCACTTGCTCGCAGATGGCCACCTTAAACCCCTTTTCCACAAGCTTGGTAATATAAGCGGCGGCGGCATGATAGGGAAATCCGCAAAGTGGCACGGCATCATCTTTAGATTTATTGCGGGATGTGAGCGTAATTTCCAGAATGGGTGCGGCTGTCAGGGCGTCTTCAAAAAACATCTCATAGAAGTCGCCCATGCGGTAAAACAAAATGCAGTCGGGATATTTTCCCTTGATGTCGACATACTGTTTCATCGCGGGGGTGAGATTGAGCGTTGCATCTAGCGCCATTTCCCGTCATCCCCCCGTTCCAGATCAATGTAATCCGGCTTTTGGCGATTGTGTTTCCCCTTGGGTGTTTGGATAAAGCGGTTGGCAATCCAGCTGACGATGCTGATGATCAAAGCGCCCAGAAACGCCGAAAAGAAACCATTGACCTCAAATCCCGGAACAAAATAGGCCACCAAAAGCAACATGAGAGCGTTGAGGACGAAAGCGAAAACTCCAAGCGTCAAAATGGTCAACGGCAGTGTAAGAATCAGCAAAACAGGACGCAAAAAAGTATTAATGATCCCCAGAATGGCTGCGGCGATAATCGCTGTTGTCAGGGACGCAACCCGAATACCGGGAACAATCGTGGAGGCAAGCAGTATGGCCACGGTAATGACGAGCCAACGTGTCAGGAGAACCAGCATGAATTTTCCTTTATCAGCAAATTGCATAACACTTAATGTGTGCTTTCATCCGCTACAGTCTTTGCCGATTTTAAAAAGACCCAGGTGATGCTGAAACCGCCCATCCAGGATGTTTGTGTCTTTGTAAGGGGACTATCCTCAAACACGGCGCCCTTTAAAAAATCAGCGCTGACAAAAGTTTTAAAAATAAACTGTTTGTAATTTTTTCCCAGACCGACCGTCAGTGTCGAACCGCTGTACCCTCCACCCGACGTATAAGCCTGACGCGTGTTCGTGGCATACACCGGCTCGACTTCATAGAAGTACTTATGGTAGCCCCGATCAGCAAACATAGGACCGGCCGAGACGCCCAGATATAAACCCGCCCCGGGAATCACATCGCCTCTTTCAAAATTTAATCTGGGGGCAAACACCCAACCCTCATACCGCACAGAACGAAAATCCGTAGAAAATACAGCGCGCAGCGGCACCGCCACACTCAAGAGATATCTGTTTTCTTTAGAGTCCAAAAGTTTGATGCGCAGCGCCGGGCCGAACTCGAATGTCGGATCAAGGTCCGGCATGCCTGCGCGTGCGCTGTTGTCATCGCTCTTCACCGGCACCGCGCCGTAACCGCTCGCATCGAGCGTCACCCGGTCTGTTGAGAAAATCCTTGCCGCAATTCTCTTATCTTCCAACCTGAAGATTCCCCCACGATACACTGCGTAAGGAAACGGCAATAGATAGGCCCGCGTCTTATCAGAACCGCGGTAATCCGGCATCAGAAGGAATCCGCCGCCGATCCCCAATTCCCACAACGGCTTTTCCGCGCCTATCGAAATTTTCGGCAACCCCAGAAACACAAGCAACAGCAGTAGCAGAGCAATGCGACGGACAGCCATGTATTTTCTCCAATCTGGTCTTTCGAAAATCCCGACCCAACAAACAACCCGTTATTGATCGAAAGTTGTAAACTGGTCTTTTTTCGCGCCGCAGACGGGACATTCATCCGGCAGCTCGCCGTCGGCCACATAGCCGCACACTTTACAAACGTGATAAACCGTTTCGCGCTCTTCCATGAAATGATTCATCGCCTGTTTATAGAGCTTGGCGTGCGTTTCTTCCACATCGCGACTCTGGCTGAAATGCAGAAGGGCCGGTTTATCCCCTGCCTGCTCAGCCATTTTCACAAAACTGTCGTAGGCGATTTCTGCCACCGTCTTTTCCGATTCAAAACTGACGGCCAGATTTTCTTCCGTTGTTTTAATTTCCTTGAGCACTCTGAGCGCTCGCATACCGTGGATCTCTTCGGAAACCGCGATCACGCGGAACAGGCGCGCAATCTGTTTGTAACCTTCCGCGTCCGCCTTGTCGGCGTACATTTTAAGCCTCAGGACGGCTTTGGCTTCGCCGACATAGGCCTGCTGCAGGGCATCACGAATTTTTTCGTCCATGCGTCAAACTCCTGTGGATGGTTGGTTTAGGCTGGAACAAACTCACTTTTGTCTGCGCCGCAAACCGGACAGGTCCAGTCCTCCGGCAAATCCTTGAATTCCGTGCCTTTCGCTACGCCGCTTTCTGGATCTCCCTTGGCCGGATCATATTCATAACCGCACACACTGCAAACATATTTCTTCATTTTTATCCTCCTTGCAAAATTATAAATTTCACCCGGAAATTCTTTTTTTCAATTCGACTGCAATCACCTTACCCAGTTCGGAACATTTTTCGAGGACGTCCTTTGCCGGAACATGCTTGACGGAAATCGTCTCGGCAACGATATCCACTTTCATCTCTTTGAGAATCCCCTCCAAATCCTTGACCGACTCGCCGCTCCAACCGAAGGAACCGAAAGCCGCACCAATCAGATTAGCGGGTTTCAAGCCTTTCAGATAGGTCATGACGTCCGCCATCTGCGGCAGCATGTTGTTGTTCAGTGTGGGCGATCCAACAATCAGCGCGCCCGCATCCAGCACTTCATAAACCACTTCGCTGCGATGCACATCATTCATAGACAAAAGCTTCACCCGAACACCTTCCCGCGCCAGCGATTCCGCAATCGCCCTGGCCATCATTTCCGTCGAATGCCACATCGTCGCGTAAACGACAACCGCCTTGTTGGCCGGTTTCTGCTCGGCCCACTTTTTATAAAGATCGATAATAAATCCGAGGTCTTTTCTCCAGACCGGCCCATGATCCGGCGCGAAAATTTTGATCGCCCAGCCGGTTGCCGCTACCTTTTCCAGCGCTTTAAGCACGACCGGTGAATAAGGCAGCACGATATTGGCATAGTAAGTTGCAGCTTCGTATGCAAGCATATCGGCTGGCAGCTCATCGGCAAAACGCTCCAGTGTCGCCAGGTGCATACCGAAAGCATCCTGCGAAAACAGCACACCGTCTTCTTGCAAATACGAAAACATGGAATCCGGCCAGTGAATCATCCGGGTTTCCATAAACTTCAAATCCATATTGCCCAGGCTGAGTGTTTCACCGTCTTTTACGGGCTGAATGTTGTAATCGGAGTGGAAAATGTCTTTCAGATTTTTCACGCCCATGACGGAAGCAAAAACCTTTCCCGGTTTTACCTGGTCGATAACCTCCAAAACACATCCGGAATGATCCTGTTCGGAATGGTTGGAAACAATATAGTCAATCTTCGATGGATTAATTACGGATGCGATCCGTGCCATCATTTCATCCATAAACGGCGCTTTGACCGTATCAATAAGTGTTATCTTGTCCGCCATCACCAGGTAGGCGTTGTAGGTGCTGCCGTGAGGCGTGGTGTAATCGTGGAAATCGCGGATCGACCAGTCAATGGCTCCCACCCAGTAAACATGTTTGCTCACTTTAATCGCTGAATAAATATTCGCCACGAAATTTCACCTCGGCAATAATGTAGGAGTTGTAATATAAGGTTCTATGGCGGATCGTCAACCATTATTTGATCATTTCGCCGCCGGCATCGTATGCCTTTAAATTCACGGCACATTTATCCACAGCAAGCGTTTTTTTGATCTCTTTTTCAAACATCCTGCGGTCGATGGGTAAAAGGCCGGTTTTGGCCAGTGCCCCGATCATCACAATGTTGCTCAAAACGGGATTACCAAGCGCAAGCGCCGCTGATGTCGCATCAATGCTCCAGAAGGCTTTCGATAATCGCTGAAACGCCACCTGGATATTTTCTTCCGATGGATAGGAAAGCTCGCCTGTGATCACGCCGATGGGATAAACGGGTCGTGTATTGGACAACACGCAGACCTGCGGATTGCCGTAAACCGTGAGGACACGTAGCGCTTCAAGTGGCTCAAGCGCCACGATCACATCCGCCCCACCACGGGGAATCTGCGGGCTTTTAACCGAATCGGGTGAAATACGCAGATGACTCATGACTGAGCCGCCGCGCTGTGACATACCGAACGTTTCGCCGATCGTGACGATATAGCCCGCATCCACCAGCATGCCCGCCAGCGTCCTTGAGGCCATGACGTTGCCCTGACCGCCGACGCCGGTGAGAATCAGATTCTTTGTATTTGAAAGGAGCTGCTTTTTCATTTCAGAGTGCCGCCTCCGTTTTAACAATCGCATTCTGCGGACAGATCGAGGCGCACACGCCACAACCGGCGCAGATAACCTCATCGACCACCGCCTTCTTCGTCGTCCGGTCCCAGGTAAGCGCCGGACAGCGGAAAATCCGCGTGCACAGGCGGTTACAGCCGCACGCATCGCCCAGACACAACAATTCGTTCACCTTCACGTCAAATATTTTCTTTCCCTTTTTCTCGGGGCTGAGCGCGCAGGCCTGACGCAGGATCAACACCTTGAGCAATCCTTTATCGGCCAGAAACGAGGTCAGAATTTTACCGGTCGTCTTCAGGTCAAACGGATCGCTTAGCGCCACTTTAGCGCCGATGGCGGAGCAAATCGCCGCTATGTCCACGGCGGGAACCGCCTCTTTCATCGCACTGATCGCGAGGCCCGGATGTGGCTGAAATCCCGTCATGGCCGTACCGGCATTGTCCAGCACAATAAACGTAATGTCCGCGCGGTTGTGCTGCGCGTTGATCAGCGCCGGAATCACCGCATGATAAAAAGTGGAATCCCCGCAAACCGTCAGAATCGGTTGATCGAGGCCGAACTGAGCCAGTTTGGCAAAGCCGCTCGCCAGTCCTGTACCGGAGCCCATCGAATGGAGCGTAGGCATCGTGTGATAGCCGGTCGCGGGCGACAGGGCTGCCATGGAATAACAGCCGATGTCTCCGCAAACAAAACCTTTACGGCCGTCGAGCGCGATGGCGTTGTGAATATTCCAGAACGACGCGCGGTGCGGACACCCGGCGCAAAACGTTTGTTCGCGCGCGGGAATCAGCGCTACTGCTTTCTGAGAGTCGCTGAGATAGTTAGCCGGAAGCGTTTTGCGCTTTACCTTCAAAATATGACACAGCGCGACGGCGACAATATCCGGATTGAGCTCGCCCACGGACGGCAGCGTTTCATCGTATTTACCAAAGAATGTTTTAACGCCGATCCGGTTCACAAGACCTGCAGCCAGAACCTTCACGTTTTCTTCAAGAAACGGCATCACTTCTTCAACAATCAGAATCTTCGTCTTCTTGCGCAGGTGTTTTTCAAGCAGCTTAGGCGGCAGAGGCCAGGTCGTCCCCAGTTTCAAAATCCCTACACGCTTTTGCAGTCCCAGCATCTCGACAGCTTCTTTGGCATAAAGGAAACAGGCGCTGCTGGTGATCATAAGCAACTCCGGTTTCGCCGCGCCGACATACCGGTTAAAAGGACTTTTCTCAAACAACGCCTCGATATTTTTTAGTTTTTTCTGATGCAGCAGATGTTTAGCCACCACCGGCGTGCTGATCATCGGCCCGCGGCTCGAGTCCATGACCGATCCATCATATTCAAAGTGAGCTTTCCCGCTTTTTATCGGCAATTTTCCACAAATCACATTGCCGCTCGCATGCGACATACGCGTAACCGATCGCAGCATCACGACATTGCCGATTTGTTCCGATAATTCAAACGCCCACTTCGTCAGGTCTTTGGCTTCCTGAAAATCCGCCGGTTCCAAAAGCGGCATTTCCAGCATCCGCGCAAAATAGCGTGATTCCCCTTCATTGACGCTGGAGAGCGCGCCCGGATCTTCGCAGGAAACCAGCACCAGCCCCCCACGCGTACCCGACGCGGTCAAATGCAGAAGGAAATCCGATGCCACATTCACGCCGTTTTGTTTCATGACAGCCATCGAACGCAGGCCGGCAAAGGACGCGGCGGCGGCCACTTCGAGGGCCACTTTTTCGTTGACCGACCATTCCACATACAGGTTTCGTTCGGAGGCGACACGCGCCAGGGATTCGATCACCTCGGATGACGGCGTCCCCGGATAGCCCGTGGCCACCGCAACGCCTGCTTCCAGCGCACCGCGCGCAATCGCTTCATTGCCCAGAAATAACACCTTTGATTTGGCCGGTGACAAGAGTTTGGTCATGATTTCCCTTTTCGTTTCTTATCAATACTCAAATATTTTCGTACGACCGGATCGTCGCTGTTCAGATACAAAAGATTTTTTACCGAACGGCTTTTCTCAATAATGTTTTTTAATGCTTTTCTCTTTTTTTCCGCCGCCGCGTTTTTCAGGTTCTGCAAGGCTGACGCCGGGGCCTCCCTGATTTCCAGCGCGCCCCGGTCAACAGCCAGTTCCATCACCTGTTTTCCAAGCTCCGATCGCACAATGATCTGGTTCCAGCCACGCATCTCATCGCAGTCACCACCGAAACGCGCTGCGCCGACGGACAGATCGGCAAACTCCGCCGTACTGTCGATACAATAGTGACAGGCCGTCCGAACACAGGCGTCCACCTCGGCCATGGACACGGACGTCACGGATTCGTTCGTGTAAAGTTCCAGAATATTTTTTCCCGCCGGAATATCCATGCCGGTGAGCGCTTCAGGGGATATCTGATATTGCTGCAACAAGCGGTGAAAGCTTTCGACCGATAGAGTCCAACCGCAAAACAAACCAATCACCAGGTTTAATTGATTGATTTTACTGTCATTACTTATTACTGCCGTCTTCATTTTTGCCAGCGCCAGCGCCTGACAGGGCGTCGCCACAACACCGACTTTTCTAACCGTGTCGCCCATCAGCCGGTTGAAAGCGGCCACTGTAGGAGATACCGTAAACTTGCTTTTCGCATAATCGCACAACTGACTTTTAGCTTCAATCAGCCTGCCCTCTTGCTCCAATTCTTCGTTACGTGAAGAGACAATGGCGGAATCGATCAGGCCTTCAGCTATAGCGACTTCCAGAAGGCCCGTCACCGTGCCGCCATGCTGGGCTTTCGCACGCAATGCAGGATCGGCAGCCCTCGATAAATAATAACCTTTTACCGCACCGATTTCCGGCGTTACCTCACTGACATCAAAGAGACTTTCCCGAATTTGTCCGTAGTCGGCAGGCGTCCGGGGGCAAAATGCGTAGCATTTCCCGTCAGTCAGATCGCAGTCATGGAGCTGAACCGTCCGGTCATGGTAAACGACCTGATACGGACACAGACTGACACAGGCCCCGCAGCCGGTGCAAAGGCTTTGTTCCAAAACATCTTTTTTCAGTTTTGTCTGACTGCCGGGCTTCTTGTTCATCGGACTTCCCAAATTTTAGATTTGCGTTTATATCGCATCCCGGATTTTGAGGCAAGATAATGATGAATTTCTTTGAAATTATCGTTTTGACGACTGATTTTCTCATGCAATTCAATTTATTTGGGTCTTTCTTACTTTCAGTAATTATTTTATTGAAGTTGTTGACATCCGCCTCGTCTTGTATTATGTAGCCGCTGAAAATTTTCTTTAGCAGCTTGAGTCTGTTTATAATTATCGGACTAAAGGCAAGAAGAATCCTTGAAAATCAAATATGTTCCCCAGTAGCTCAGTCGGTAGAGCGGGTGGCTGTTAACCACCATGTCCGTGGTTCGAGTCCGCGCTGGGGAGCCAGAATAAAAAGCCCGCTCCGGAGAGGAACGGGCTTTTTATATTAGGTGAAATACGGCATGGGTCTTTTACGGTTTCATCATAGTTGCTATTTAAATAATTAATTATTATCCATTGACGAAACTATTTATTGATATATTTTCATACTTACGGCATAGGAAATCCGAAAAGAAATTTCATAACAAAAATTAAATGGAGGGATAATTATGATTAAATCAAGATTGTGTGAGTTAACCGGAGCAAAATACCCGATCATCCAGGCGGGCATGGGACCATTCAGCAACAACAACCTTTGCGTGGCCTCGGCCAATGCAGGCGTTCTGGGATTGCTTTCGACGAGCGGTCTTTTTAACAAGGACGATCAACCTTGGATTTACAATGCTTTTGTGGAAACTGCGGAAGCGAACCGGGAGGATGACATGGCCACCGTCCTGGAGAAGCTGTTAAAACGCACCTATCGCTTAGTCAAGGATAAAGGAGGCGTATTCGGAATAAACGTTATGGTGTCGGCGGAACTCGTCAAGTATTCGCATATCATGATAGACACGGCCATCCGGGTTCGTGAAGAGAATCCAGACATGAAAAAGTGTTTTAAAGTAATCTTCACATCCGCCGGTGACCCGGTCGGTTGGAAGGACAAGATTAAAAATGCGGGATTTATCTGGATGCATGTTGTTCCTTCCGTGAAAGGAGCTTTGCGTTGTAAAAAGGCAGGCGTGGATGTCATTGTGGCCTCCGGACATGAAGGCGGATTCCATACCTCCTGGGAGCCCGTACATTCGATGATTCTGCTGCCCGCCGTAGTCGAAGCGGTTTCCGACGATAAAACCCTGGTGGCAGGCGCCGGTGGATACTGCGACGGCAAGACGCTGGCCGCAGCCCTGGTTCTCGGCGCAGACGGCGCGCAAATGGGAACACGTTTTCTGGCAACGCAGGAAAGCGACTTCCACCAGATCTGGAAGGAAGGTGTTGTTGCTGCCGGTGACCGTGGAACGCTGGTTGCCCGTGGTTTTGTAGGACCTGCCCGCTGGCTGAAAAATCCTCGCAGCGACGAACACGCCAAAAACACGTTGCAAAAATCGCCCGGTGTTTTTCTCGGAATCCCCGACGATTATACAACGATTGATATGTCTCTCATCCAATTTGAGATTGAATCCATCAAAGCCGTTTGCGATGGTGACAAGACAAAAGCGATGATGGCTGCCGGAGAAGCGGCGCAGCGTATTAATGATATGCCTAAAGTTAACGACATGGTGCAGTCTATCGTCAAGGATGCCGAGAATATTCTCAGGAGTGTTCAGACAAAATTACTGGCCTAACTTTTATTCATCCAGGATAGAGTAGGAACCCTCAAAATGGCCGAACCCTTAGCATGTTGGTACAATGATCGGGGGTAGGTCGGTAAATCGAGGAACGTCGTTCCACTTAAAAAGGAGATTATACGATGAAAGATGTGGTTATTGTATCAGCGTGCAGGACAGCCATAGGAACTTTCGGGGGTACATTAAAGGACATGATCGGAGCACGCATTGCGGCTGTTGTCATGAAAGAGGCCGTTAAACGTGCCGGAATAGACCCGGTCATGATTGATGATGTCCGGTTCGGTTGCTGCCTTGAATCCTGTAATACACTTAATGTTGCTCGTGTAGGAGCTCTTTTGGCCGGTATTCCGGAAAGCGTGACCGCTGTTACGCTGAATCGTGTATGTATTTCAGGCATGGAAGCCGTACTAAGCGGCGCGGCCATGATCAAAGCCGATATGGCTGACATCATTTTGGCCGGCGGCGTTGAGCATATGTCCGGCACACCCTATGTAAATTTCGACGCCCGTTGGGGCTGCCGCCTTCAGGACAGTGTTTTTGTGGATTCCATGATCCGCGCATTACATTGCGGCTCATACGTCATGCCGTTGGGGGACGATGGTCCCGTCAAATCAGGCCAGCCTTTCGAAAGTTTAAAGGGCAAACCCTATATCATGGGCCATACCACGGAACTGATTGCCCAACTTTTGAACATCAGCCGCCAGGAAATGGATGAGGTTGCCCTGCGCAGCCATAACAACGTCGAGCGCGCCACCAAAAATGGCGACTTCAAGGACGAGATCGTGCCGATTGAGATCCCCCAGAAAAAAGGCAAACCGCCCATCATCTTCGACAAAGATGAACATTTCCGTCCCGGATTAACAATGGAACAATTGCAGGCATTACCACCGGGATTTATCCCTAAGGTTGGCAAGGTTACGGCCGGCAACTCCTCCGGGCTTAACGATGGCGCTTCAGCCATGATTATCATGTCGGCCGAAAAAGCCAAGGAATTAGGATTGAAACCAATCGCCAGGATACGTTCCTCCGGACGTGGTGGGTGCCATCCTTCCGTGATGGGTTTAAGCCCGGTTCCAGCCGTAAAAAACCTGCTCAAAAACGACCCGCGTCTTACCTTGGATGCTTTTGATCTGATTGAAGTCAATGAAGCATTTGCCGGTCAGTATCTCGGTTGCGAAAAGGAACTTGGTTTAAACCGTGAAATTACTAATATCAACGGCAGCGGCATCGGTCTTGGACATCCGGTTGGATCTACCGGATGCAGAATCATGGTTACGCTTATCCATGCCATGCAAAAACATGGCAAAACCCTTGGACTGGCCACCCTGTGCGGTGGCGGCGGAGTATCGATGGCGACCGCGATTGAGATGCTTTAGGGGAATAGACTGAAGGCTGAAGGTGAAGCGGAATCCGGCGCATGCCGGATGAAAAATCAAAGATTGAAAGATATTCCGGATCAAGCTGGTTGCCGTGGCGGTTGTCACGGTAACCAGCCTGACTAAAAGCTGATCCGGAGCAGCCCAGCAAGCTTTAGCCGACTGTATGTTCTTGTTCGCTTCATCTGTAGATATCTTTGCGATGTCCAACTTTTACTACCCAAACCGTGAATTCTTTATCGTGAATAGAATAGACTATTCTGTAATGACCTTGACGGACGCGATATCTTTCTTGTCCTGTGAGTTTTTCGTGGCCTGGCGGCCTCGGGTCACTTGCGAGAGCCTGAATACGAAGGATGATCTTCTGTAGATCATTCTTTGGTATTGCGCGGAAATCCTTTTCAACAGATTCTTTAAAATAGATTTTATATTCGGCCATCTTTTTTCAGCCTCTTGATCATCGCGTCGTAGCTAATCAATGGCTCTTTGGCTCTTGCCTCAAAAGCCGCAATATCTTCCGCGTCCTCGGCAAGGGATTCTTTGATGGCGTCATTCACAAGTTTCGAGATTGACTGCGTGGTCTCTACCGCTTTCAATCGTAATGCTTTGTGCAATTCCGGATCTAAATAAACTGTTGCGCGCATTGCCGCTGTTCCCATAATATCACCTCCTGTGACGTTGCGTAACTATAGCACTAAAACGTCACAACATCAAATATTTTTATAGCGAATGAAATAATCACCGGCCCGCGGAACGCGGGTCCGGTTGATTTATTTGTTATGCATTTTCAATAGTTACACATTTCCCTAAATTGCAATCGGAGCAAAGTGTGCGCAGATTTTCCGCTGTGTTCTGTCCACCTTTTGACCAAGGAATGATGTGATCTACATGAAGTTCTATACTTAGATCTTTTGCTGGTGAGCGTCCACAGGCTTCATACCTAAATTCCCGTTGAAAATCAAATGAATATTAATTATTACCACTCACAAAAGCTCATTATTTTTCAGGGGAAAACAAAAAATAAGGACAAGATGTTGCGTGTAACATCTTGCCCTTTCCTTTTAACCTTCAGTCTATAGTCTTCAGCCTCACAGCGTACTTCTTCACGCTTCTGCGACGCGGCGTGATATCTTCTTCAGTCTGCTGATCTGATGTCGCAGCAAGACAGCTTTTTCGGTTTCGCTTACTTCCATTGCCTGCAGCCGGAGACCCTTCAGTTCGCGGATTTTGGCCTTGAGTTCGGTCTTGGATATTTTGATTTTAGCCATATGTTTCTTTCTCTTGATGAGCCCGTCGTCCTTGATACCCTTGACTTCCTTGATAAAGGCGATGATTTCCTCCTTTTTCATGTCGTGAATCGCCCGTTCATGGGGAAACTCGGCGGCCATTTCCCGCAATTCCTTGATGGTCAGCTTGTCCAGATATTTTTCGTCGTGTTCTTTTTTGTGAGCTTCTTCTGACATCGCGCATAGACCTCCTTTTTTTATATTTGGGGAATCAACTTGCAATGCATAAAGTAAGTGAGCGGTCTTTTTATACCACAACCCATGGTACAGTTCAACCCCGGAAGGGTTGGAATTCCACACCGTCATGAAAATGTATACGGCACCCCTGCTATCCTCTTTTGATTGACACCTGATCACTTTCTCCTTATAATTCTCAAACACCGAAATGAGAGCTTTGCACAACCTCTCTATTCGTCATTCCCGCGAATAACCTGAAGGTTACGAAAGCGGGAATCTAGTAAGCAATTGAAAAAACTGGATTCCCGCTTTCGTAACCTTCAGGTCACAAGACGGGAATGACAAAATTGTTGGTTTTATGTGGTTGTGCAAAGCTCTCGAAATATTTTGTTTGTTTCTTAGTCAAGACACAATAAACAGGAGGTAAATATGACAGACACACGTAAATTCAACCGGCGGGAAGTAATTTCCAAAGGTCTGTCGCTCGGTCTGATCGCGGGTGGCGCGGTTATTCTCGGCAAACCGGATTTTCTCCTGGCAAAGGAAAAACCTGCCGGGATTCCCGATCTGGTCGCCGTCAAAAACGGCGAGCCGGACGCCATGTTCAAAAAAGCTATCGAACTGATGGGCGGCATGGAACAGTTTGTCAAAAAAGGGCAGACGGTTGTCGTCAAGCCCAACATCGGTTTTCCACGCGTTCCGGAAATCGGCGCCACCACCAATCCACTGCTTATCAAAACCATCATTGAATCTTGTTATACGGCAGGCGCCAAACGCGTCTATGTCTTCGACAACGTGGTGACACCCACCTCCGGCAACGCCAAGAACTGCTATAAACTGAGTGGCATCGAGGACGCGGCCAAAGCCGCACGCGGCATCATTGTGCCGGTGGATGATTTCAGTTACCGCGAAGTCACGATTCCCGGCGGCAAGAAACTGAAAACGGCGGATGTACACAGCCTGATTCTGGATTGCGACGTGTTCATCAATGCACCGGTGCTCAAGCATCACAGCTCCGCGCATCTGTCCATCGCCATGAAAAATCTGATGGGCATCGTTAAAAACCGTATGGAATATCATCTGACCGGTCTGGATCAGTGCATTGCGGATTTTTGTCTGTATCGCAAACCCGATCTCAATATAGTGGACGCTTACCGCGTGCTGATGAGCCAAGGGCCCGCAGGCCCGAGCAACCCTCAGTCTGCCAACATTCAGATGAAAAAGACACTGCTCATGTCTAGGGATATTGTGGCGGTGGACGCGGCAGCCGTCAGAATTTTCGGGAAGGAACCCGAAGACATAGGTTACATCAAAATTGCCCATGCCCAGAAAACCGGCAATATGAACTTAAAAGAGCTGAAAATTGTCACTTTCGCCATGTAGGGAACGGTCTTGCCACCCGCAGGGGTGGTCGCGACCGTTCCCTACCCTCGCGCGGATTTGACTTTGAAATGAGGAGCGCAATCCTTGACGCTGATAAAGATACGCAAGATCATGTCCGGTATCATCTTTATTTTGTTTATCCTGCTGTTTGTGGGCCCGGAAAAATTGTCCGTCAGCCTTTCGGACATCCTGCTGCCTTTTCAATTTGTCCCTGCTCTGATGCAAACAATCACACAGCCGGAAGCATTGTTCATTGCCGGTTTGATCTTTATTGTGCTGATTACACTGATCTTCGGCAGGGTTTATTGTTCCTTCCTGTGCCCGCTGGGAACGCTTCAGGATTTGCTGATGGCTGGATCGCGACGGGTCGGCCTGCAGCCCAAACATTCTTTTTCCAAACCCCATAACGGCCTGCGCTATACGCTTCTGGCTTTAACGGTCGTGGCGGTATTGATCGGTTCATTGTCGCTGGTCAGCCTGATTGACCCTTACTCTCTGACAGGAAGAATTTTTGCGCATTTTCTTCAACCGCTGATCATCCAGACTTACAACCTGGGAATTATGGCCTTAAAGCCTTTTGATCTTTACTGGTACCCGAAACAGACGGCTTCCATTCCCCTGTCGGTTTTGGCCGTGACGGCGGGCTTTTTCCTGCTGATTTTGTATCTCGCCGCAACACGCGGCCGCCTATATTGCAATACGGTTTGTCCGGTGGGAACGCTTTTAGGACTGCTATCGCGCGTGTCCATTTTTCAATTCACGCTGAACCAAAAAGCCTGTTCCGAATGTGTGCGGTGTGAAAATGTCTGCAAGGCGGGGTGCATTGACCCGCAAAACGCCTCCATTGACATGAGTCGCTGCGTAGGCTGCTTTAACTGTCTTGATGCCTGTTCCCAAGCCACCATCAGCTATCAACGAAGACAAAGTCAAACCAATATCGATACCTGGTCGCCGGCGCGCCGTGGTTTTATCATCGGAAGTGTCGCGGCGTCTGCCGCCGGTCTTTTAGCGTTTAACGCGAACATTCGCGCGTTTCTGGACGCCAATTCCGCAAGGGCAAATCCGCCGGTCACGCCGCCCGGCTCTCTCAATACAACACGCTTTATAGAGACCTGCACCGCCTGTTCTCTATGTGTCAGTATCTGCCCAACGCAGGTGCTGACGCCTACTTTTATGGACTTCGGCGTATCCGGTTTGCTGCAACCGAAAATGAATTATGAAAAAAGTTTTTGTGATTATGAGTGTAACGTCTGCTGTAAGGTTTGCCCCACCGGCGCGCTCATGCCACTTTCGCTTGATGAAAAAAAAATCACGCAGATTGGCGAAGCCGAACTTTTAAAAGATATTTGCGTTGTTTTCGTCGATCATAATAATTGCGGCGCCTGCGGGGAAGTCTGCCCGACGCATGCTATCCGTTTCGTGGACAAGGAAAATATTCTCTATCCGGAAATCGACAAGCAATATTGCATCGGCTGCGGCGCGTGTCAACTCGCCTGCCCTACCGTGCCCCGATCCATCGTCGTCCACACCAACGCGGTTCATAAAAAAGCGGAAAAATATCCGTATAACCTCGCGCCGCCTCGAGTGACCCCCAGGTCATCAGGTGGTCAGGTTATCACCCCCGAAAAAGCGGTCGAGCAAAAGAAGCCGCCCGATAAGGATTTTCCTTTTTAGGCGCCCAATCCCTCAATAAAGGCCAGAACATTCTTGCCTAGAACAGTGTGATTGTAGCCGCCTTCCAGAATGCCGAAACAACCGCCCGCATTGCGGCAGGCGACATCCCGGACAAGTTTGCCCATAGAGGTGTAATCCTCGGTCTTGAGCAACCCGCCCCAGTCGTTTTCATGATTGTCAAAACCGGCGGATACGGCAATTATGTCTGCGTCCGTCTTTTCGAGCGCGTTGTTGACGGTTCTTAAATATTCATTGCGGTCCTGGCCGCCGGGATTCAAAATCGTCACGTAACCTTTCGGGCTCAGGATATTGATATTGCCGTCGCCCACATGCAGATCAAAATCCAGAATAAAAGCTTTGTTGATTTTATCCGTCTTTTTAAGCTTTATCAGCGCAATGGCCATGTTGTTGAAGTAGCAGAAGCCCCAGGCGGTATCGGCGGAGGCGTGATGGCCGGGTGGCCGGATCACAGCAAAACAGGGTTCGGAAAGCCCGATCTCGGCAGCCTTAATCGCTCCGCCCGCGGCCAGCGCGGCAATGTCATAGACGCCTTCGCGCCGGATTTCGGCGATGTGCCTTGGGGTATGCACAGCCGCAATATCTTCTTCCGAAGCCGGCTGCGGCTCGATGTAATCGACCTTCCCTGCCAGAGCAAACTCTACGGATTCAATTCTCCCGGGATTGGACGCAGGATCATAGGAGTAGACCTGTTTATATTCCTCGGAATAAACAACCTTCATAACTATCCTCCTTGGTTTTTTATTCCTGCAAAAATGAAAAACGGCTTGTCACCCAGGGTTGGGGTTCGCCATTATATACTTTTTCCACAAATTTTATCCTTCTGTTTTTCCCGATCAGCAAAATCGTTGAAGAGCGAGTGCCATAAACGGGGCTCACGATAAACATCGGCGACAATATCTTTTCCCATTCGGGATTTACACCGGTTTCCGGCAACTGGCTGTCCGGCGGAACATGGCGATCCGCAAGCAAGGCAAATAACGACTCTTCCAGTTCGTCTCCTTTTTTGGTAAGCGCCGTTTTCAATAGTTTTTTCCCTCTTTTTACTTTTGGCCAGGGCGTATCCAGCAGACGATTACTTAACCCGTAAATCCCGGCTGAAAGTCTTTGTGCATCGCCCCGGTTGGAGTAAACAAAAAGCTCGTCTGCATCTCCCAGCAGTAAATTGAAGCCGTTGTATTGCGAGGTCTGTGCGGATATTTTTTTCAAATATTGCCCGGCGCCGGAAGAACCCGTCAAAAACCGGCTGACCAGTTTGCCACGGGAAGGCGCCTGATCTTTCCAGGTGGCCGGATCGCGATAATTGGTAGTGGCTGAAAATTTTCCCTTTTTTGTAACGCCCAGCCACGTGCCCTTCTCCTTCAAATCGAGTCCCGCCAGCACCTGTGGATGTTTGATCCAGAAATCGGCAGGGGCGGACGGCCGGTCATAAAACTCATCGCGATTGGCCGCCAGAATCAGCCGGTAACTCGGATGCACATTGTAAGCAAAAAGGATTAAGCACATAAAAAAACCTCGTATCTCGTGAAGCGTATCTCGTCATTCGCGCTTCACGCTTCACGCTTTCAGCCTGTTTAGTATCTTCGTCATCGTCTCGCCTGCGGCGGCGTCGATGCGCACGTCAGCCAAAGAATCCTGTTCGGTTGCACCCCTATTGATGATCACCAGATCCGCACCTGCCTGCTTGGCTTGAACCGGAACGTAGGCCGCAGGATAAACAAACAGTGAAGAACCGATGACGATCATCAGATCGCACGCCTCGGCCTCCCGCATAGCCTGTGCCAGCGTCTGCTGCGGCAGCGCCTCACCGAAAAAAATGACGTCGGGCTTGAGGATACCCCGGCAGTGATCGCAGGTCGGAACATTATCGGAATCGGCATACCGCTCCTTAACAATGGCAATGGGGTAACGTTCGCGGCAGTTCAGGCAAACCAGCATCTGCATATTGCCGTGCAACTCCCGAATCAGGCCTGGATTGCTGCCTGCTTTTTGATGAAGGTTATCGATATTCTGCGTAACCAGCGCGCTGAGCTTGCCCATCTTTTCCAGTTCAACAATGGCATAATGCGCCGCGTTGGGTTTCGCGTCTTCCATCAAGCCGCCTTCGCGCAGACGCTGCCACATTTTTTTTCGTGTCGCATGGGATCCTAGAAACTTGTCGATGGTGAAATCATCAGGATCATATTTTGTCCAGAGTCCGCCGGGACCGCGAAAATCAGGAATGCCGGATTCTGTGCTGACGCCCGCACCGGTAAAGACAACAACTTTTTTTGCTTTCGCGATCATATTCGCGACTTTATTGATTTTTTCATCCATAGGCCCAGAACGCTCCTGTTTTTCAAATGCTTAACTTAATTTTTAAAATACACTAACTCCTTCAAAAATCAAAAAGAAAAATTTCACTAGGGGCTGTCGCGTGACCTCGTGCCACCTCGTGTACCCTCGTGTACCCTCGAGTCCCCTTTAGGGGATCAGGGCATTAGGTGGTTAGGTTATCACCGAACAGTAACAAACGGCTCGCTCGGTGAGCGAGCCCTACAGTCTCTTTCAGCACCGCAAGATCATCTGTGATTTGGAATTGGAATGGGGCCGTATCAGAATAATTTTTTTGCGGCGGCTTCCATGGCGCTCTTTAACTTCGCGCCGTCGCCCGCCTTAACCAGGTCGCGAATATTCAGGACAACCCGTTCGTAAGTCCGAAGCACATCGTCCCTATCGCGATTTCCGGCGATAATGTCGGCGTAGAGCTCCGGGCTTTCGGTGAATACTTTTTTAACAATGTCCATTTTGGTTTTAAAGATGGGCGTGGAAAATTGATTCACTTCCATAAGCGGGATTCCGGTTTCGGCAATCGCCATGCCCAGTGCGATGGTATTGAGGTGGTTGAGGGCCTGCACAATGGTCATTATCCGGTCGTGCTCGGCAGGGGTTCTTTCCAAAACATGGTAGCCGGTTTTTTCAAAAATGTTTTTAATCCACGCATACCAGGCGTCGCCCCGTCCCCGGCATAAAACAATATTGTGACCCGCCGATTCTGTGACGGACGGCCCGAACAGCGGATGGCAGCCAACCACCTCGGCTTCGGAGTGAGCCAGCATCAACGCCACCGGCTCTTTCTTCAATGATGTCAAATCCATCAACACCTGTCCTTTTTTCACAAGCGGGCCGACCTGGGCGATAACACCCGCTGTTGCCGCAATCGGAACGGATACGACAACCACATCACCAATTCGAGCAACGTCCGCAGCGGTCATCTCCGTTTTTCTACCGGTGACATGAACGATACAGCCTTCGAAAACCAACAGTTCGGCCAGCCAGCGCCCCATGCCGTTTGTGCCGCCGATAATGCCTACGGTAATATTTTTCATCTGCCTAGCCTAAGCCAGTGGTCGGCCAGCACAAGACAAACCATCGCTTCACACACCGGCACAATCCGTGGAATGACACAGATATCATGACGACCCTGAATTTCGATGAAACGCTGATTGCCCTGAATGTCCGTGGTCTGCTGCTTTTGTGAAATCGACGGAATCGGTTTGCAATAAACCCGGACAATGATATCCTGGCCGGTGGTAATGCCGGCCAGGATGCCTCCGGCGGAATTCTTTTTAAAATCTGTGGCATCCATCGGGTCGTTGACCTGGGAGCCTTTTTGCCCGGCCACCACGCAACCGTCGCCTGTTTCCACGGCCTTGACCGTTCCAATGCTCATCAGGGCTTTTGCTAAATCCGCATCCATCTTATCGAACACCGGCTCGCCCAAACCCGCAGGGCACCCCCGTACGATGATCTCCACCACACCGCCCAGCGTATCGCCTTCCTTGCGGACGGCGGCCAGCCGCTCTTCCATGGCCGCCGCAGCCTGATCATCAGGGCAATACAGCGTGCTCTGACGTACTTTTGCTTTCAAATCCTGACTGGGTATCAAGCTCGCGGTATTGATCTCAATTCCGCCGATACTTTTGGTGTAAGCGATCACCTCCATACCGGCGGCAGCAATCACTTTTTGAGCGACGGCTCCAGCGGCAACGCGGGCGACGGTCTCCCGGCCAGAAGCACGTCCACCCCCTCGCCAGTCGCGGACACCATATTTTTTATAGTAAGTATAATCACCGTGCCCGGGGCGGAAAACATCTTTCAGGTCATCGTAATTCGACGGCCGGGCGTCAATGTTGCGGATAAGGAGCGCAATCGGCGTGCCGGTTGTTTTTCCCTCAAAAACACCGGACAGGATTTCCACCCTGTCTATTTCGACGCGCGATGTTGAGGCCGCCCCCTTTGAGGGTTTGCGGCGGTCCAACGCCTGCTGAATATCGGCCTCAGCCAGATCCATCCCGGCCGGGCAGCCGTCGATCACCGCGCCTGTCGCGTTGCCGTGCGACTCCCCCCAGGTTGTCACGCAAAACACGCAGCCAATAGTATTTCCCGCCATACACTCTCCCGCTAAAGTTTATTTTTTAATATATTTTTCGTTTCGTTGATATCGGATACAATACCCGCTTCGAACAAATGCTGATAAATGTCGTCGCTGACCCGTGCAATACTTTTGCCATTCGTGTCCACCATAAAATCAGCAGTCGACTCATAGATGGGAATGCGCTCCTCCAATGCGGCAATCGTCTCCTCCATAAGATTCCCGGATGTAAATCGCGGTCGGACTTGTTCGGCTTGCGCGTCTTGTTTCAGCCGCTCAACAATATCAGGCAAAGGCGTTTTCAAATATATCAGGGTTCCCATATTTTTCAACAACTCCCTGTTTACCCCGGATAGGATCGCGCCGCCACCGGTGGCCACGACACAAAGATTTCCGTCGCAAAGCGAAGCAATCACCTCTGTTTCTTTTTCCCGGAATGTCTCCCAACCATGACGGGCCACCAATGTTTTAATCGGCATGCCCGCCGTATCCTCGATCAACTGATCGGTATCCACAAACGGAATTTGAAGCTTTTTGGACAGAAGCAAGCCTACGGTTGACTTTCCGGTTGCCCTATAGCCGATGATGATGACTTTCATATTTTTTTAAGCTCCTGCCAGAAACCGGGGAAAGATTTATCCACACACTTTTTATCAGCAATCGAAAGTCCTGGCGTCATCAGCCCCGCAACGGCAAAACTCATCGCAATCCGGTGGTCGTTATAGGTTTCGATGGCGGCAGGGCGCGTGATTCCTCCCTCGATAACCAGGCCGTCCGGCAGTTCGGATGCGTGAATGCCGATCCGGTTGAGCTCGGTCGCCATCGCCGCCAGACGATTGCTTTCCTTGATTCTTAAATGCGCAACGTTTACGATCATTGTCCGCCCTTTGCGGAAAGCGGCAAGAACGCCGAGAGTCGGGACCATATCCGGCATATCACCCATATCAAATATCATGTCGCCCGAAGCAAGATCCTGCCTTCGGGATACTTCCACCCAGGTCTCACCGCCTGTGATCCGGCAGCCGAGTTTTTCCAGAATAGTGAGCAGACGGATATCTCCCTGTACGCTTTCTCTTTTAACGCCATGAACACGGATTCGTTTTTTCGTGAGCGCGGCGGCCAGAAAAAAATAAGAAGCACTGGAGGCGTCCCCTTCCACATAATAATCGCGTCCGGAATAAATATGCTGTGTCCCAACAAGATAGTGCCGGTTACCTGTGCGAATGATATTCGCGCCGAAATCACTCATCACGCCGATCGTCAAATCAATATACGGCGTGGAAACGATATTTCCTTCCAGAGTCAACTCAATGCCCTTGGCGGTATAAGGTCCGCATAAAAGCAGCGCGGATACATACTGGGAGCTTTCAATATCGGTCAGAGTGATCCGGCCGCCTTTGAGGCCGTTGGCCGTCACCTCCACCGGCGGACAGTTATTGCGGCAGGATATCGCAACCCCCATCTCCTGAAGCGTGGAAACCAAGGGCCCGACCGGCCTCTCGCACAGGCGTTCCTCGCCGGTTAACACATAACGTCCTCGTCCCAGACAGACCAGCGCCGTGAGAAACCGCAGCGCCGTGCCGTTATTTCCCAGAAATATTTTATGGCATTTATTGGTAATGACTCCGCCGGTGCCGACGACGGCAAAACCTTCGGCAACCGGCTCAATGCGGGCGCCCAGTTCTTGCAACCCGGCCATCAAATGCCCGGTGTCTTCGGCCACGAGCGCATGCCGGATCAACGACGGTCCCTGCGCCAGCGCGGCGGCAATTAACGCCCTTTGCGTTAAACTTTTCGAACCGGGAACGTAAACGGCTGCAACATTGTCTTGCATGTCTATTTCAGGGTTCAAGCGTTTCCAACCCTTCCCGAACGGTCTTTCTCATCAGCGCCAAAGGCGCGTCCTTTCCCGTCCATAATTTTAATTGCCCGGCGCCCTGGCGCACAAACATCTCCAATCCGGAAAGAATCTTGAGTCCTTGCGCCTCAGCATCCCGAAGCAGCCTGGTCTTCAAAGGATTGTAAATCACATCCACCACAACCTGATAATTGGCCAGTGTCGCCGCGGTAACCGGTGATTGATGAATCCGCGGATACATGCCGACGGACGTGGCATTGATCAGACCATGGGCTTGAATTTTGCCGATGGCCGAAAGCGGATAAAACGGACAATCAAGCCATGCCGCAAGCGCCCACCCCTTGTCCCGGGTCCGGTTGACAATAATGGGCCGGCCGCCTTCTTTTTTGATGCCGTAAGCCGCCGCACGCGCCGCGCCGCCTGCGCCTATGATGACAAAAGTTTCCCCCGCGACGGGTATTTTATCTTCCAACGCCTGCATCAATCCCAGCCAATCCGTGTTGTAGCCGGCAAGCCGTCCCCTCTCACTCACGATCGTATTGACGGCGCCCAGAGCAACGGCATCCGCGTCAATCTCGTCGAGATAGTCCATCACCGCCGTTTTAAACGGAATCGTGACGGACGCGCCGCGAATATTCATGCCCCGGATTCCGGTCATCGCTTGGGCTAAATCACTCACGCAAAATGCGCTGTAATGTCCGTCAATCTGCATCGCCTCCAGAGCCTTGTTATGCATGAGCGGAGAGAGACTCTGCCGGACAGGATTCCCCAAGAGAACAAAGTTCAATGTGTCCGGTGGTAAAAGCCCTGATTGGATTGAGCGTTGATGACCTGGCAACAGATGCTGGAATTCCCTCATCGTGTTGAGCGTCAACTGGCCGGGCGCTGATTTTTTGCCGCCCGGCAATACGGCAAATCCCAGATAACTTCCCCAAACCAGCGCCATGGCCCGGCTGATTTGCCCCAGATCGCCCATACACATCGCAATAATTTTACGATCCTGCGCTTTGGCGTAGGCGATCAGGCCAGGCACTTTCAAGTTGTCCGCCGCGGTCCGGGCATAAGGAACTATCTTTACAATATCAGCGCCGGTTTGCGCGCAGGCCTGAAATATTTCTTTTAATGTTCCAAGCGACGGTGTTTTGGAAATGTCATGCCAGGAAACGATGATCCGTGTGGAGCTTTTTTGTTGGCGGCAAAAAGATTGAAGCTGCTTAATGGCCCTGTCTCCTTCGGCCAGTTCAATATCAATGAATTCCACGCCAAGCTCAATCGCCTGTTTGAGTAAACGCATCTTGGACGTTTTGGTCATCCCTTTTTTCCGGACCGCTTGATCGAGCGGAGGCGGCAAAAGGGCTTCTTCTTTCCTGCGGCAGGTGACAATAATTTTGATGCGCCCGGATACGCGACGGGCCGCGGCAATCAATTGATCCAAATCGCCATCCGCAATCAAATCCATGCGCAACTCGATTAAATCAGCCGCCATGGCGCTTCTTTCAACCGATCTCAGCGCTTCCTGATGCGTCACATCCGTGATGGGTATGCAAATCATAGTCCGTCCTTGGCCTGGGGATACGAGCCTAGAATTTTCAAATAAACCGTCTTATCTTTTAATGCCTTGATGCAGTTTTTAACGGCTTTGTCGTTCATATGGCCGATCATATCCACAAAGAAAAGGTATTCCCACATTCGTTCCTTGACCGGATGCGACTCGATCTTGGCCAGATTGATCTTTCGTTTTGCGAAGGACGCCAGCGCCCGATGCAGCGATCCCGGGAAATTCGGCGTGGCAAAAATAATCGATGTTTTATCCTCGCCCGTGGATGTCCCTTCACCCCGGCCGACAACCAGAAAGCGCGTCGTGTTGGAGGGATTGTCCTCAATGCTCTCCGCGAGCCTATTTAATCCATAAGTGTCTGCAGCCAGCGCGCTGCCGATAGCCGCAGCTGTCTTTTTTCCCCGCACCATCTGCGCGGCTGCCGCCGTGCTTTCCATCTCACCCAACACGGCATTGGGCAAATGGGCTCTGAGCCAAGCCTGGCACTGCGCCAGCCCCTGCGGGTGCGAATAAACATTTTTGATGCCTTTCATGCTTTTAGCCTGCGAGATCAGGCACTGGCTGATGCGCAGGCACATCTCAGCCTGAATTTTCAGGGGCGTTAAAACCAGCCGATCCAGCGTCACATTCACCGACCCTTCCAATGAATTTTCCACGGGCACGACGCCCCATTCCACGGCGCCCTTTTCCACTTCGTCGAAAACGCGCGCGATCCCTTGCTGCGGCCAGAAACGGCTGGACGTGCCGAAATGCAGGCGCGCAGCCTGATGGCTGAAAGAGGCCTCCGGTCCCAGATACGCTATGTTCATGGGCTTTTGCAGATCGCGCGACGCGGAAATGATTTCCCGGAAAATCGCCGTTACCTGGCGGCCCGACAATGGCCCGTCATTGAGTTCCTGCAAATAATTGAACACTCTTGCTTCCTGAGCGGGATTATAAACCTCAAGGCCGGTCTGCCCCTTCACCTTGCCGATCTGAACGGAGATCTGCGAACGCTCATTAAGCAACCGGATAATCTCCCGGTCTTTTTTTCTCATGTCTTCTCTTAACACATCCAGAGAGAGCTTCATGCTTTCATTTCCTCCAGAACATCGCCGATCAGTTTTTCACTGACACTGCTGTTGACAAAAGGCATGCCTATTTTTTTGATCAGGACAAAATGAATCACGTCGTCCTTTTTTTTCTTGTCCATTTTTAAACGGGTGATCACCGCGTCGGAAATAAAGGACGCCGGAATCTTTACCGGCAGACCCGCCCCAGCGATGACTTTTTCCAAACGGGCCGATTCATCTTCCGAAAGATAATGCATTTTCACCGACAGCCGCGCTGCGGCAATCATGCCCAACGCCACGCCTTCTCCATGCGACAACGTGTAGTCCGAAACGGCTTCCAGAGCGTGCCCCAGCGTATGACCGAAATTCAAAATCCTGCGCAGGCCCTGCTCACGCTCATCGATCTCCACAATCGATTTTTTAATGCGGCAACAGGTTTCGATGATTTTCAGCAAGTGACCAGAATCTCTGTTTTTAACGGCATCCATATTCTCTTCAAGGAACTTGAACATTTTTTCATCTTCGATGATGCCATATTTGATGATCTCGGCCAGACCGTTATTAAATTCATTTTCAGGCAGTGTATCCAGAAAATTCAAATCCGTGAATACCGCGCGCGGCTGGTAAAACGTCCCCAGTAAATTCTTTCCCTGAGGCAGATCCACGGCGGTTTTCCCGCCAATACTGCTGTCCACCTGACCGACAAGCGTGGTCGGTACCTGAATATAGGGAACCGAGCGCATATAAATCGATGCGATAAAGCCCGTCAGATCACCCACCACCCCGCCGCCCAGCGCAATAAGCACCGTTCCCCGATCGGCGCCAGCAGCTAAGAGTTTCCCGGCTATATCCATGACCGTCGAAATATTTTTGGAAGACTCGCCTGCGGGAATTTCAAGAATGGATGCATTCAAACCCGCCTCTGCAAACGCCGTGAGGAATGCCTGCCCATAGAGCCTGTTGACGTGGCTGTCGGTGATGATGACATAGCGCGCCGCCTTGTTATTCTTCGCAATCAGCAGGATCATCCGGTCCAGAATGCCCTTGCCGATACTGATTTCATAAGATGACAACGTTTTCTTATCGAGATTGACTTTTAATGATCGCATATCCGCTCCATCGTTTTATTTGCGTATCGCTTTGGAGAGCGCCCGCACATCATCCATCAGCTGATAGAATTTTTCCGGTTTCAGAGACTGTGCGCCGTCGGAAACCGCCTTTTCCGGTTCGGGATGCACCTCCACAATAATACCGTCCGCTCCCACGGCAACAGCCGCGCGCGAAAGCGGAATAACATACTTCCAGTTACCGGCCGCGTGACTGGGATCGACGACCACCGGCAGATGTGTCAGGCTTTTGAGCACAGGCACGGCGCTGATATCCAGCGTATTGCGGGTGGCGGTTTCAAAAGTGCGGATGCCGCGCTCACAAAGAATGACGTTGGGATTGCCGGACGAAAGAATGTATTCCGCCGACATGAGCAACTCTTCAATCGTCGTCATCATCCCGCGTTTGAGCAGCACCGGCTTGCGCGCATGACCAACTTTTTTCAGCAGGGCGAAATTCTGCACATTGCGCGCGCCGATTTGCAGCATGTCGGCATAAGATTCCACCAAGTCCACATCCGCCGGATCGACCACTTCGGTCACCGTCGGTAAATTGGTTTTCTTGCTCACGGAATCCAGAACTTTCAGGCCTTCCTCTTCCATACCCTGGAAGCTGTAAGGCGACGTGCGCGGTTTGAAGGCGCCGCCCCTTAAAATTTGTCCGCCGCCTTTTTTAACGATGTAGGCGCTCTCCAGTAATTGCTCCTCGCTCTCAATGGCGCAGGGGCCGGCTATCACCACAAACTCCGGACCGCCGATCTGGATGGAACCGACGTTAATCACGGTATCACCTTCGTGAGATTCGCGGCTGGCCAGTTTGTAGGGCTTCAGAATCGGCATGGTTTTCTCCACACCCGGCAGCGATTCCGCATATTTCAGCACGGCTTTATCGCGGTTGTCGCCAACCGCTCCGATGATGGTACGCTCCACACCACTGGACGGATGAGCCTTGTAGCCCACCGACTCGATCCATTGGACGACATCTTCAATCTGTTTCTCCGTTGCGTGTCTTTTCATAACAATAATCATAATAAATTCCCCTTAAATAAGAAAAGGCCATGGCTTTTGCCGCCACGGCCTTTAAAAACGGAAAAGCCATGGGCAGCTTGCTTTCGATCTACCCATGGCTGTTTTGGTGAATGTTACTTTACCAAGTCCTCCTCAGCGACAGGCAGACCGACGCATAATAGTAATAAAACCAGAAACCGAAAATATTGTTGTTTGCGTTGATCTGTCTGTTCATCGAAAAACCTGTCCTTTTAATTGTTGTGCTATATAAATGAGAGATTCCCGCTTGTCAAGAAAATTTTTTCTCAATCTGCGCTTACCCAGAGAAAGCGAAAGCCGCGGCAGCCAAATCACTCGTCACACTCAAAAGAAAAGCAACCGGATCCGGCGCGGCTATCGTCTGATTGAGATATTGCTTTCCTACAGGACAAGGGCAATGCCCATACATTTTCTGATTATTTTTGAAACGTCCGCCTCTTCCAAATCAGATAGATGGCCGGATAGACGGTAAGTTCGAGTATCTCCGATGTTATCACACCACCGATCATGGGTGCGGCAATACGCTTCATCACATCAGAGCCGGCGCCATCGCTGAACATAATGGGAATCAGACCGGCGAGGATAACCCCTACGGTCATCAACTTCGGTCTCACCCTCTTTACCGCGCCATGCATGATGGCGTCCTTCAAGTCGTTAATGTTGTTCATCCTGCCTTCCTTCTTCCACTGGTCGTGGGAAATATCCAGATAGAGGAGCATGATGACCCCCGTCTCCGCATCCAGTCCGGCAAGCGCTATAATTCCCACCCAGACGGCAATGCTCATATTATAATTGAGCAGGTACAGAAACCAGAAGGACCCTACAAGGGAAAAAGGAACGGCCAGAAGCACAATCATTGTTTTGACCGTTGATCTCGTATTCAGGTAAAGGATCAGGAAGATAATGAAAAGGGTCAGAGGAATGACCATCTTCAGCCGTTCATGCGTCTTTGTCAGATTTTCATATTCCCCGCTCCAAGAAAGCCTATAGCCTTCGGGAATCTTCAGCGTTGATGCTTTTTGCTTGGCCTCCTCCACGAAGCTGCCCATGTCACGGCCGGAAAAGTCAATGAAGACATAAGCGGTGAGAAGTCCTTCTTCGCTTTTGATTGCCGTTGGACCTTTCACAATCTTGAAATCCGCCACCGTCCCCAGCGGTATCTGCGTAATCTGCGGCACATTCGACATACCGCCCGACACAGCCGGCAACGGCGCAGCGTTATTATTCATCATGACCGGCACAAGGATCCGCTTGAGTTGCTCCACATCGTTGCGCAAATTGCGTGGATAGCGAATGTTGACGGGATAGCGCGCGCGTCCCTCTACGGTCACCGTCAGGTTCATGCCGCCAATGGCTGTCTGGATCACCTCGCCTACATCGTCCACAGTGAGGCCGTATCTTGCCGCCTCATCTCTTTTTATGGCGACATCGAGGAAGTAACCCGTCGTCACGCGTTCCGCGTAAACGCTTCTTGTTCCGGGGATGTCTTTTAAGTGATGCTCCAGAGCCAGACCTATTTTTTCGATCTCTTCCAAATCCGGCCCCAGGATTTTGATTCCAACGGGCGTGCGGATGCCTGTAGCCAGCATGTCGATGCGGGCCTTGATGGGCATCGTGAAGGAATTGGCAACGCCGGGAATAGACAGGGCGTCGTTCATCTCATCTTTTATTTGGTCCGGTGAAATACTGTCTGGACTGACATGCCGCAATATTGATTTCAGCCATTCCGGCGCCCAGGATGAATACCATGTCTTTTGCCTTCGCCATTGTGATTCATCTTTCATGTTGATGACTGTTTCAAACATTTCCAGCGGCGCCGGATCTGTGGCCGTTTCCGCCCGCCCGGCTTTGCCGAAGACCTGGGCGACCTCCGGTATTTTTTTCAGAATGCTATCCTGCATCTGGAGGAGCGTTCCGACTTCGGACACGGATGCCCCGGGTACTGTGACGGGCATATAAAATAGCGTTCCTTCGTAAAGGGGCGGCATGAATTCCGTACCCAGTTTCATAACCGGATAAACGGTCAATGCCATTAAGATTAACGCCGCAGCAATAACCGCCTTGGGATATTTCAGAGCAAAGGCAACCCGGGGTCTGTAGATCTTGCCTAAGAAAACGATGATGGGATTCTTATCTTCCGGCTGGATCTTCCCCCGGAGAAAAACGGTCATGAGCACCGGAGTCAGGGTAATGGCCAGAAAAGAGGCAAAAAGCATGGCAAAGGTCTTCGTATAGGCCAAGGGCTTGAAGAGCCTTCCCGCCTGCCCCTGCAAGGTGAATACAGCCAGAAAACCAACACTGATAACGAGCAGGGCAAAGAAAAGCGATGGCCCCACCTCTTTGGCGGCCTCAATGATCACATCGGTGCGATTTCCCGGCCGGCCCTTTTCTTCCCATTCTTCAAGCTTTTTATGGGCGTTTTCCACCATGATGATGGAGGCATCCACCATGGCGCCGATGGCAATGGCAATGCCGCTTAAGCTCATTATGTTAGAGGTGATGCCCAGGTAATACATGCAGATAAAAGAAATGATAATCGCAATGGGCAAGGTCAGAATGACCACCAGAGCGCTGGGCAAATGAAAAAGGAAAATGAGACAAACCACGCTCACCGCGATGACCAGCTTGATGATCTCTTCTTTAAGGGTGGATATTGATTTTTGAATCAGATCTGAACGGTCATAGGTGGTGACAATTTTCATCCCCTTGGGAAGACTGGGCGCGATGTTCTTATTGATCTTTTCTTTAACCCGATCAATCACATTCAAAACATTTTCGCCGGTACGGACAACCACAATCCCGCCGGCCACTTCACCCCGGCCATCCAGATCCGCAAGCCCTCTGCGGATTTCCGGCCCCAGTTGGATACGGGCCACATCCCTTAAATAGATTGGCGTTCCACCGGGGTTCGCGCCCACGGCGATAGCCTCTAAGTCTTGCAGCCCCTTGATGTATCCCCGCCCCCGGATCATGTATTCCACGCCGGATAGCTCCAGGACGCGCCCTTCCACATCCCGGTTGCTCTTGCGGACAGCCTCCATGACCTTTGTAATGGGAATGTTGTAGGCAGTCAGACGGTTGGGATCAATCGTTATCTGGTACTGCTTGACAAAGCCGCCGATGCTTGCCACCTGGGAAACGCCCGGTACGCTTTCCAACCCAAGTTTGATAACATAGTCCTGAATGCTGCGCAGTTCGGCAAGGTCATGGCCTCCCGTTTCATCAATGACAGCGTAAGAAAAGCCCCATCCCAGGCTTGTGGCATCGGGACCCAAAACAGGATTGACATCGGCAGGAATTTTGTTCTTTACGGCCTGAAGATATTCCAGAATACGGCTTCTGGCCCAATAGATGTTCGTCCCCTCTTCAAAGATTACGTAAATGAAGGAGCTTCCCAAATAAGAAAATCCACGCACCGCCTGTACTTTAGGGGCTGCAAGCAGTGTGGACGTGATCGGATAGGTGATCTGATCTTCCACCAGATCAGGACTGCGTCCTGTCCATTCTGTATAAATGATCACCTGTGTATCGCTCAAATCAGGAAGAGCATCGAGAGGTGTATTTTGGAGCGCCCAGTAACCCCAGAGGATGGCCACGGCCATTACAAGAAAGACTGCGAATTTATTCCGGGCGGAAAGTTCGATTATTTTGGCGATCACAGGAAGACCTTTTCATTTCATTTAGGGTTAGAAAGGGGCTTGATCCCTTTGAGTTGTGCTTCCGAATCGACCAGGAAATTAGCTGACGCTACGACTCTTTCACCACTTTTCAAACCACGCAGCACTTCAACATATCCGTCCGTCCTGATCCCTGTTTTGATTTCCCGAGGTTCAAAGGAACCATTGCCCAGATCAACGTAGGCGACCATCGCCTTACCCGTATCCATCACGGCGGATTCCGGGATCACTAATTTACGACCCAGATTGATTTTGATTTCCACATTGCCAAACATTTGCGGTTTTAATTGATAGCCGCGATTGGCAAGCTTCAGGCGTATTTTTACCGTCCGTGTTTCCGCCGACAGGCTGGGATAAATATAATCGATTTGAGATGTTAGCTCCACACCGGGAAGATAGGCCAGTGTGACGACCGCCTGGTTTCCGACTTTAATCAGCGGCAATTCATGTTCGTAAATATCAGCGATCACCCAGAGACTGGAGAGATCGACTATATCAAACATTTTTTCACCCGGCATGATCCTCATCCCGGCGACCACCATTTTTTGTGTGACATAACCAGCAACCGGCGCATATAGCGTCAACGTCCTCACCGGCTGTCCAGTCTCCTCAATATGTTTGATCTGGCTGGCAGAGATATCCCACAAGAGCAATCGCTGGCGCGCAGCGGAAAGCGTGGCCGCTGCGTCCCTGGCCATCATCTTATTTAAGTCAGACGCCGCCGTCTTATTCCCGTCTGTGGGACCTGCGGCCGTTTCCTTCGTCCACTTCAAAGCCGTCAGAAATTCCTGCTGGGTCGCGACAAGTTCCGGGCTGTAGATTTCCGCGAGCTTTGCCCCTTTTTTAAGGTAACCGCCCGTCGTATTCACATAGAGCTTTTCAATCCATCCCTCGATTTTAGCATTAACCGTAGCCTGCCTGCTTTCATCGGCTTCCACCCGCCCGACCGTCCGAATAATTTTTTTCATCGGCAGCAAATCTGCCTTGACCGTTTTCACCCCGATGCGTTTTTGCTGCTCGGTTGAAATTTCCACCTGTGGTATATCCCGAGGAGATTCCACTACCGGCTGTTTTGGTTGAGCAGCAGCGGGTTTGGCTTTATCGATCTTGGCTGCCGTCTGCCCATGTTGCGAATGATCCTGAGCCTGTATCGATGACGCAATGATCAGCACCAAGCATCCCGCAATCAACGGACTCAGCAGTTTTCTCAAGCGGCTACTCCCTTTTTTCATCTTTTTTCGCCTCCAACGGCCTGCCCGGCCGTAATAGCATGCAAACGGGCAATAGCTTTTTCTCTTTCCACAAGTTGCCCCCAATAGAGCGTTTCATAATCCAGCAATATTTTTAAGCGGGAAATAATACTGACGGCATCTGTCCTTCCCGTAGAATACCCTGTCAACGCCTGCTCAATATCCTGTCTGCTTTTTGGAAGGAGCCCTTTCTGATACAAATCCATGAGTCTCTCCGACAGGCGAAGCATGGAATAGTTATCACGCAGCGCCGCTTCTATCATCAACCGCGTTACTTCCAGTTCCCGGCCGGCCTGATGGATATTGACCCTGGCTTCCGCCACTGCCGGTTTTTGTTTCGTTTGAAAATAAATCGGGATATTGATAGTCGCCGTGGCACTCCACATGTCAGGAAACTCACCCGTCCGGTTGAAGTAGCTGCCGCTTAAGGCAAAATCGGGGTAGTATTCTTTTTGCGCCATTGCCAGCCTGGAATTAGCGGCCTCGATCATCTTGTTGCGCGATTTCAACTCCGGGGAATGCTGCATCGCTTGCTCGATAGCGGCATTGACTTCCAGGGGAAAGGGCTGATACGTCGGCTCTGAAGGCCGGGGAAGCGCGGGACCTTTATACCGTCCGACCACTGATGAAAGCATGGCCTCCAAAGACTGTATCTTTTGTTGAAACATTTCTTGTTTTTCCAGCAACATGTACTTTTCGGTCTGCGCCATAAGGACATCCTGCTGCATGGCTTTTCCGGCTGTGTAGCGCGCCAGAGTCAGGCTTTCAATACGAGCGAGCAAGTCCCCCTTTTCTTTCAGCAGATCGATATTCTTGTAGGCTAAAAAAAGATCATAATAAAGCTCTCTGATCCGTACGACGGTTTTGAGCTTTAAAAGCTCATGCATGGCTTCCAAGCTCTCCGCGTCCCGCGCTGTCATTTCTTCTTTGAGCCTGCGCTTGCCCGGAAATAGAAATTGCTGTGTCGCTGAAAACATCCACTGGGAGCCCTGCATCTCGCCGTAAGTATAGCGATCGAAAGTCTCATTTTGATAGCCGAACATGAACATCGGATCAGGCAGGCTGCCGGATTGAGGAATCCGCAGCCGGGCGGCCTCAATCCGGGCCTGTGATGCCTGAATTTCAGGACTGTTTTTCAGCGCCTCGTCGATTAAACCACCCAAGAGCGGATCACTATGGACCGGTGAAGCGGCAAGAAGAAAAACACCTGAAAACAAAAGCCATAACTTCAAGAACCTACTTGATATCAACATTGAGTTTTACCGTTTGTATTTTACCTGCGCGGCTGATTTTTATATTGATAAACCAGGGACCGGCCATGGAAAAATCAAGCTTTCCCTGATAACTTTCACCTTTTAGAGCAGTTGCCGTTTTATAATTCATGGCACCCATTCCGGGCATCGCCGGCATGCCGTAATCTATGGACACCGTCGCATCCGTTACCGTTTTGCCCGCCGCATCCTTGATCGCCACAGCTATTTTGTTTATACCAGTCACGGGCGGATTCTTGTCAATATTCACCTGAACGCTCAAATCGCCTGCTTTTTTTGAAATTTCATAGTCTTTGGCTCCTGCAACTCCGACATTTAACGCTAAAATCATTGCCGCTACTATTAAAATCAGTCTCTTCATATTTAGCCCTCCATTTTTAATGATAATTTAATTTACTATTACTTCAATAGTAAATATTCAATCGGGTTTGTCAAGAAATTTTTCCCAAATAAAGTGGGAATTGCAGGGAAATTTTCTTTAATAGGAAAATCTCTTATCATTGAAAAAATGAAGATGATATTGTGTGAAGTGGTACAGGAGAAGGTAAAAAGGGATACGTGAGCGACGCCATGGCTAGCTCACGATTATAAATATAGCGAATAGGTGAAATATAGGCTACGCCGAGCCTTGCTGATTGTGGTATGGGGTATCCTTATACCCTTGTATTTACATTGTATTTACATTTCTTCTTCAACTTTTCTCTTTTCAAACCAACCGTAAACCGCTGGAATAATTAGCAGTGTAAGTAAAGTTGAAGTAATCAATCCCCCCACGACGACTGTGGCCAATGGTTTTTGAATTTCAGAACCCATACCCCTGGCGAGCAGCATCGGAATCAAGCTGAAAATGGCGATTGATGCGGTCATCAATACCGGGCGTAACCTGTCCAGACTTCCCTTCCTGATTGCTTCTTGTAATTCCAGTCCTTCTTCGCGCAACTGCGAGATGCGCGAAACCAGCACAAGACCGTTTAAAACGGCAACACCGAACAAGACGATGAATCCCACCGATGCCGGAACAGACAAATATTGTCCGGATATAAAGAGAGCAAAGACGCCTCCAATTAACGCGAAAGGCAAGTTGGAAATGACCAACAGTGACAGACGGATCGATCGAAACGTAACGAACAGAAGAAGCAAGATAAGTCCAACGGCAACAGGTCCGATGATCATGAGTTTATTCATCGCCCGCTGCTGATTTTCAAATTGTCCGCCCCAGGTAAGATAGTATCCGGCCGGCAGCTTAACTTGCTCTTTTATCTTTTGCTTTGCTTCTGCGACAAAACTGCCGATATCTCTGCCGCTGATATTCATCTCGATCCCGATTCTTCTATTTCCATCATGACGGCTTATTTGAACCGGCCCTTCAATCATGCTTACAGTGGCTAATTGCTCGAGCGGTATATTCATTCCTGATTTTGTGGTGACCAAGATGTTTTTGATGGCGTCAAGCGAATTTCTTTTTTCTTCCGGCAGACGAACGGTTATATCAAAGCTCCGGTTCTCTTCATAAAATTTGGAGGCCGATTTCCCGGCAACCGCTATTTCAATGACACTCTGAACATCACTGATATTCACGCCATATCGTGCTATTTTTGACCGGTCGATATTGACCGTCAGGTAGGGCTGCCCCGACACCTTTTCCGTAGCCAAATCGGTCCCACCCTTGATAGAAGAAAAAACTCTCGTAATTTCAGCCGACTTGTTATTCAGCACATCAATGTCTTCGCCAAACAGTTTAACGATCAGTTGCGCGCGAGTTCCGGCAACAAGCTCATCAATTCTGCACTGGATCGGCTGACTGAATCCGAAACTGATACCCGCTATCGACTCCAATGACTTACGCATTTCATTGGTTAGTTCTTCCTTCGAAATATCCCGTTTCCACTCACTCTTCGGTTTGAATATACCAACATACCCGGTTTTATCCGTGCCCCTGGTATCTAAAGCAACACCGGTTTGTCCTGTGCGCGACACCACGACATCCAGTTCCTCAAACTGCTTCAGTTTTTGAGCGGCGCGTTGATTTACTTCCATTGCTGTCGCCAGTGAAACACCGGGCAACATCGCCACATCCATGTCAAATGAACCTTCATCCATTTTAGGAATAAACTCCGTACCTAATCGGGTGAATAGAAAAAGAGAAATCACCAGGAAAACTCCGGCAATACTTAAGACTACCTTTTTCTTATTCATGGCATATTCCAGAAGCGGCAAATAAGCTTCCTTGGCATATCGCATGATGAAGCTTTCTTTTTCCGGCTGTGGTTTCAGAAAGAGGCTGCAAAGAACCGGAACAACGAATATAGAGAGTAACAATGATGAAAGAAGCGCCAAAGTTACAGTGATAGCCAGCGGCCCGAACATTTTCCCTTCAATTCCGGATAAGGAAAGAATCGGGATAAACGTGATGGCAATAATCATTTCACCGAAGATGCTCGGTTTTCTGACCTCCATCACGGCTTTAAGGACTGTCAATAATTTTGGATGCTTTCCCATCTCTTCACTTAAATGCCGTTGAACATTCTCAACCTGAATGATCGCCGTGTCGATGATCATTCCGATCGAAATCGCCAAGCCGCCGAGCGACATCAGATTTGCGCTGATGCCAACCAGTTTCATCACAATGAACGTGGCCAGTAAAGATAGTGGCAATATTATGAGAACGACAAGACTTC
>JANYAF010000140.1 GCA_025355175.1 Deltaproteobacteria bacterium | reverse complement strand
ACCTTTTGGGTAAGGTTTATAAACCCCGAAGGGGTTTCACGTCTATAGCTAATTGTGTCAACATACGTGCGACCCCGATGGGGTCGTAGATTGTTTTCGGATATGTATTTCTATAAACCTATTATCCCTATGGGATAAAATGGATTTTTTAAGGAATAGACTATTGATCTTGGTAAGTAAGATTGCTTTCCCTATTTTTAATGTCCCTTTTGATTAGAAAATGGAATTACTTGAGCCGGCCTTCCTGACGCAGCTTGGCAATCAACTGATTAATGGCCGGCATGGCTTCGGTAGCCGCTTTTTCGCCCTCCATGATCGCTTCATGCCTTTTGGTAAAATCGCTCGAACCGATATTGCCCACTTTGGGTTTGATCACGACATCAGCGCTTCTGAGTTGAAGAACCGCCATCTTGTTATACATGATATCAATCGCCTGCATCATGGTTTCGACGGTTCCCTTGGGCGCGGTTGGCGACAGGCTGGCTGATATATCGACCGCAATAACTACATCCGCGCCAAACCTACGGGCCACATCAATGGCCACGGGGCTGACCACCCCGCCGTCCACATAGGCTTTATCACCGATCATTACCGGATTAAAGATACCCGGAATGGAACAACTGGCCCGCACGGCGCGGCCTGCATTGCCCCGGCCAAATACCATCTCCTCGCCGGTTTGAATGTTCGTCGCCACGGCATAAAAGGGAATTTTAAATTTATCAATGGTCGTATATTTCACTTTATTATTGACAAAATTCTCCAGTTTTTCACCCTTAATGAAACCGTTATCCGGAATGATGTAATCGGCCATGTCATCTTTCGAAATGGAGAAAGCAATGGTCTGGAGATCATAGGGATTATAGCCGTAGGCATAGAGACTGCCGACAAAAGAGCCGCCGCTGGTGCCGACGACCATATGGATGGGAATGCGGTGGGACTCGAGAACTTTTAACACGCCGATGTGCGCAAACCCCTTGGATGCTCCCGCGCCCAGCACAACGGCAATTTTAGCCGGTTTGGGCGGTGGAGCGACAGGCGGTGTTGTTGCGCAGGAAACAAACAAGAACAAACAGCCCCAAAAGACAGGATAAAGAAACTTTCGTAAACGATGAAAATTAACCGGCATGGCTATGGCGTCCTTGATTTTCTGTTTCTTGACCGCGGCCTGCCATCTTGGGATTTGGGCTTGGGGCTCAGGCTTAGTTTTGGTTTGGGCTGGCTTCCCTCTTCTATAATATCGGCCACGAGTTGAACCGGTGGCGCATGCAGGGTCTGTTGATAATAATCGTCCAGCAGCATGGTGATAATCGCCAGTTCATCTTCGGCCTGCGCCAGATTTCGCGCCAGCGGCAGAAACCGCTGCATCCGTTCCATCTGAATATTGTCGCGACCACGTAACCTAGCCTCCAAAAGAGCGGTGATCCTTTCGGCAACCACTCTTTCGAGCTCCTCATCGCCGGGCAGCGGGCGTTCTTCCATGTGAATATTATAAAAACGCGCAATACTTTGCATCTTGAACTTTTCCATTTCCGCAACCACTGAAATGACCACGCCGCTTGACCCCATCCTTCCGGTGCGTCCGGCGCGGTGAATGTAGGCTTCCGGGTCTTCCGGCGGCTCATACTGAATCACGTGCGAAAGATCGGGGATGTCAATGCCGCGCGCCGCCACGTCGGTAGCCACTAAAAAGCGCAAGGCCCCTCGCCGTACCCGGGCCATCACCTTTTCCCTCGCGCTTTGGGCCAGATCGGAGCTTAGTTCGTCCGCATCATAACCGAATCGTTTCAGCACGACGGACAGATAATGCACCGTGTCTTTGGTGTTGCAGAAAATAATGGCCGAGGCGGGATTCTCGATTTCGATAATCCGCACCAGCGACCGCTCCTTGCGCATGCCCGGCACAACATAATAAATATGCTCGCTTTCGGCGATATGCACTTCGTTGCCGCTTAAGCTCAGCAACTCGGGTTCATGCAAAAATTGACCGGCCAGACGAATGACCTGCGGCGGGAAAGTAGCGGAAAACATGCTGCTCGTAATCTTGCCTGTCTGGATATATTTACGGATTTTAACCATATCGGGATAAAATCCCATAGACAGCATCCGGTCCGCCTCATCAAAAATCAACATTTTCAGATGATCCAGCGAAAGCGTGTTTTTAAGCAGATGATCCAGAATGCGTCCCGGCGTGCCGACCACCAGTTGAGCGCCGCTCCGAAAAGCTTCCAGTTGGGCGGTATAACCGACACCGCCGTAAACAACAGCCGTTCGCAGCTCGGTCCCCTGAAACAGCATCAGCGCTTCCTGGGACACCTGCAGGGCCAGTTCACGGGTGGGAACTAAAACCAGCGCCTGGGCGACATTTTTTTGCATATCGATTTTCTGCATAATCGGCAGCAAATAACCGCCGGTTTTGCCGCTGCCGGTTCGCGATTGAATCATCACATCACGGCCGGAGAGAAGGTAAGGAATGGATTTGGCCTGCACGGGCACCAGAGACGTCCAGCCCGCGCGCTCACAGGCCGCCTTCAGATCGTCAGTCAGTTCTTCTAGACAGATATCGCGGGGGCCAGCGGCCACAGGAGTATCTATCCCTTCATTGGGATTATCGTCGCTCATAGAAACATAAACCTCTCATCTCCAAAATATTTATAGGTATCATTTAGTTTAGTGCGGCCCAGGAATCAAGGAAAAACTTTTGGATTATTCTATCTATCATATGATATTATTCTTTTACCGGCAAGAAAATATCTTGACAGTTTGTGCTGATTCATATAGCGTGACAGCCAATTCGTCAGAGGCGTATTTAGCCCTGCCCTTTGGAGCGATTCAAGTATTCAAATAAACAAGCCGATATTAAATCCGTAACTGCTTAAAAAATCGTGAATATCCTCGTCGAGTTTCTTGAAAATTGATGCAGTCAATACAAATACATTTCATTCCAATATCGAGTCTGTTACTAATCTAAATTAAGGAAATATTTATGAACATCGAAGACATTAAGAGGCTGCCTATCAGCGAGCTCAACAATCTGGCCAAGGAGATAGAAGTTCCGGGGGCCAGCGGCATGCGCCGCCAGGATCTGATTTTTGCCATTTTGCAAACCCAGGCGGAGCAAAACGGCGTGATCTCAGGCTCCGGCGTTCTGGAAATCCTACCGGATGGTTTCGGCTTCCTGCGCGCAGTCGATTATAACTATCTGCCCAGCCCCGACGATATTTACATTTCACCTTCGCAGATCCGCCGCTTTAATTTGAAAACCGGCGACACGATTGCAGGCGAAGTCCGACCTCCCAAAGAAGGCGAAAAATACTTCGCCCTCTTAAAAGTTGATGAAGTTAACTTTGAAAGCCCCGAGTCAGCCCGCGACAAAATCCTCTTTGACAACCTGACCCCTCTTTATCCCCAGGAAAAACTGAATCTGGAATTTGATCCGGAAAATTTTTCAACTCGAACGCTGGATTTGTTCGCACCCATCGGCAAGGGACAGCGCGGCCTGATCGTT
>JANYAF010000050.1 GCA_025355175.1 Deltaproteobacteria bacterium | reverse complement strand
CGCGCGCAGGAAACCAAGCAATACCTGGTGAATCTGGGAATCAATGCATCGCGTATTGAAACCATCAGCTATGGTAAGGAACGTCCGGCTAACGAAGCCCACGATGAAGCAGCCTGGGCGCAGAACAGACGTGCACAGTTTCTTTTGAAATAATTTAGAAAAGGAGAAAGCTTTGAAAAGCTCTCTTTATCTCATATTTCTGGCGCTTGTTTTTTTCGTTTCCGGTTGTGCGACATCATCTGATTTAAAGGCGGTTCGCTCGGAATTAAACCAGCAGATGGAAGAGAAACTTGCCGCAGTGGATACCCGGATCGCTGCGTTGCAAAAAGAGCAGGAGAAAAACACAACGACTCTGGCTTCCATGCGCAAAGGACAAGCCAACACCAGCGCGGATTTTGCGGAACTCCGCGATAACATACAGCAACTACAAGGTCAAGTTGAAGCATTGAAGAAAGAAACATCCCGGGATTCCAAGGAATATAAGGCAAAGATCGACAACCTTCTCCTGAAGATCAATTTCATCGAGAATTTCCTGGAAATCAGCAAGAAAGATTCTTCAAGTGACATCGACAGTTCTGCTTCAACCAAGGATCCTTCGGGAAAGCAAGACAAAGCGGTGATGTATGCGGCGGCCTATCAAACCTTTAAGGGGGGAAACTACACAAAGGCCAGAGAAGCTTTTCAAGGTTTCCTGACCGCTCATCCGGCAGGCGAGTATTCTGATAATGCCCAGTTCTGGATTGGTGAATGTTATTTTTTTGAAAAGAAATACGATAAGGCCATTCTGGAATATGAAAAAGTGACCAAACAATTCCCCAGCAGCAATAAGGTTCCTTACGCCTTGTTAAAGCAGGGGATTTCCTTTCAAAATTTGGGCGATAAAGTAAGCGCCAAGCTGCTTTTGCAGCAGGTGATTAGGGATTATCCCAATACCAGCCAGGCGCGGATTGCGCGTTCCAAGCTTCAGGACATTAACTAGGTTTGTCCGATCATAAAAGAATAAAAAAGGGGCTTTTGCATAAGGCCCCTTTTTTATCAGTGCGGGAAGACAGTGCATCCGATCCTGATTGCATTTCTTTCAAGATTCAAACGATGCATGATTTTCATAGAGACAGATCTCTACGCTGTTAATTCATTTTAATTATTTTGATTTCCGCCGGAACCGGCAATTCAAAGACCGACAGATCGGTCGCTTTTTCGATTTTCAGATCGGAATATTTTACGCTGACAGACGTCACGTTATCCGTCCATTGAATAGTTATCTTTTCGGCAAGATGGCCCTGCGGCGCATAATCCTCATAGTGCACCTGATAAATTTCTCTGCCGTCCGAATCATGGCGGACGAGCCTTGCTATTCTTCCGTTTTTCTCCATCCAGATCGTTTGCGAAAGCCCTGAAGGTGTTTTCATGTCAACACGCAGCAAATCGGCTTCCTCGTAACTCGCATATGACAAATTCTGTTCGGCCAGGGGTGGATAAGAACCGGAGAAAATCATCACCATATCTGCAATATTCAATGCAAAGGTTAAAAAACGAGCCAGATTTTCGGCAGAGGGTTTTCCCGAATAAAACTCGCCCCGCGACGGAATAAATATCCTCATATCATCAGGCGTTGCGGTCAGGAAAAAATAGGGGGTCCCAATCAGCGGCAGCATCTCCAGACGAAGATAAGAAGGCTTCTGCAAGACTAACGCGGCTCTGACCGGAAAATGTCCCTGCGCCGTCATCAGATCAATCTGTGCCGTGGCGACAATCCTGTCCGTTTCATGAATCGTTTGGGAAATAATCTCTAAAGACTTTGGCGGTATGCCCGCGGTTTTCCAGGCGCATCCGCAAGCCAGCATCAACAACCATAAAAAAACCACCATTCGCCCGCAGGGAAAACATCGATCACGCATGTCAGAAACACTTCCTGGGAAATTTGACGTAGTCTTAGGCAACTCTATTTTTTATTAATCAGATTGTCGAGTTTCTTTTTCAGTGACTTGTTGTCAGGATCAATTTTCATAGCCTTCCGGTAGTAGCCCAGAGCCTCTTTCTCCTGACCGGTTTTTAAATGAACATCCCCCAGATGTTCCATAATATTGGGGTCATCCGGCAAGAGTTCCAGTGCCCTTTTGAGATGTTTCAGGGCGCTGTCGTAATTGTTTTTTCTAAAATGCAGCCAGCCCAGCGAGTCCAGAATGTATCCATTGTCCGGTTTGATCTTTAAGGCCTGGACAATCATTCGTTCGGCCTGGTTAAGATGAATATCACGATCGGCATAGGAATAACCAATAAAATTAAGCGCGTCCGCATTTTGCGGATCAATATCCAGAACGGTTTCCATAGATTTAATGCTTTCCTCAAAACGATTCATTTTCTCCAGAATCGAGCCCCGGACATAATGCAGGTCCGCATTTCGGGGAAAGCGCCCAATGCCTTCCAGGGCCATTTTTTCCGCCGCTGCAAAGTCCTTCTGCTCTTCATACAGCGATGATAAGTAGAGATACAAAACGGCCTGATCGTTTTTCTTGTCAATGGCCTGGGTCATGACCAAGATGGCGTTGGCGAGCTTGCCTTCTTTCTTGAAAATCATAGCCGCGTGAATTTGGGCATTGGCGTATAATTCAAACACCGGAGATATTTTCTGATACTCCAACTGCGCTGTTTTCCCATCTCCCTTTTGTTCCAGGGCGTTGGCTAAAAGATAACGCAATTTATCGTCGTTAGGCGCCGTTTCCAGAAGCGATAAAAATTGAACGGCCGCCGCATCAAACCGACGTATATCGTAGTATAAAAGCCCCAGAGCGGTGCGCACCTCCCGGTTGGCAGGATCCGTTTTTAAGACCTCGTGAAATTCTTTTTCCGCCTCTTCCTGTTTATTCGCTTTAACCAGCAGCTCGGCAATCTTTACCCGGAAACTGATCCGGGCAGGATTCATATCCAGATAACGGCGATAAACGCCAATGGCTTCATTGTATTTGTTTTGAGTTTCGTAAAGTGCGGCGAGCCCCAGCCAGCCAGCCTCAAACGCAGGACGCTGTACAGTAATCTTTTGATAGAGAGCCTCCGCCTCCGCTAAGCGGTTCATTTGGGTCAGCGTTTTCGCGTAGTAATAAATGCCGATGATATTATCGGGATCTATTTCCAGCATTTTCTTATAAGCTTGATCAGCTGAGTCATACTTTTTTTCCTGTGCGTAAATAGTCGCCAGATACAAGTAGGCAACCAGATTCTTTGGATCCATCTCGATGATGGTTTGATATTCTCGAATCGCCTTATCGTATTCACGCAGATTAAAATACAAACCGCCCATAATGGAACGGAGTTCGATATTGCCGGGATTTTTAGCCAGAGCTGACTCCCCCAGCGACAAGGCAAGATCAACATTACTATTCTCTACATACAGCGAAACCAGTTCGGTGTTAAGATAAGGTGAATCGGGATGAATCGCGAGCGCCTGTTTCAATTGATCGATAGACGCCGTCAGATCGCCATCCAGGCGCGATAAAACGGCCAGCGAATAATGATAGGCGGCGGCTCCGGAATACTGTTCCGGGATGGACGGATAAGATAATGGACGGTCTGCCGACAAAGAAGCGCAACCCGCAAAAATCGCGGGGATAAGAAATCCGCAGATCATAAAATTAATAAGTTTTTTTTGCATAGGGTATGGTTGCTCTCAATGCTTATGTCCCGAAAGAACCCGTCTGTTAGGATGCGCCTTCCGATGATTTCTTTTTCATCAGTTTCGATACCGGAACAATCGAAACACCTTTTTCCCGAAAAATTTTATTGGCGTCTCTGATTGCCCGAATCGTCTCGGGATAAGGGTGGCCGATCACAATCAGCGGCGTGTTACCGGCCGGCGCGTTGCCCACATCCATCAGGATTTGATAGATTTTTGAATAATCACGATCATTGTCCAGAAAGATTTTGCGTGACGCGACAGTCAAATGGGCTTTCTGTGAAGCTGCCGTGGTTTTTGAATTGTTGGTCGTCCGCGAATCGATAAAAAACAAATCCTTCTTTTTCAATTGCTTAAAAACCAGCATCAACCTTTCTTCATCAGCCATAAATTTGGAGCCCATGTGGTTGTTGACGCCGGAGATATAAGGAACAGAAGTCAGATTTTTTTCCAGTTGAAAGATAATTTCTTCATCATTCATATCCAAAAAAAGAGCGCCATTACCCGGTTTTTCCTTTGGGTAGGAAAGCGGCTCCATCGGCAGATGCAGCAAGGTTTCACGATTGGCCTTATGCAACATGTCCGCTGCTTCTCGTGAGTGGGCAAGAAGCGGTAAAATGGCAAACGTGATATCCGCGTCAACACGTAAAAGCTCATGCACCGGCGTCATATCATAACCAATATCATCAATAATAATGGCCACCTGCTTTAACTTCAACCGAGGCGGCGTTATTTTGGCAATAACAACATCTTCTTCCTCCGCGGGGGTCCCCGCAACCGGCGGAGGCTGGGGGAGGTCTCTGGCTTTTTCCCGCAACTTTTTCGCCGGCGTCAAAGCCTGCACCTTTTCTTTTGCAGCGGCCTTCTTCTGCTCAGGCGGCGACTTAACCACAACCGTTTCTTCCCGATGAAACATGGTCACATAAACGATTGCGGCAATAGATAAGACGATCAGTGCTATTAAAACCGCCGTTAATAAATTGTTCTTTCTTTTCTTTTTCATAGCTGACAATATCCGCGCCTCTGTGAAAACGGAATCAGTTGATCAGATTCTTTTTCATGATGCGCCAGCTTTTCAAAATATCAATCGCCGTCTTGAGTTGATTGTCTTTGGTCAAATCGGAGGTATCTTTTAGACTTTCAACTTTATTTTCCTCAAGCTGCGTGCCGTCTTCTTTGGCCGGCTTGATGTGGCCTTTGAGATCCTTTCCCCGAAGTCTTTCCGTAAAACCATTCTCCGGTTCCTCGGAAGGCTTCACCAACTTAACGATAATGTCCGGTTTAATCCCCTCGGCCTGAATGGATCTGCCGCTGGGCGTGTAATACCGGGCAGTCGTCAGTTTCAACGCGGACCCGTTTTCCAGGGGAATCACGGTTTGCACGGATGCTTTGCCAAAGGTCTGCGTCCCCACAATCAGAGCGCGACCGTTATCCTGCAGCGCACCCGCAACAATTTCCGCCGCGCTTGCCGTTCCTTCATTCACCAAGACAACCATGGGAACGGTGATTTCCTTACTGCCATTGTCCCTGGCCATTGTTTTGGTTTCCATGTTTTTCGTGCGACCGCGGGTGGAAACAATCATTCCCGACTTCAAAAACATATCGGATACTTCAATCGCCTGATTCAGGAGTCCGCCCGGATCATTTCTCAAATCCAGCACCAGTCCCTTCATGGGACTGGCTTTTTCGCCCACCTCGGCCAGCGCTTTACGCAGATCCGTAGATGTTCTCTCATGGAAAGACGCGATGCGGATATAGCCGATATGATCATCAAATGTCTTTGATTTGACGCTTTTAATCTGAATAACGGCGCGTGTCAGGACAATGTCTTTAGGCTGGACCATATTCTCCCGCATAATGGTGATAGTCACCTTGGTGTCCTTCGGACCGCGCAGTTTTTTCACGGCTTCCATGATGGTAATATCTTTTGTGTATTTACCGTCGATTTTGATGATCTGATCGCCGGATTTCACTCCGGCTTTGTATGCGGG
>JANYAF010000205.1 GCA_025355175.1 Deltaproteobacteria bacterium | reverse complement strand
AGATCGTTGCTGATTATATTTTCCGGCGGGATGCCGCGGCGGTAGAGACGTTCCAGAGATTTGATTTGCTGGGCGCCCAGTCCCGCTGTGTTACCAAATATTTTATTGATGGTGCGCCTTCCTTGGTATAATAATCTTTACCGGCACTCCGTACAAACCGAGAGTTCCTTGAAAGGTACGCCGGTTTTCTTGCTGATGAATTTCAACTGGTCCACAGGCGCGAAATACTTGCCGCATTTATCACAGGGCTGCATTTTAAACCTGCGTCCCCAGATCTTACGTTTCTCGCCGGTTGAGATCATTTCAATGTGGCCGGTGGGGCAGACATAGACACAAGCGCCGCAACCAATGCAGACATCCGATTGCTCATGAAAGGGCGGGCCGACGGTTTTTTGGGAGCCGCGAGCGAACAGACCGATGGCGCTTACACCAACGACCTCTTCACAAACGCGCACGCAGGAACGGCACAAAATGCATTTACCCTTATCCGTGTCGGCGACAAATCGCGATTGATGTTCCGCGCCCATCTCCAAGGCCATCTTTTGCAGGACATCGGATTCGGGGCAGCGCGCCAGCAGCAATTCCATCACCAGGCGTCGCACATTTAAAACCCGGTCGCTTTTCGTGTCAACCACGAGTCCTTCTTCCACACCATAGAGACAGGACGTGACAATTCGAGACCGGTTGCCTTTCTTTATTTCGACCACACACAGTCTGCACGAGCCGGAGCGCGACACGGCCTCATGTGCGCAAAGAGTTGGAACAGAAATGCCCGCGCCGCGAATCGCTTCCAAGAGCATCGTATCTTTCGCCGCCGATATATTTTTTCCGTCAATAATCATATTTACCATGGCTTATCCTACCTTTACTTCACGTTGATTGCGTCAAATTTGCAGCTCTCGATACACGCGCCGCACCGGGTGCAAAGATCATTGTTAATGGTATGAGCTTTCTTCTTTTCGCCGCTTACCGCCTGTGTCGGGCAGACCTTGATGCACAGGCCGCAACCGGTGCATTTTTCCGGATCGATGCTGTAGGTGATGAGTGCCTTGCAGACACCCGCCGGACAGCGGTGATCTCTGATATGCGCATCATACTCTTCCCGGAAATATTTGATTGTGCTCAATACCGGGTTGGGGGCGCTGCCGCCTAAAGCGCAAAGTGAACCGTCCGCGACGCCCGTTGAGATATGTTCCAAAAGTTCCACGTCGCCTTCCTCGCCTTTGCCCGCGCAGATATCTTCGAGGATTTCCCTCATACGGCGAACGCCTTCCCGGCAGGGGACACACTTGCCGCAGGACTCCTCCTGCAAAAAGGCCAGAAAATACTTAGCGACATCCACCATACACGAGCGGTCGTCCATGACGATCATGCCACCGGACCCCATCATGGAGCCGACTTCGTAAAGTCTGTCGAAATCCACCTGCAGATCCAGAAGGCTTTCCGGAATACAGCCGCCGGAAGGACCGCCGGTCTGCACGGCTTTGAACTTGCGTCCTTTGGGGATGCCGCCGCCCATGCCGTAGATGATTTCCCGCAGCGTCATGCCCATCGGCACTTCAATGAGCCCTGTGTTATTGATCTTGCCGACCAGCGAGAATATTTTGGTGCCCTTGCTGTTTTCCGTACCGATGGATGCGTACCAGTCCGCTCCTTTGTTGATGATGAGCGGGACGTTGGCCCAGGTTTCCACATTATTGAGAACAGTGGGTTTGTCCCACAGGCCTTTTTCCACGGCGTGGACGTATTTGGCACGCGGTTCGCCGGCGCGTCCTTCAATAGAAGCAAATAGAGCGGAAGATTCACCGCAGACAAAGGCGCCACCGCCTTTGCTGATCTTGATGTCAAATGAAAAATCAGTACCCAGAATATTGCGGCCTAGAAGTCCTGCTTCGCGGGCACTTTCGATCGCCGTGGTCAGGTGTATCACGGCTAGCGGATATTCATTTCTCACATAAATATAGCCTTCAGAAGCGCCGATGGCATAAGCGCCGATAATCATACCTTCGATGACACTGTGGGGATTGCCCTCCATAAGGCTGCGGTCCATATACGCGCCGGGATCGCCCTCGTCGCCGTTGCCGATGACGTATTTCGGCTCGCCGTGAGCCCTGCGGGATCCTTCCCATTTGATGCCGGCCAGAAATCCGCCGCCGCCGCGCCCGCGCAGGCCGGCTTTTTTCACTTCGCTGATCACGCCTTCGGGGGTCATTTCGGAGAGCGCCTTGGCCAGCGCGGAATAACCTCCGAGGATTAAGTAATCCTCAATGCGTGTGGGATCGATCAGGCCGTTTTGGCCGAAAACCAGACGATTCTGTTTTTTGTAAAACGGAACGTCTTCCTCTTTCATGACGGTTTCATTGGTCTGCGGATCGCGATAGAGCAGTTTTTCCAGCACTTCGCCCTGCGCGACTGTTTTGGAGATAATATCCGGCACGTCTTTGATTTTAACCTGCTGATAGAATATTTTTTCCGGGTGGATGATCACCAGCGGGCCTTTTTCGCAGAAACCGAAGCAGCCGGTGGCGCGGACTTCCACATCCATATTCTGTTTTTTAATTTCCGCTTCCAGTTCTTCTTTGACTTTAATACAGCCGTAACCGCGGCAGCCGGTGCCGGCGCATATTGTGACCAGCTTTTTTTTCGGATCGTATTGCCTCTTCAAATCATCCTGAACTTGGCGCAAAGCCAGTGTGTTGTTCATTTTTATCATGATTACTGCGCCCCCTCTTTGAGCTTTCCGATAATTTTATCTACCTTGGCCATGGTCATCTGGCCGTGATATTCCGTATCAATAACCACGACGGGGCCCAATGCACAGGCACCCACACAGTTCACGAGTTCCAATGAGAATTTCCGATCCTGATTCGTCTCACCCGGTTTAATGAAGAGCGTCCGCTCGAATTTGTCCAGAATAGCCGATGCACCTCGGACGTGACAGGCGGTGCCCACACAGATTTTCACAATGTGTTCTCCGCGCGGATTCAGACTGAAAGCGTTGTAGAATGTGGCCACCTCGTAAACGCGACTGGCGGGTATACCCATCGCGTCACCGACCGCGATCAGGGCTTCTTTGGGAAGATAATTCAATGCTTCCTGAATATCCTGTAACACGGCAATCAGCGCGCTTTTATCGCCTTTGTGTTTTTTGACGATTTGTTTTGTCTTTAGTTTGATATCACTGACTTTTGACATACTTTTTTCACCTCAGTATTCTTTAGGGTTGCCCCATTTTATTCATTGCCCGTCTTGAGAAATCTGGCTTTTTCCGTGAGTTTTTTATATTCCGAAGTGACTTTTTCCTGGATGGTGTCGATTTCTTCGGACATCAGATGGCGGAAACGTCCCTGCGGCTTGAAATAATCATTGATCGGCTTGAGTTGCTTCGGCATGTCTGGAGAAATACGGTAATGGCCGTTCTCCACTTCAAATAACGGGAAGACGCCTGTTTCCACGGCCAGACGGCCCATGGACACCGCCGTATGCGACGGAGAGCGCCAACCGGTGGGACACACGGAGAAACAATGAATATAGGAAGGTCCCTTAATGCTTTTGGCCTTTTCGATTTTGCGGATGAAGTCCAGCGGATAACTGGGGCACGCAGTGGCCACGTACGGCACGTTGTGCGCAACCATGATTTCCGGCATATTCTTTTTCCAGGTTTTCTGGCCGGAGCTGACTTTTCCCGCAGGCGCCGTGGTGGTGGATGCGCCCATCGGTGTGCCGCTGGAGCGCTGAATGCCGGTGTTCATGTAGGCTTCGTTGTCAAAGCAGACAAAGATCATATCGTGTCCGCGTTCCATGGCGCCGGAAAGCGCTTGAAACCCGATGTCCATCGTGCCGCCGTCGCCGGCCATGCCGACCACTTTGACGTAACGGTCGTCGATCTTGCCTTTTCTACGCAACGCCTTGAGACCGGCTTCCACACCGGAGGCCACGGCCGCCGCGTTTTCAAATGCGACGTGAATCCAGGGTACCTCCCAGGCGGTGGTGGGAAACATACTTGAGACAATTTCCATACAGCCCGTGGCGGAGGCGATGACGGTGTTTTCACCAAGCGCCTTACACATCAACCGCACAGCCAGTACTTCAGCGCAGCCGGAGCAGGCGCGGTGGCCGGACGATAATAATTCTTTTTTATTAATCAGCCGCGGGGCATATAAATCAAAGTTTTCTACAATACTCATTGTTCTCTCACCCCCCAAAATTCATAGGTGTCTGCTGCCACATTTCCCGTATCCGCTATAATTTTTTCAAACATGCCGACAAAATCATGCACGGTGATGTCGCGTCCGCCCAGACCGTAAATATAATTGTAAATTGCGGGGCGCCGGGTTTCGGCATACAAGGCCGATTTAATTTCCGAAAACACGGGACCGCCGGGTCCGCCGAAGGAAACGGCGCGGTCGGTGACAATCAGTTTTTTCGCGTTTTTAACGGCGGCTTTGATTTCGGCAAACGGGAAGGGACGCCAGAGTCTCAGTTTCACCAGGCCTGCCTTGACGCCTTTCACGCGCAGCTCATCAATCGCCAGTTGTGCGGTCTCGCCCATCGAACCCATCGTCAAGAGCAGAACATCCGCATCGTCTGCTTTGTAAGTTTCCACCGGCTTATAGCTGCGGTCGAACATTTTTGCCCATTCGTCCCAGACCTCCAGGATAACTTTCTTGGAGTTCTTGACGGCCTCGTCCTTGGCTTTCATGATTTCCGTGAAATAATCGGACATGGCAAACGCGCCCATGGTCACCGGACGCGCGGGATGCAACGTCGCATGCGGGACAAAGGGCGGGAGAAACTGATCCACTTCTTCCTGGGTGGGCATCTCTACCGGCTCGACCATATGCGTGAGTTGAAATCCATCGATATTGACGGATACCGGCAGCATGACATCTTTATGTTCTGCGATCTTGAAAGCCTGAATGGACAGGTCAATCGCTTCTTGGCCGTTTTCGGCAAATACAACGATCCAACCCGCATCACGCTGCGGCATAATATCGGAATGATCGTTTAAAATATTCAGAGGTCCGGAAACCGCCCGGTTGGCAATGGCCATGGTAATGGGCAGCCGCATTGCCGAGGCGATGGGCAGCAGTTCATGCATCAGCATCAGTCCCTGCGAGCTGGTGGCGGTATAAGACCGAGCGCCGGCGCCGGAGGCGCCGATGACCGCGCTCATAGCCGAATGTTCTGATTCTACTGTCACAAATTCCGCATCTAATTTGCCGTCGGCCACCAGGGTGGAGAGATGCTCTGCGATGTGTGACTGGGGTGTGATGGGATAGACGCCCGCCATATCAATACGGCATAGTGCCACAGCTTCCGCCACGGCAACCGTTACTTCCAATCCAACGCGTTTGCCCATGTTTACCCCTCCTCCAGCATCTTGATCGCGCGCGGCCAGCATTCGTGTGCGCAAATACCGCAACCTTTACAATAATCCATGTTCGCTTTAAAAAAACCGTCTTCGCTCTGCTGCACGCAACCTTCCGGACAAAATACGTAACAGATGCCGCATTTGATGCATTTGGCGTCGTCCCAGATCGGGCGTTGCGACCGCCAGCTTCCCGTGTGGTATTCGCTGGCGCTGCCCGGCTCGGAAACAACGCAGCCGATGGGAAGTTCCTTCCAAGATTTCAATGTCATAACTACCTCTTAGTTTATTATTTTTATTTCGTCATAGGCTCGTTTCATCGCATTGAGATTCTTCTGAGCGATCCGGCCAAATCGGTGTTCCACCGATTCTTTCATGGCATCAAGTCCCATAATGCCGGTCACTTTCAAAAGCGCCCCAATCATGGTCGTGTTGGCAATGGGCACGCCCATTTCCTTGCGTGCGATGCCGGTGCCGTCCACCGTGGCGACCGAGCCGTTGAAATTCAAGTCCTTACGGATTTCTTCCGGTGTCTTATGCGTGTTGACAATGATTGTGCCGCCCGGTTTCAATCCGTCGATAACGTTGACCAAACCGATGAGGCTGGAATCGAGAACCAGTACGATATCGGGTTCATAAATGCCCGAACGGACATTAATTTTTTTATCATCAATGCGTGTAAACGCGGCGACAGGCGCCCCTCTTCTTTCCGGACCGAAACTGGGGAATCCCTGCGCATATTTTCCTGCGGCAATTGCCGATACCGCCAGCAACTCCACCGATGTTACCGCTCCCTGGCCGCCCCGGCCATGCCATCTGACTTCTATCATTTACCTAGATCTCCTTATAATGTTACAAAATGACGGCCATCCATATTATAGATGGTTTTTTGAGTCAATATCTTTTCGCATTATTTTAAAATGATATTTATACCGCCAGGATACGCCACTTGTTCTGCTCGGAAAGATAAAGATCGTTGCCCTGGGAATCATTGATAACGACCAGGGGCAGATCAACGACGGTCAGTTTTCGGATCGCTTCCGGTCCCAGGTCTTCATAGGCGACCACTGCCATTCTTTTTACGCATTGTGCCGTGAGCGCGGCGATGCCGCCGATCGCGCCGAAATAGACAGCTCCATATCTCTTTATGGCTTCCACGACTTCCGGTGAACGGTTGCCCTTGCCGATCATCCCTCTGAGTCCATGCTCGAGTAATGCCGGCGTGAATACATCCATCCGGTAGCTCGTCGTCGGGCCGATCGCGCCGATCACCTTGCCTTCCGGGGTAGGCGAGGGGGCGGCATAAAAAATGGTCGCTTTCGACAAATCAATCGGCAGCGAGAGACCTTTTTTTAAGGCCTCATAAATCCGCCGGTGGGCTGCATCCCTGGCCGTGTAAACGTCACCGCTCAACAAAACCATATCACCCGCTCGAAACGAAATGATAATTTCTTCTGTCAGAGGTGTTTTAATTTTTCGTGTTTCCATTTTCAACTTTTCCAGTTTTGATGCTACTGTATTTCTCCGTAAGCCTTCGCGGTGAGTGTCCCCCGCAGGCGGGGGATTAAGGGGGTGGTATTCATGCAACCGCTATGATGATCCAAGTTAAAAACTGTTAATATTCCCTTAACCACCTCCGTCACTTCGTGACACCTCCGCCAGCGGAGGATAATTAAATGATCGTCTCCTGATGCCTGGCGACGTGGCATTGGATATTGACGGCTACCGGAAGCGAGGCAATGTGACAGGGCATCATCTCCGCGTGAACGGCCAGGGTTGTCACTCTGCCTCCCAAACCCGCAGGACCGATTCCCAATTCATTAATCCGCGTATAGAGTTCTTTTTCCATTTGAGTCACGCGTTTATCGGAGGTATTCTTTTCCCCCACCGGCCTTAAAAGCGCTTTTTTCGCGAGAATACAGGCCTGTTCGAGCGATCCGCCGATGCCAATGCCCACGATAATCGGAGGGCAGGGATTGGCGCCGGCCCTGTCCACAGTTTCCAAAACAAATTTTTTAATGCCGTCGGTTCCCGCCGAAGGGGTCAGCATTCGAGCCGCGCTCATGTTTTCACTGCCGCCGCCTTTGGGCATGGCGATGATTCTTAATTGATTACCGGGCACGATATCCATGTGTATGACAGCGGGTGTGTTGTCTCCCGTGTTGGTTCGAGTGAGTGGATCGCACAGGGACTTGCGAAGAAAGCCTTCCCCGTAAGCCTGCCGCACACCTTCTTCAATGGCCTTTCGTAAATCGCCCCCAACAATCCGAACATCCTGGCCTATCTCGACAAACAACACGGCCAGGCCGGTATCCTGACAAATCGGCATCGCCTCGTGGCAGGCAATATCGGCATTCTGAAGAATTTTCGTGAGTACCTGTTTGCCGATGGGCGATTCCTCCTGTTGTAAGGCGCAACGCAGAGCAGAAACCATATCCGCGCCCAGAGTAGTATTGGCTTTGATAAATAGTTTTTTGACAGTTTCCGTGATGCGCTTGGTATTGATCCGTCGCCAGGGATTACTTTTTTTATTTTCCGTATTCATCAATCACGCCTACATGCCTCGCCGGAATTCCAACGATTTGGAAAGGGTCATCTTATCCACATACTTCAAGTCGCCGCCCATCGGTACGCCCATGGCGATGCGCGTGATTTGAATATTGGAATCTTTGAACATTCGTGTAATGAGCAGCGCCGTGGCTTCCCCATGCACGTTGGGGTTGGTAGCCAGAATCAATTCCTGAATCTGGCCTTCGCTGATTCGTTTTTGAAGTTCGCCCAGACGAAGGTTGTCCGGTCCGATGCCGTCGAGGGGCGCGAGCGCGCCATGCAAAACGTGATACAATCCGTGAAAAACGCCGCTTTCTTCTATAGCGGCCAGAGCATCCGGTTCTTCGATCACGCAGATCATATGTTGATCGCGCGCCGGATTACTGCAGATATGGCAAATATCCTCTTCCGTCGGATTGAGACAGATCCGGCAGAGTCGAATTTTTCGTTTAACTTCGACCAGGCTTTCCGCCAGCTTTTCCACATCATCGGGGGTGGCGCGCAAAATATAATTGGCCAGCCGCGCCGCCGTTTTTTCACCGATTCCCGGAAGCTTGGCCAGTTCTGCAATCAGGCGTTTAATCGGTTGTGCGTAGGATTTCATGGGCCGCCTTACATGCCCAGACCGGGAATTCCCAGTCCGCCCGTGATCTTCGCCATTTCCGAGGAGGCCATTTCCTGTGCTTTACGGATGCCCTCGTTCACCGCCGCGGCGATCAGGTCTTGCAGCATTTCAATGTCTTCCGGATTGACGACTTCTTTCTCGATTTTCAGAGAAACAACTTCAAACTTTCCGTTGACGACGACCCGCACCATGCCGCCGCCTGCCTGTGCTTCGATGGTTTTTGTTTCCAACTCTTCCTGGAGCCGTCCCATTTTTTCCTGCATCTTTTTGGCCTGTTTCATGATGTTGCCGATGTTATGCACTTTACTATCCCCCCTGTTTTTTATCAGTCATTGTTTTAATTTCTATCAGTTCCGCGCCTTCAAACTCAGCGATCACTTTCTGGAGAAGAGGAGAGTTCATGGCTTTTCGCTTGATATCGTTTACGTTGTTAGCTTTGGCGCCGCGTTCGGTGCCGTTCGTTTTTGTCGCTTCGATGGTTTTAATCGCCAAGGAAACCTTTTGTGAATAATAAATTCCCGCGATCCTTTCCAGCTCTTCTTTTTGCGGTTTTTCCATAATGCTGTCGAGGAAAATATAACCATTGGGGAAGCCCAGTGTCAAACAGCCGTTTTCCAATGCCAGAATTTCAGCCGCGTCAATTTTTGCTCCCAGCGGCGGATTTTCCCTTTTGATAAATTTTTTCAAATCGCCATCCGGTTCAGGTTTTGCAATATAACGGGGCTCCGTTGCTTCTGAAATTTGTTTTTGCTGCGACGGATCGGCCGATTTTTGAACGCTGACCGCCTGCGAATATTCGAGGGGCTGTTTTGCTGCAATCGGTTCAGTATTAACCTTCCCGCGGGAAGGTGGCAGGCCGCTCTGAAGCCTCTGCTCCAGCGATCCGAGTGTCGCCATAATTTCGCCCACCGGCAAAACCGGTTCCAGATAGGCCATCCTGACGAGGATGGTTTCGATTTTCATCCGCACTTCCTGGCTGCGGCGCAGGCTGTCGGCTTCATTGAGCAGGATATCCAGGTAACGCTGCAACGTTTCGCGGGAAACATTTTGTGCCTGATTTTTAAGCTTTTCCACTTGTTCCGGCGCAATATCAAATGATGAACTGCTGTCTGCGGCGATTTTGACCAAAAGCAAATTGCGGAAATGTTTCAAGAGCATCGAGTAGAAGTGCTTCATATCGATGCCCGCCAGATAGGCCTCGGCCAGAATAACCAGACAGCCGCTTGCATTGCGTGTCACGACGGCTTCGGAGAGACGATAAAGATATTTGCGGTCAGCCAGTCCCAGAATGTCTTCCACGTCGTCGTCGGAAATTTTCAAACCGGCATAGGAAATGACCTGATCGAAAATACTCTGGGCGTCGCGCATGCTGCCGTCGCCTGCTTCGGCAATCCAGGAAAGCGCCGTGGGGCTGATAAGAATGCCTTCGGCGGCGGCCAGACGGCCTAAATTGGCTGCGATTTCACCAAGCGAAATACGGCGGAAATCATAGCACTGGCAGCGCGACAGAATCGTGGCCGGTACTTTGTGATTTTCCGTTGTGGCAAAAATAAAGATGACATGGCCGGGCGGTTCTTCCAGTGTTTTGAGCAGAGCATTAAACGCTTCGCGCGTCAGCATGTGGACTTCATCGATGATATAGATTTTATATTTGGAGGCGGCCGGCGCAAATTTGACACCTTCCCTGAGTTCGCGGATTTCGTCGATACCGCGGTTGGACGCGCCATCGATCTCGCGCACATCCATCGAATTTCCCTCTGTTATTTCCTTGCAGTTTGCGCATTTATTGCATGGCGTTGCTGTTGGTCCTGTTTCACAATTGAGGGATTTGGCCAGAATACGGGCTACGGATGTTTTCCCGACGCCCCGGGGGCCGGAAAAGAGAAAGGCGTGTCCGATGCGCCCCTGGCCAATGGCATTGCTCAGGGTGCGGACCACAGGTTCCTGACCTGCGACGTCGTCAAAGGTTTGCGGGCGAAATTTTCGGGCTAAAACCAGGTATTCCAAATGAACCTCATGAACCCCATTATAGGTTTTTCACATCGAGTAAAATATGACGAACTCGTTAAAAATCAATTTTGGTCCGTTTTTGTCATTCCCGGCTTGTGACCTCGCGTGCCCTTCAGGGTATCAGATTACGCAGGCGGGAATGACAAATTGGTGGACTTTTTACGAGCCCATTAAATTTAACTGGTGACCGGGTTTGCCGCAACACACGATGGGATTTGCTGCCGCTGCTTCCTTCCGGACCTGACGGGGTTCACAAGCCTCCGTTGTACGGGACCCGGCCATATTTTTAATGAATACTGACCCAGACTCTTAATGGATAAATCAGCAGGAATCAACCCAAATTTTCAGGTGGGTGATCAGGCGCGGTAAAAACCTGTTCAGGAAAACACTTGCCGTAGAGACATTGCAGGCAACGCCCCTACAATATGATTCTGGCGGAGAGTGGGGGATTCGAACCCCCGTGGGAGCTTGTGGCCCCCAAATCGATTTCGAGTCGATCCCGTTACGACCACTTCGGTAACTCTCCGCTTGTTCAAAGATCATAAATACCGTAGAGACGTCGCCGTGAACGTCTCTACGGTATTATTTCTGGCGGAGAGAGCGGGATTCGAACCCGCGGTGCACCTTTGTGGGCGCACACACGATTTCCAGTCGTGCTCCTTCGGCCACTCAGACATCTCTCCGCGACTTATTTATCCGCCGAATCGGCTCTTATCCTCTTTTCCTTAAAAAATCTACTCAAAATTTCCCCGCACTCTTCCTGCAAAACCCCTTCCGTTACATCCACCTGATGATTCAACCGGTTATCATTTAAAATACGATAGAGGGAAACCACAGCGCCGGCCTTTGGATCGCGCGCGCCGAAAATAACCCGCTTAAGTCTTGCCTGGAGAATCGCGCCGGCGCACATCACGCAGGGTTCCAGTGTCACATAGAGCGACGCTCCGGTCAGTCGGTAATTACCTGTTTTCTCGCAGGCCTTGCGGATCGCCAGCATTTCCGCGTGTGCAGAGGGGTCCTTTGAGGCAATGGGCGCATTATGCGCCTGCGCCAGTATTTGGCCCTCTTGCACCAGCACTGCGCCAATCGGTACCTCGTTTTGCTTGTACCCGACGACTGCTTCTTGAAGCGCGATATTCATAAAGTCAATGTCCGTCAGCATCAGTTGCTCTCAACTTCGTTTAATTTTGTCTTTTGGTTATCATAATGTTGATTTTGAGGCAAATGCCGTATATGATTCTACTCAGGCGGGATAACATGGATCCAGAAAAATTATTCCTTTGGCCGGTCATGATATCCATCATCGGGCATGTCGTGCTGATTTCTGTCAGTAGTGTGGTTGACTTGCGTGCCAACGTTAAAGCCGAAAAACTTTTCACGGTAGAAATTACGCAACGCCAATCCACGGTCGAACCGAAAATAGACGAAAACACCGCGCGGGAAAAAACGTCGCAGCAAGCTGAAGAAGCAAAACAGGTGCCGATGCCGGAAGGCGGGCGGGAGGACACGGTGAGTATCGGCGCCTCCGATGTCAAATATGCGGCTTATTTAGCGGGAGTGAAAAATAAGATTATGCGTATTTGGAAGTATCCGCCCGGCGCGTATGAAAAGAGTGAAGAAGGGGTGGTGGTAATCAAAATATCGATTGACGCGAAAGGCTCTCTTCTCCATGTCGTGCGGATGACTTCCTCCGGTTTTGTTAATCTTGATTCCGGCACGCTGGATGTTGTTCGGGCCGCCGCGCCTTTTCAACCGTTGCCTCCACAATACAAACTGTCACGCATCCACATTATTGCTTCTTTCCGCTATCGTATGAAGGATTGAGAGGATCCTCACCGTCTCTTTGAAATGATATGAAAAAAGCCAGAACATTTAGCGTTTATTGCTTTCGCAAGTCGGTGTTCTCTTTATGTCGGCATGACTTTTTGCCGGTTACGTATTTTACACCCAGTTTTCCACCCGCAAATCAGGTACACGTGCAAATTCGCCGCTGTTGTTGGTCACAAGGATAAGAGGAATGCTGCGGGCATGGGCGGCAATCAACATATCCATTGATCCGATAATCTTGCCTGCCTTTTCCAGATGGGATCGAATGTCGCCGTAGTGGATGGCCGCCTGATCATCAAACGGCAGAATTTCGAAAGGGGACAGGAAAGCAAGCAGCGCATTGTGGTTTTGATCCGGTCTGCTGCTTTTGGCCGCGCCGTATTCGAGTTCGGCAACGGTGATGGAGGATACCGCTACATCGCCGATGGAACACTTTCTGAGGCGATTAAAAACTTTAACTGGCTGTTTTTTTATGATGTAAATGCAAATATCCGTATCCAGAAGGTAGCGCATTACAGGCCATTCCTTTTCTGTAAAGGCGGTTGAACGTGTTTGGCGAGATAATCAGTGGTAAAATCATTAACGCTGCCGATGAGTATTTCCCACGGATTGTCCTTCGGCAAAAGCACCACGGAACGGCCGATTTTCTGTGCATACACTTCCGTGCCTTCAAAATTGTATTCCTTGGGCAGGCGCACTGCCTGACTGCTGCCGTTTTTAAACAGTTTAGCTGTATTCATGGTCTTTTGCCTCCACATCCTTCGTCTATACTTGTTAGTATAGACGACAAGCTCGAAAAGTCAACAGGAAAAACTAGAAATCTTTGCCGCGGATGAAGCGGATCGCATTTTGGAAAATAGCCAGGCCCTGTCCTTCTTCCGGCAGGGTTTCGCGTGTCCAGCGGGGGTGGTTGGTGCGGTGCAGGAAAGCTTCGGGGTGCGGCATTAAACCGAAGAGCCGGCCGGTTTCATTGCAGACGCCGGCGATGGCGTTTGTTGAGCCGTTGGGGTTGTCAGGATAGTCCATCGTGATGGCACGGGTAAGCTCGCAATATTGAAGCGCCACGAGATTTTTCTTTTCGATTTCTTTCAGAATGGCGGCGCTTTCCGGCACAAACTTACCTTCGCCGTGACGCACCGGATAATAAACCGTATCGATGCCACGGGTGAAAACACAGGGGCTCTGATCGTTGGCCTTGAGGTATACCCAGCGGTCTTCGAATCGTCCTGAATCGTTAAAGGTCAACGTAGTGCTCTGCTTTGTAAAATTGCCGGCAAGCGCCGGAAGCAATCCCAGTTTCACCATGAGTTGAAAACCGTTGCAGATGCCCAGAATGAGCTTCCCGTCGGCAATAAATTTGAGCAGATCTTCGATAAGCATTTCACTCGAACCGGCGATGCGCGCGTGCAGAAAGCGGTTGGCACCGGCTTTGGCCGAGCCCAGATCGTCGCCGTCCAGGAAACCGCCCGGAAGATTCAGAAAATTATAATCGGACAGACGTTTTTCTCCGAAAAGTAATTCACTGATATGCACAATATCAATTTGATCGGCGCAGGCGAGTTTGCAGGCGTGCGCCATTTCCATCTCACAGTTGGTGCCGTTGCCGGTCAACACAATTGCCTTTACTTTGCGGGTCATATCTTTAATCCTGTCTAAAAATTAAGCGGCTTCTGCCAGGCTTCTTTAAGGTTGCTGATTTTTTCTTTCATAATCAGTTTGCCATTGAGGCCGGTGATCTGGAAGAGTCCGTCGCCCGCGACAAAGCCGATTTCATTCAGTACGCTTCCATCCATGATATTTTCAAACCGGCCTTGATCTTTCGGATGGATGGTCACGACAAAACGGCTGGCTGTCTCGGAAAATAAAACATAATCGTTGCGCTTCTTGCCGCGATAAGGAACATCTTTTAAGTCGATATTCATGCCCAATCCCCCGGCAAACGCGGTTTCGATGAGCGCGATGCCTAAGCCCCCGTCGGAGCAATCATGACAGGAGGCGATAAGGCCTGACTGGATGGCCTTGTGCAGGGCGCGATATTTTTTGATGGCTTTTTTTACGTCCACCTGCGGGACTTTGTTGCCAATCGCTCTGTGCTCGGCAAACCACTCGGAGCCGCCCAGTTCATCGAGGGTTTCCCCGATAATGTAAACCAGATCCTGCGGCCGCTTGGCGTCCATGGTCACGGCTTTGCGGACATCCTTGATCTTGCCGATCACCGAATAAAGCAGCGTCGGCGGCACGGAGATTTTCGTAAGGCCTATGGCGTAGTCGTTTTTCATGCTGTCTTTGCCGGAAATGCAAGGCACGCCAAAGGCGGTGGTGTAATCATAAATGGCCATATTCGAGCGCACCAGTTGTGCCAGCTTGTATTCGCCGTCGGGCGTTTTGTTAGACTTGACGGGATCGCACCAGCAGAAGTTATCCAGTCCCGCCAGATGATCCAGATCAGCGCCCACGGCCACGGCATTGCGGATGGCTTCGTCAATGGCGCAGGCCGTCATATGGTAGGCGTCGATATCGCTGTAGCGCGGGCAAATGCCATGCGCTACAACCACGCCTTCCATGGAAGTAAGAATCGGCCGCACAATACCCGCATCCGACGGCCCGTCGTTTTGCACGCCCACCATGGGTTTGATCACAGAGCCGCCCTGGACTTCATGATCGTATTGCCTCACGACCGCTTCTTTGGAGCAGATATTCAGACGCGAGAGCATTCGAATAAAAGCTTTATTTAAATTGGCGGGTTCGGCAAAGGTCGGCTCGTCGTTTTTCGGTGCTTTCCATTTGGCCTTAAGTTTCATCTGCGGCACGCCGTCGTGCAGAAAATCCATATTCAGGTAGGCCACGGTTTTTTCGCCAAAGCGGGCATGAAATATTCCGGACTTGGTGAACTTGCCCATGGCTGTGGCTTCCACGCCCATCTTGCGGGCCAGTGCCATGAACTGATCGACTTTTTTCGGATCAACCGCCAGCGACATGCGCTCCTGCGCTTCCGATACCAGAATTTCCCAGGGCTGAAGCCCCGCGTATTTCAGAGGCGCCAGCGACAAATCAATTTCGCAGCCGCCGGAGTAGGTCGCCATTTCACCCACGGACGAAGACAGACCGCCTGCGCCGTTATCGGTAATCGCGCGATAAAGGCCGCGATTGCGGGCGACCAGCAGAAAATCCGTCATTTTCTTCTGTGTGATGGGATCGCCGATCTGCACGGCGGTAACCGGCGAGCCTTCATGGAGTTCTTCTGAAGAAAAAGTCGCGCCGTGAATGCCGTCCTTGCCGATTCTGCCTCCGGTCATGATGATCACGTCGCCGGGTTTGATTTCCTTGGTGTGTGTGGGCTTACCGTTAAGGCGCGCGGGCATGATGCCGGCGGTGCCACAGTAAACCAATGGCTTGCCTAGATACCGTTTATCAAAAACAAGGCTTCCATTGATCGTGGGGATGCCGCTTTTGTTGCCGCCGTGTTCGACGCCTTCGCGCACGCCTTCGTAAATACGGCGTGGATGCAGGATGCGGGGCGGCAGTTTCTTTTTGTAAAAGGGCGAGGCAAAACAAAACACATCCGTGTTGAAAATCAACTTTGCACCGATGCCCGTACCGAAAGGATCTCGGTTGACGCCGACGATGCCGGTGAGCGCCCCGCCGTAAGGATCAAGCGCGGAAGGCGAATTGTGCGTCTCCACTTTGAAAACCAGATTGTGATCGTCGTTGAATTTAATGATGCCCGCGTTATCCACAAAAACGGAAAGGCAGAAGTCCTTCTTGCCTTTGGCCTTGCGGATTTTGGCCGTCGAACCTTTGATATATTTTTTGAAAAGCGAATCAATTTTTAATTTATTACGCCCGTCGGTATAATCAATTTTGCTGTTGAAAATTTTATGTTTGCAATGTTCGGACCAGGTTTGTGCCAGGCATTCCAGTTCCACATCGGTTGTGGTTTCATTCAACCCGACTTTTTTGCGGGCTTTGATGACGGCGGGATTTTGATAATAAGCCTGGATGGCTTGCATCTCTTCCAGATTCAGAGCCAGGAGTTTTTCCTGGCTGATTTTTATGAGCTCGTTGGGATTGAATGCCGCCAGATTGATCAGAGCAACTTGCAGTTCATCTTTGCCCATCACCTGCGGCACAAAAACGGGCAGGCCACGGTTAAAATCAAAATCACTCGCCACGATGACTTGATGGCGTTCGATCAAATCGTTTGCCAGGAGACCGGAGGCGATTTTTCCCGCGTCGGTTTGAGATATTTTGCCGCTGATCAGATATTGGCGGGAGGTATAAACGGCGATTTTCCGCTCGCCGGTATTCTCGCCAAGTAAAAGAGAGATCGCTTCGCGGGCTGTTTTGCCGACATTATCGGTCACGCCCGGACGAAAACCGACTTCAATGAGCCAATCAAAATTTTTCGCCAGCGGTCGGTTGATGGAAAATTCCTGAATGACCGGATCGGAGAGAGGCCCAACAGCTGCGTCCTGCAATTCGGCGGCGCTTAGTTCCCCGGCAATGGTATAGACTTCGATGGTGGCCACTTTGGCGACGGCCAGCGCCAGATTATCGGTAATGCGCTTTTGGGTCTTTTCGCCCAAAGCGTCGCGAATGCCTTCTTTAAAACCAACTTCGATTCTATCCGCCATTATTTACCTTAACGTTTTCCAATGTTTTTGATCTGTCTGGTATGAAGCAGACGGTGCGTTTATACCCAAAAGACGTAAATTATGCAACTTACAAATATGTGCCGGAGACGGCGCACAAATGTTAATGCCAATCAAAGATTTGGATAGGCCCGCCAGAGTCATTTATTGTAAATCAACTTGCCTGGCTTAGCCGACTGTGACATGATTATTATTATGGCGTTACTTTGGATTAATAATATTTCTGTGAGCTTTGGCGGACCACAGCTCCTCGACGGCGCGTCGCTCCAGATTGAAGCGGGGGAACGCATTGGACTTCTGGGACGAAACGGTTCAGGTAAGTCCACCTTGATGAAGCTGCTTCATGGCGACATTGTTCCTGACCAGGGGGAAATTGTTTCCAGCGGGGACGTTCGCGTCGCGATAATGCCCCAGGATATCGAGGATCTACCGGGCATGGTCTATGATGTGGTCGCCGCAGGCGGTCAAGAACATCTGGATCAATTGCACGAATATCACGAGCTTACCTTGCAGTTAACCCACGGCGACAATCCGACGCTTCTAAAAAAAATCGAACAGGTTCAGCATAAACTGGAAACGGCGGGTGCCTGGCAATATCACCAGAAAGTGGAAACGGTGATTTCCCGCGCGTCGCTTTCTGAAAACGCGGAGTTCCGGCTGCTATCGGCAGGGTTGAAACGCAGGGTGCTCTTAGCGCGGGCGCTGGTTGCCGATCCCGATATTTTGCTTTTGGATGAACCCACCAATCATCTGGATATTAATTCCATCCTCTGGCTGGAAGAGTTTCTCCAAAATTACGACAAGACCCTGATGTTTGTCACGCACGACCGGACGTTTCTACAAAAAATCGCCACGCGCATTTTGGAAATCGATCGCGGCAAGCTGTTTTCCTTTTCCTGCAATTACGCGACGTATCTCGAAAGACGACAGGCCATGCAGGAAGGCGAGGGAAAGCAATGGCAAACCTTCGACAAAAAACTGGCTAAGGAAGAAATCTGGGTCCGGCAGGGCATCAAAGCCCGCCGCACGCGCAACGAAGGCCGCGTGCGCGCGCTTCTGGCGCTACGCGAAGAGCGCGCGCACAGGCGCGAACGGGACGGGAACGTCCGGCTTGCCGTTTCGGAAGCCGAGCGCAGCGGCAGGCTGGTGGCCGACGCCGAAAAAATCAGTTTTGCTTATGAAAATAAAAAGATCATCGATTCTTTTTCCACGAGGATTTTGCGCGGCGATAAAATCGGCATTATTGGTCCCAACGGTTCCGGTAAGACCACGCTACTCAAAGTTTTGCTGGGGGAACTGCCCATCTCCGGCGGGAAGATCAAGTTCGGCACAGGGATTGCGATTGCTTATTTCGATCAGCTGCGCGCGCAGTTTGACGAGGGCAAATCCCTGAGAGACAACATAGCCTGCGGCAATGATACCGTTTTTATCAACGGCGCCCCCCGCCACGTCGTCGGCTATTTGCAGGATTTTTTGTTTCCGCCCGCGCAGATTCTTGCGCCGGTTGCATCTCTTTCCGGCGGCGAGCGCAACCGTCTGCTTTTGGCCAAGCTTTTTTGCACGCCGTCCAATGTCCTGGTGCTGGATGAACCGACCAATGATCTGGACGCGGAAACGCTGGAACTTTTGGAAGATCGCCTTCTGGAATACGGCGGAACGATCTTGCTTGTCAGCCACGACCGGACGTTTCTCAACAACGTTGTCACCTCCACGATTGTGCTGGAAGGGGAAGGACGCCTGCAGGAATATGTGGGCGGTTATGATGACTGGCTCAGGCAGAGCTCGGCAATAAAGGAGACGTCCAAGGCGGTACCCAAAGAGGCAAAAGCCAAAAAGGAAAAGCAACCCAAAGAAAAAAGTAAATTGTCTTTTAAGGAAACGCAGGAGATTGCAGAGCTGCCCCCAAAAATTGAAAAGATGGAAAAAGAAAAAGCCCAATTGTTGGCGTTGTTAAATTCTGCGGATTTATATAAAACCAACAATCCCGCCCGTGTGCTGGATGTGAATGCAAGGCTTGAGCAACTGGAGACGAAAATGACTGCGGCCTACGACCGCTGGGACGAACTCGAAGAACTGGCCGCAAAATTTACGACTTAAAAGGAACATCTTATGAACTTGTCAACGATACGTTTCCCACGTCCACTGGAAGCAGAAGGTAGTGCGGAAAAAATCCGTCAGGCATTAGAGACGCGAAAAACCAGGCTTTGGCCGGAAGGCAAAATAGAAGTGCCTGTACTGAATATCAGTGAAGCGCTGACCGGAGCGATTAAGAGGGCCAGGTTGCAAAGACGCGTCCGCTTTGGGTTTGATGATATTTTTGACAAACTCGCCGCTGAAAAAAAGGGCATCGATGAATTGTTGCAAAGGACGAAATCGCAGCAAAAAGATCGAATCTCCCGTCTGCTATTGTTCTCCAATGACTGCGCCGAGCGCCTTTGTCGCCACATCGAACAGGCCCTCGTCGAGCACCATCTCCGAATTCTGGGCTGCCAGTTGGACGTTGACAGCATAAAACTGGGGCAATTGATCACCGGCAGAAGCGCCGGCATTAAAGTTATTCTGGTGGAGCACAAGGATGCTGTGTCCGACGTCTTGCGTGCGTTTGTTGGGAATAAGGAATAGTAGATTGTCAATACATGAGCCTTCAGTTTCGTTAGGAAAGGTGGCCAAGTTCTCTGAGGGCCAGGAGATTTAATATGATCACGGCAGGAATAAAAACTGTAAGCAGGAGAATGGATTATGCAAAATCATGATGTTCTTCTTGAACAAAAAGATCGTGTGGCCATAGTTACTTTTAACCGGCCGCAACGCAGCAACGCATTTGATGAGCACATGTGGGTGCAACTGGAGCAGGTTATAGCGCAGTTGCGGTCGCACACCCCGCGTGTCGTGGTGGTCACCGGGGCAGGGAAGAATTTCTGCGCGGGGTTTGATGTCAACCCTGACAACCCTCAGGTCAGCGGCCTGATTGGCGCTGTGGAAAGGCGGGAACGAGCGCCGGTTGAGGCGTTGATCCGGCGCCTTCAGGAAACGGTGGACGGTCTGGTGAGTCTGCCCGTGCCTGTGATTGCGGCTGTTAACGGTGACGCCTATGGTGGTGGGGCGGAATTGGCTTCGCGTTGCGACTTGCGGGTGATGGATTCCACCGCAGTGTTCTGTTTCTCCGAGGCAAAGCTGGGACTCATGCCCGACTGGGGCGGTGGCCCTGGTCTCACGCGGCTCATTGGCGTATCACGGGCTGCAGACATGATTCTCACTGGCCGCAAGGTCGGCGCAGAGGAGGCCTTGCGCATCGGTCTGGTCAACCGCGTAAGCCAGCCGGGCATGGCGCTGACGGAGGCCATGGTTCTGGCACAGACCATTTCCCATAACGGGCCCCGAGCCGTTCGCCATGCCTTGGCGGTCATTAGAAAATCTCTGGAACTGCCTATGCACGCCGCCCTTGATCTGGAACGCGAACAGGCGACTACACTGATTGTCTCGGGTGAATGTATCCACGGCATTACGGCCTTTCTCTCCAAACAGAAACCTTTGTTTCCCGATATTGAATCCTAGTTTTTACCAGTGACTTGATTGCTGTAAAAAAGAAGCCCGACGGATTAACCGTCGGGCTTTTGCTTTCCTATATTCTAAGGCTATTTTTTATTTTGTTAGGGTTCCGACGGAGCATTCGGATCTGCAAGCCATTCCATGGAGGATCCGTCATAGACCTTTACATCCTTATACCCAAACAGCTCTGTCATGACAAAAGCCCAGGAGGTGCAAGTCTTTCCGGTATCACAATATAGTATGTACTCTTTGTCCAGATCGCCTCCAGTTGCCTTTGCCACTAATAACGCAAGCTCCGCCTGGCTTTTGTACAGACCTTCCTTGGTGTACAGCTGCCCCACCGGTAGGTTCACGGCCCCTTTGATCCGGCCGAGTTTCGGCACAAAGGCGAGTTTCTCTTTTCCCTCATAGAAACCGGGCGCACGTGTGTCCAGAATTGTAGCCTTGCCCAGCTTAGTCTGCACAGAGGCCTTATCTATAAAGAGATTCTTGTTCCATGCCGCTTTGTAAGGCTTTGCTTGGGGCTTCACCATATCCTGCGACAAGGCTCTTTTTTCTTTGACCCACTGGTCCTGTCCGCCGTTCAGGATGGCGATGTTGTTGATACCGGCATACTTCAATGTCCAGGCTACGCGGGTCATGCCGAATTGATCAGGAATTTTTTCCGTTTTATCAACGAGAACGACGAGGGAATTTACCCCGATTCCGGCGCCGCCGATAACCTCCGCCAAGTCATCCATGTCTGGCAGTTCGTTTAGCAGGTCGCCCCTCTTGATGGCCCAGGATCCGTAAAAAACGTTCACGGCGCCCGGAACATGTCCTGCCTTATACTCTTCCACTTTGCGCAAATCGACGATGACCAGATTTGGATTGTTCAGGTTTTTCTCGAGCCAATCCGTAGATACAATGGGATCAATGCCCCTTGCCGCCGCCTGTAACGGAGCCGTGATTGCAAACGGCAGTAACAACATCACCGCCAATACAGCCGCCTTCATCCATCTCATTTTCCTCATAAGTAAATACCTCCTCACTTTTAAATATTTCACTTTTATATAGAGAAGCCTTTTGAGGCATCTCTCTGCCCAAACATCTGTCGCTTAAATGATGATCAATTTTTATGACATGCCGATAAAACGGTTTAACGCGTTTTGAAAATCTTCAAGGCTTTTGTCCCGGTCAGCGGCAGCTTCCTCAATGCATCGCCTCATATTGGCCTGGATGATGACGACCCCCGTTTTCTTGATGGCTGCAGTGGCCGCAGACAACTGGGTGAGCACGTCGGCGCATGGTGCTTCCTGTTCCACCATCCTTTCCAGCCCGCGGATTTGCCCCTCGATTCGTCGCAAGCGGTTTAAAACATTTTTTCGATGTTCCTCCATATCATACCCCTGGGGGTATGTATAAACATTCGTTGGTTTGCTGTCAAATGATTTTTATCGTTGCCAGGAGTAAAGAATAGGTCATTATATTCTTTGATGATTTCACTATGCACTCCGTTCAGCCGGTTCCATGATCTCGATGTGATTACGCTTGAGGAATTCTTTAAAACCATAAACCGGCTTGCCAATAAAATTCATTTTCATCGCCTGAGTTGGACAATTGTTGACACACCCCATGCAGGCAATGCAGCGCTTGGAGTTCACAGCCCCGGCCTCCAAATGAATAGCGTTCACCGGACACTTTTTTATGCAGGTCCCGCATTGGATGCAAAGACTCTTATCAATGTGGTGATTTGTGATCATCAACTTGGTCAGGCCGATTTGCGGAACAATGCCCATCAGGGACTCCAACCCGAATTCGCGGTCAATCTTATACGCTCGGCCTGCTGTCACGTTGGCCAGGACATTGTCGGCAAACGCGCGCGCCTGCTGGTAGGTTTTTTCATTGGGCCGATCCCTGAACGCCAGAATTCGAGCCGCATTGCCCGTTGACCAGGTTGGCGCAAAAGTTGACATATTTCCAAAGAGCCCCATTCCGGCCGGCGCCCCGCCTGTGTCCGTCATTCGTTCCAGCAATCCGCAGGCCGTATTGTGCTGTCCGTTGCCCTTGCCGCCGAAGGTTGTGTAAGCCGCCACAGAGGTTCCTTCGATGCGCGGCAGTGTTTTAATCCAATCCTGGAGATTAACCGGCACATCCAAGTAATGCACCGGCGTGCCGACGGCAATCAAATCATATTGGCCGAGCGTGCTCTTTTCAATTTCCCGATAATCCGCCGCATCCACCGTCAGCCCCGCCTTCTCCCAGGCATGGCGGATAATACGGCCGATGCGCCTGGTATGGCCGGTCTGGCTGTACCAGAGAACTAGGGCCCGCTTCGGATTTCTTTTACTGATCGGGATTTGCGGCCGCCCGGCGTAGGCGTAGAGCGACAATCCGGGCGCGGCCATGGCTAGACATCCCACCGCGCATCCCGTCAGGCATTTCTTTACAAAACTGCGTCTGTTTTCCATTGTTTCCTCACTGTCTATTCGATTTTCTCCCGGCTCATCACAGCATAGGTATCATAGACGGTTGGCGGCGGGGTATACAGGCTATCGTCCGGTTTCTTGGCGAGCTTCAACGATTCGGCGGGACAGGTGGTGACGCAAAGGCCGCATCCGATACAGCGATCGGCATAAAACTCGATTTTTCCATCCTTCATCTTAAAGGCCCCCACGGTGCAGCGTTGGGCGCAAACGCCGCACTGCGTGCAGAGGGATTCGTCAAACAGGCAGGTATAATTGCTTTTCACTGCCAGGGCCGGGGCCGGGAAGAGTTTGAGAGAGATCAGCATGCCGCAGCAACAGGAGCAACAACAGCACATGGCTTCCACTTTCTGGGAATTCAGGATATGAATCACCAGGCCTTCCGCTTCGCTTTGCTTCAGGATGGCCAGAGCCTCATCTGTGCTGATATAGCGTGCCATTTTGTTTTCCACATAATAATCGGCAAAGGTCTCGAACTGCAGACAAGTCTCCAGGGGATGAGAGCAGGTCTTTCCATACAAGCCTACGGCCTTGCGGCAAAAGCATTCAGCAACGGCAATGCGCGATTTGCACTTAATGATGGCCGCCGCATCATCGTAAGGAGCGACAGGCCGGTCGGCGACGATTTCGGCGTTGATGGGAATGGAACGCAGGTGGGGTGTTTTCTGCCCGTGGAACGTGGCGCCCAAGCCGGTCAGATAATACTGGGAGATGTCCTTCAAGAGCGGCTTATTCAAATTATTCAACTGGAACTCATAGATGCCGACAATGAAAGGAACCGGGAAATAACAGATCGCATCATCTTGCCTGACCCGGAAGATAAGCCCCTTGCGGGCCATCCCTTCCAGTCTGGCCGCCATATCCGCGACATCAGTCGCAATCCGCAACGCCACCTGCTGAGCCGTTTCCGGCCTGGCCTTCAACTTCAGAAACAGGTCCGCATCTTCGTCACTGAAAAGCTGCCGAAGGATTTTGATCTCAACGCCACTTACCGTTGCCGGGTAACCGGTCGCCATCATTTCAAGCCTGTCGCGTAATCGTTCATAGATATCAGTCATGTTATAGGAGTCCTTCCGTTGCTTTATTCAGCCATAGAGCTTTTATCAAATGTGAGGAAAGATTACAATCCCGGGGGATGATGCGCCGGGTCGTTTATTTGAACAGGTTGAGCAAGAATTCCCCGGTATCGCGCATTTTGTTGCGGATGGCATTCATCACTGTATTCACCGGATGGTCAGGACAGGTTTCCTTCGGTGCTGTTCCTGTCAGATAGGCTTCCTGAAACGTTTGAGGGCATAGAGCCGTGGCGAGGTAGCCGGAGGCGGGGTCGATCAACGCCGTTTCGATTCCCTCCGGTACGATGGCGGCTGGCGGTCCGGATTGGGAATAGAGAGCTCGCAGAAACCGTGCACTGATGCGGAGCGCTCCGGCTGCTCCGGTCAGTCCCGTATCGGCTCCGGAGTCATACCCCACCCAGACGGCGCAGACGACGTCGGGCGTATAACTCACAAACCAGGAGTCCCGGTTGCCGTTTGTTGTTCCGGTTTTTCCCGATACGGGGAAATTAATTTTTAAGGTCTTTACCTCTTTTGCCGTACCGCGTTCCAGCACGCCCTCCAGTGCATATCCGGCAAGATAGGTCACCTGCGGATCAAACTCCTGTTTACGTTTAACCGCTCTGGTGATGATCGTATCTCCATCTGATGTGGTGACCGCAAAAAGGGGAAATGGTTCAAAACGGATACCCCCTGAAGCCATCGTTGCATAGGCATAGGCGAGCTCTGCAGGCGTGACCTCGAAGCTTCCCAGCGCCATCGAAGGAACGGGTAAAAGAGGACTTTTAATCCCCGCCAGACGGGCGGTTTTGAGCACGTCTTTAAAGCCAATGTCATTGGCCAGCCGGACCGTGGCCGTGTTTACGGAATCTTCAATGGTTTTCCGAATGGTGATCTTTCCGTATTTTTTGTCTTCAAAATTTGACGGGGTCCACATCCCTTCGGGTGTCTGAAGAGAGATCGGTTCACCGGACACCAGGGTGGAGAGCGTCATCTTCTGTCCGTTCGCCGGCGATTCTGAAAGTGCCGCCAGCAGAACAAAAGGTTTGAAAGCGCTCCCCGGCTGACGTCTCGCGTCCACCGCCCTGTTGAATCGGGTTTGCGCATAGCTTCGTCCGCCGACCATGGCGGTCATCGCTCCTGTTTTCGGGTCAATGGCGACCAGGGCGGCTTGCAGCGGCTCATTGGCGCGGAGAGCCTTTTTCTCGATTGCTTCCAGTCCCCCGGCGACTGCCTCCTCGGCGGCGGCCTGCTGAGTGGGATCAAGGGTGGTATAGTAACGGTATCCTGCATGATAGAGCCCCTCAGTTCCCAGTTCTTCCTTGGTGATCCGCTGGATGTAATCCATAAAATAGGATGACAGATGGATAGGGGCCGCGCCCGCCTTGATTTGCACCGGTGCATTGGCTGCCCTGCGCGCCTGATCTTCTCGGATCATGCCCAGTTTTTGCATTCTGGACAGGACTTTATCACGACGTTCCTTTGCCGCCCTGGGATTTCTGACGAGGTTGTAGCGGTTTGGGGCGCGGATAATCCCGGCCAAGAGCGCAGCCTCTTCCAAAGAAAGATCCTGTGCATGCTTCGAGAAATAGATGCTTGCTGCATCTTCGACGCCGTAGATTAAAGCGGCGCCTGTCTGTCCTAAATAAATTTTGTTTAGATACATCTCCAGGATTTGTTTCTTAGAGTACCGCAGCTCTAGAGCCACTGCGAGTTCCGCTTCACGTAGTTTGCGCGCAACGGTTTTCTGCGGAGAGAGGAAGAAGTTTTTCGCAAGTTGTTGCGTAATCGTGGAACCGCCCTCGGCAAACCGCTGTTCCTTGAGGTTGGCAAAGAAGGCGCGGCCAATAGCGAGAATGTCAATTCCGAAGTGGGAATAAAAGTGCGCGTCTTCAGAAGCGATTACAGCGTTTTGCAGATAAGGGGAAATAGCGGAAAGAGTAACCTGGTGCCGGGATTCCAGTTTCGGATTCATGATGCGGCCGATTTCTTCCGGTTCCAGCTGAATCGATTCCAATTCTTTACCGGCGGAAGATGCGAGCGATATGACCCGGCCGTCGCGAAGGGTAATATCCAACGGGCTTATCCCGTGAAAGCGCTTCTCGATTCCTTTGTCGCGGAGGAATATCCGGAGATGATTTGACTCATTGGAAAACGTGCCGGCGGTGGATGGTTTTCCTGTGACTTTCTTGTAGGAAAGCCTGTTCAGTTGCTCGACGATATGGATGTTTCCCAGGTGATCTCCCTTGCGGATTTCCAGAGGCCGTCCGTAAAAGATCGTGGGGGATTTACCATCGCTTTCGGCAATACCCTTACCCACCTCAACATACAGATACCCGATACGAAGAAACAGGACAGCGAGCAGGGCAGTTGCCAGAAACAAAATCAGGTATCGACGCATCAACGAATCCTCCCCGTTGCCTTTGGCCTACGCACGGCCATTGCGGCTAAGCCCCTGAATGTTTCATGATAAAAACCGAGATGGATAAAGACGTTTTTTAACATGTTTTGAAGTTAAACACGGAGAGCTTTATACGGCAAGGGAATTTACAACCGTCCCCAATATTTCAATCCCCATTCCCTTATTGATCAATGCCGCCGGCCGTCAGATTGCCGATCATCTTGTTGAACCTTGCCGGGTCATCGAGTTTCCCTCCCTCGGAGACAACCGCCATATCATACAGAAACGTCGTGTAGTCCTTCAAGGCATCGGCTTCCTTGTCCTTCTCAAAGATTCCCTTGATCTTCATTAGGAGCGGATGGTCCATGTTCAATTCCAGGACCCGCTTGCTTTGCGGCACGTCCTGGCCGCTGGCCTTGAGGATCTTCTCCATATAGCCGCTCATGTCATTGGCATCTCCTGAGAGACAGGCCACGGAATTCTTCAGATGGGTGGAGAGTTTGACGTCCCTCACCTTTTCAGCGAGGCTTGCCTTGAGAAATTCAAACAGGCTGCCGTATTCCTCTTTTTTCTTGTCGTCCGTTTTGTCCAGATCGAGATCCCCCTTCTCCGCACTCTTGAAAGTTTTTTTCTCGAATTCATGGAGGTCCCGGATGACCCATTCGTCGATGGGGTCCGTCATGAGGAGTACCTCGATATCTTTTTCTTTCAGTTGTTCGAGATGGGGGCTGTTGATGAGCGTGGTCAGGCTGTCGCCGGTGATATAATAAATGTCCTTCTGGTCCGGGTTCATCCGGGCAACGTAGTCTTTCAGTGAGACCCATTTCCCGTCTGATTTTGTTGTCTTGTAGCGCAGGAAGCTGGCGATCTTATCCTTATTATCGAAATCCTGGGAGATTCCCGACTTGAAGATATAAGCGAATTCTTTGTAGAAAGTTTCGTATTTTTCCTGCTCCATGGAGGCGAGGAGTTCCAGCACCTTCTTGACAAGATTCTTCTTGATATTCCGGACAAGGGCATCCTGCTGGAGGATCTCGCGGCTGACATTGAGATTAAGATCCGGAGCATCGACCACGCCCTTGACGAAGGCGAGGTACTGGGGCATCAACTCTTTGCAGTTTTCCATGATGAAGACCCGTTTGGAATAGAGTTGTATCCCGTGTTTCTGCTCATGGGTGAAGAGGTCAAAGGGGGCTTTGGAGGGAATATACAAAAGAGCGCTGTATTCCGTCGTTCCTTCGAGCTTCAGGTGAAGGTGGGCCAGCGGCGGGTTCCAGTCATGGCTGACGTGCTGATAGAATTCACTGTGTTCCTCTTCGGACACCTCATTCTTGTCCTTCGTCCAGATGGCTTTCATGGAGTTGAGGGTCTCTTCCCGGATGACCTTTACAGTCTTGTCCTTCTCCGGTTTGCCTTTCGCGTCGAGGACCGGCTCTGTTTTTTCTACATCCATGACGATAGGATAGCCCACAAAATCGGAGTGCCGCTTGATGATGCCCCGGATGGTCCACTCGTCGATGAAATCCTGATCGTCCGTATCCACTTTTTTCAATTGCAGGGCGATCGTCGTCCCCCGGGTTTCCTTATCGAATTCTTCAATGGAAAAGGTGCCGTCTCCGGCGGATTCCCAGCGGCATCCCTTGTTGCTTCCCGCGGCGCGCGTCGTCAGCGTGACCTTTTCGGCAACAATGAAAGCGCTGTAGAAGCCGACGCCGAACTGGCCGATCAGCTCCGGTGTAACCGCCGCCTGATTCTTTGCGGCGCCCACGGCCTCCAAAAATCCTGCCGTCCCGCTCTTGGCGATGGTCCCGATATTTTCCACAACCTCATCAAAGGTCATGCCGATTCCGTTATCCGATACTTCGAGGGTATTCTTATCCTTATTCCGGGTGATCTTGATTTTCAGCTCCGTATCCGTGCCCAGAATGTGGGACTCCGTCTGCGCCTTGAAGCGCAGCTTGTCGAGGGCATCCGATGCATTGGAGACAAGCTCCCGCAAAAAGATCTCCCTGTGTGAATACAGAGAGTTGATGATGATATTCATGAGTTGCTGGACTTCTGTTTTAAATTGATGGGTCTGCTTCTTTCCTGCCATAAGGTCTCCTGATGTATATTATTGAATTTATTCTATAAAATTATTTCCCGCATGGTTATTACGACCCTATACATGGTTATCATTTTCCGGTTGTCAAGTGGGTTGCCGGGGGATAATATAAGAGCGTAATGTCCTGATCGGAAAGATGACCGGTTAAGCCGGGCCGTCACACCGGGTCCTTGAACTTAGGCGGATTCTGAGTAAAGTTGGCGGCAACCGCCTCCAGTTGGTTCGGACTTCCCATGAGCGTCATCATCAGTTCGGATTCCATCATCAGGCCGAGGCCTGAGTCGCCATGCCATACTTCGTTGATGAGTTTTTTCGCCGCGCGCACGGCATCGGGATTTTTGGAGGCGATTTCCCGGGCCAGGGTCATGGCGTCGTCATAGGGTTTTTCTGAGATGTGCGTCACCAGATTCAAGCGGGCCGCTTCTTCGCCTTTGATGATTTTACCCGTAAAGATCAGTTCCTTGGCCACGTCAATCGACACGATATCACGGATGGTCTGGGTCACGCTCATATCCGGAATCAATCCCCATTTCATTTCCATGAGCGAGAATTTGGCGTCGGGTGTGCTGAACCGAATGTCCGCCCCCATGGCGATCTGAAAACCGCCGCCCAGCGCTACGCCATGAATGGCCGCGATCACCGGCACGGGAAGCTCTTTCCACCCAAATCCGATATGCTGATAGATATTGGAAATCCGGTTTTGGTATCGATCCGTAAGATTGGGAAACTTATTTTCTCCGGATTGCAGGGCCGCGAAGTTTTCAACATCCAGCCCGGCGCAGAAGCTCTTGCCCTCGCCGGAGATGACAACAACCCGGACTCCGGGTTCCTTGGCCAGTCGGTTAATGGCGTTGGCCATGGCATCAATCATATCAAAGCTCAGGGCGTTGTATTTCTCAGGCCTGTTAAAGCGGACATCCGCTACGTTGTTTTCGATTGTAATCTTCACCAGTTCACTCATGATTTTTCCTTTTCCTTTCCGCCGCGGACTTTTACAATCCGATGATCAGATTTCTGGCTATTCTTCCGATATGGCAGGGCAGCCGCGCCACCAGCCTTTACATACAACATGGGGCATTTCCGTGTCAACCTCCGGGATGATCACCTCGCTCTTCTCTCATTGCAAATTGCTGGAGGGCGTCAGGCCTGTCTTTTATATTTCACAAGCGACGTGATGCCCTTCGTGAATAGCGTCAAACGCTTTGGCGATCTGTCGGGCATCGCCGATAACCCGATAAGGAATGCCCTTTTTTTTAAATATTTCCTCCAGCGGATTGTATGATCTGGATCCCAGGGCCAGCACAATGGTGTCGGCGGGAATTTCCTGCATGCCGTCTGCGGTTTCGGCAATAACACCGGTCGGCGTAATTTCCTTCGCCCTCGTGTTTGTCTTGATCCGCACGCGATGGCGGTGCATATCCTGCATCATCCCCCACCTTGTTGACTTTCCGATATCCGCGCCGACGTGTTCGAGCATCTCGATGATGACAACTTTCTTGGTTCCGATCGTTGAGAGTCTGTAAAGGTCCTCGACGGGTTCTGCCCTGTTGATAAAAAGAAATTTGAGGGCATCGGCGGGTAGGGTGCCCTTCTGGGCCAGAAAGATCGCCGTTTCCACACCAACCGCGCCGCCGCCGATGATCGCAACGCTCTTTCCGGTCCCAACCCGCCCGGCCAAAACATCCCAGGCGCTCACCACATGAGGGAGCGTGGCGCCCGGAATGTTCGGTACAATTTCCACAGCGCCGGTTGCCAATAGAACAATATCCGGTTTTTCCCTGGCGATGATGTCTTCATTCACTTCTTCGCCGAGGACCACTTTCTTTACGCCGCTCGGTTCCAGTTGAGCCTGCAGATCCGAGGCCAGTACAGTAAATTCTTCGCGGCCGGGAGGGCTTCCGGCGATCAGGAGTTGTCCTCCGAGTTGTCCGCTTCTTTCATACAGCACCACATCATGACCGCGCTGGGCCGCCGCGGCTGCAGCGGCCATTCCAGCGGGGCCGCCCCCGCAGACGAGGATTTTCTTTGGGGTATCCGTTTTTCCGGAAACGGCCGTGAGTTCATGTCCTGCCTCGGGGTTGCACAGGCATTCCACAGGCTGCACCACGAAGAGGTGATCGAAACATCCCTGAGCGCAGGCGATGCAGTGAATGATTTCGTTTTCTCTGTTTTCAGCCGTCTTTTTCGGCAGGTCGGGATCGGCAATCAGCGGCCGGCCCATGGCCACCATGTCGCAGAGGTCGTCCTCGATCATCTGGCGGGCCGTTTGCGGATCGTTGATGCGGTGCCCGGCGATGACCGGAACGTTGACGCATTCCTTGATTCCCCTGGCCAGATAAGCATAGGCGGCGCGCGGCACTTCCGTAACGAGCTGCGGCACCCGTGCTTCGTGCCATCCGACATTTACGGAGATGGCATCTGCGCCGTTTTTAACGATCAGCGCGGCGTATTCCTGAAGGCGGATTCTTCCGATCCCGTTGACCATCAAATCATTGCCATTGATCCGCCACATCACCGGATAGTCGCTTCCCACGGCCTTGCGGACGGCGGAAGCGATTTCCAGTCCAAAGCGCATGCGGTTTTCCCACGACCCGCCGTATTCGTCATCCCGCTGATTCGTCAGGTCGGATAGAAATTGGCTGATGAGATAGCCCGTTCCGGCCAGGATCTCGACAAAATCAAATCCCGCTTTTTTCGTTCGGATGGCCGCATCGGCGAAATCCTGGATTGTCTGTTTGATTTCTTCCAATTCCAACGCCCGCGGCGTTTCATGTGTAAAATTGGAGAAGACGGCGGATGGCGCCACGGCCTGCTTTCCTTCCATCATGATGGAATGGGCGTATCGACCCGCGTGGTTCAATTGCAGGCCCGCTTTTCCGCCGCCCAGTTGCATGGCTTTACGCAAATGCGACAGCCCCCCGATGAAATCATCGGCATACGCGCCGATGACGCCGCCACCGGAAGATTCATTGACGCCGGCATAGCCGGCGATCAAGACGCCTGCGCCTCCGCGCGCCCGTGCAGCGTAGAAGGCGATGATCCGATCGTTGATATACGGTGTCGTAACCATGTTGAGGTGCATGGCCGGCATCAGAATGCGATTGGGGACGACCATCTTGTTGATGGTAACGGGTGAAAAAAGGATATCGTCTCTCCGCCCCTTTTGCTGCTTGTCTGAATTTGTCTGAGATAATTTGTTCAAAATTTCCATGATATAAATCTCCGTATCAAGTTGGTATGCCTTACAGCAGAATTTCAATATCGCTGATTGGATAGGTGACGCAGGGATGAATATACCCGAATCTCATATCCGATTTGCGCAACAGTTCGGACCCGGGGTGAAATACCTTACCGGATATAAGTTTGGCGCGGCAGGCACTGCATTCGCCGCTGCGGCACAAAGAGGGTACAACCACGCCGCCTCGCTCCAGGGCGGCAAGCACGGTTTCGGTAGCTTTTGCCTTAAACTTGCGGCCGTCTGGCAGAGTGATCGCAAACTTATCCTTGTCCCCCACGCTCTCCGGCCAGCCGGGCAGCCGCGTGGGATCAGCAGGTGCCGTTTGGACTTCGCAGCGGATTTGTCGGCCGGTGACGCCCAGCTTCTGAAGCTCGGGCAGGACAAAATCATACATGGCAGTAGGGCCGCAAAGAAAAAATGTACACTGTGCAACATCATCGGCAATACCCTTGATGATGTCCGCCGTAATAAATCCCTGACGCTCGCTGCATCCGGCATCCGGTTCCGAAATAACCGGATGCATCTTGAAGAGTCCTTCCTTTTCAAGTTTGCGAAGCCTCGATTCAAAAAGGATATCCTTCTGCCTGGCGCAGCCGTAAATCAGATCGACCTGATTGCTGCGGTTTAATTTGTCGAAATCGGTTTGCAGCATGCTCATGAACGGGGTGATGCCCGAGCCGCCGGCAATGAAAACCATTCTGTTGCCGTGCACGGCCTCCATTCGATAGAAATGGCCCGTAGGTGCGGAACTGGTCAGCAGATCGCCGACCGTGAGCCCCTTGAGCAGGTAGTCCGACACAAAGCCGTTTTTGGCTTTCCTCACCGTGATTTCATAATACGAGCGCTCGGTGGCGGGCGAGGAAATGCTGTAAGGCCGGCTGGTGCGGATGCCTTTGATTTCCACGTTCAGATTGATGTACTGGCCGGGAACAAACGGCGGAAGGTATCCGCCCACAGGCGCAAGACGGATCGTTTTGGCGCTTTTTGTCTCTTTGCGGATTTCCGTAACCCGGTATTCGATGCTTTGGGGATGAAGGACGTCCAGCGCCCGTTTGATGTCGCCCCGGTTGCACCGGTGATCGAGATTGTATCGTTTGCCGACTTCAATTTCTTTTTGAATCGAATCCAGCCCGTCCAAACCTTCAAACGTTGTGGGATCTTTGGGTACGCGGCCCGTCGAATCTTTGATGATCAGTTTTGCCGCCGTATAGCCGGATGTCAGCGTGGTATTGAAACCGCCGAAGAGCAGCGAAGCGCCGCAGAAGTAAAGTCCCTTGATGGGGGAGCGGGCCTGTATCTTGTTGGCGAGCAGATCCTTGAAATAAGCATCCACGCCGTAAATGCAGCCGCCGGGTGAATGGATATACCGCATCAGCGTGATCGGAGTGAAGGCTTCCATCTCTTCGATGTGACCGCGAATATTCGGGTGAAACTGATACAGGAAGTCGAGGAGTTTTTCGGCGTATTCCATTTTTGCGTCGTGGTATTTTTCGGGCGGCAGGCTGATCCACGCATCGGCCATCTGGCTGGAAAGAATGGTGAGGACGCTGGTTCCCTGCGGACTGGCGTCGGGATCATCGATGTTATAGCAGGACATATATCCACCGGGGATGACGTTGGTCTGGCGCAGCCCCACGTCATAGCGCATTCGCGGGCCGCCCATCGGAGCGGCCATGAAGCTTGTGGCATGTTTGATGCCGGCTTCTTCGGCCGTGCAGTTAAGACCGATAAAAAGACCGAACGACGACATGCTGGGGGTGGAAACCCGCAGATCCGCAAACACGCTTTCGGGAACGTGCTGTTCGTCGATCATATCCACGTAAACATTGATCCGGTTGGCGTTGCAGAGGACCGTGTCCGTCCGGAAGAGTTCGCCCGCATCCGTCAGAACGCCTCTGACCGAACCGTCTTCCACCAGAATTTTCTCCACGGCCGTGTTGAACTTGATGGTTCCGCCCGTTGCCATAAATTCATCAGCGATGGCGCTGGACATGGCCTGGGAGCCGCCTTTGACATAAGATGTGCCTTCGCCCCGGGCATACAGAGCGGCCAGAGCCATAAAAGGAACCCGGTCGACGGGCATGCCCAGATAGCCGAAGAGCGCCTTGTACACGCCTTTCACCATCGGGTTTTTAAAGTATCGGTCCAGCACTTCCTTGCCGGTTTTGGCCCCGTATTCGAAGATCAGAGGAGCCTTCTCGCGCGTCAGCGGTTCGTCCTGGGCGATGCTTTCATACAGCAGGCCCGACTCTTCGCCGATTTTGTCCACCAGGGCCTGATAATCGCGGATTGCGTCGGCACTGTCCGGAGCGATCTCCTGGAGCTTTTGCACGAAACCGTCATGGGAGCCGGGCAGCGTGATTTCGCCCACGCCCGGAATGGCCAGGGTAAAGGCGTCCTTCTGCATGGCGAAATCGATTTTGTTCCAGACGTTCAGCTCCTCGAAGATTCTGCGCAGGAAGCCTTTTTCGCCGCGGTAGTTGTTGTTGATGTCGTAGAGCTGGTGCAGCGCCACTTCAAATTCGAAGCGTCCGCGCCGGAAGGTGGTTCCGCAGCCGCCAGGGATGTTGTGACGTTCCAGCAGAAGCACTTTTTTCCCTGCCTTGCACAGGGTGAGAGCCCCCGTCAGGCCGCCGTTTCCCGCGCCGACAACGACGGCGTCAAAAACGGAATTGTGTTTGGTGAGATCTCTTCCTTCTTTTACATGTGATGACGACATGTTCCCTCCTTGAATGATTCATCTTCCTGATGAGTATGTGTTTCGTCTACGGTTTTACTGCCAAATCGTGATTCAGCATGATTTTATATTCACACCATTTACGGTTTTATTGCCATGTATTTTAGAGCGATTATCGTGCCATAATAAAAATCAAGTCATTCCAGGATGTTTGTTGAGTTTCTTTCCGCCAATTGCCCTATGGCGCAATAAATGATTGTCCTCTGGCACAAAATAATTGCCTCAAGGGGCAATCCGTGATAGGGATTTGCAGCCTTGCTCCTCCTAAGAAACTTCCCCGCCCCTGGTGGACGGGGATTGAGGGGAGGGGAAGCCTTTGTTTCCACCCTCCCCCCTGCCCCCTCCCATCGAGGGAGGGGAGATTACAGTTTCTTCCATTAATAACCTGGTGCGCAGCACCGGGTAAATTGCTCACAAAGAAGAGCGGCTGTTCGTTAATCCCGCTGCTGCGGGACGAGCGTTAATTCTCCGTAGCTTGCGAGGTGATTGATTAAGAAGGGGCCTTTGATGATTGATGAAAACGTTTTTTTCAGGGAAGTGACTACAAGAGTATGCGGCTCGCTGGACATCAGGACGGCCCTGGCCAGGGCTTTTCAATATTTACGGGAATTCATGCCTCTCGATGCCATGGGGCTCCATCTCTATGAACCAGGACTTAGCGCTATGCGTACCATCGCCCGCGTCAGTGCGTCCGGAAGCTTTGTTGTCGATAAAGTTACCTCCCTGCGGGGGAAGTTGGAAGAGTCGCCGGAACCGGTAAAGATCATTAATCATCCGGAGCGCGATCTTCTCGTCAAAACGATGATCCGCCGCGGAAAGCCGTCTGACTCTTCCGTGATGCTTCTCTATCTGATGATGGACGAGGACAGGGGCGGCGCCCTGTCGATGCGGACTGACGGTAAAAACAAATACCAGGAGGAGCATGCGCATTTGCTGTCGCTGGTTGCCGAACCCTTTACCATTGCTCTGGACAACGCTTTGAAACATCGCGAGCTGTCCAATCTCAAAGACAAGCTTGCGGATGACAACCGCTACCTGCAGAAAGAGCTGCGGGATATCTACGGCGACAAAATCATTGGCGAGAACTCCGGATTGAAAGATATTATGGCCATGGTCCGCCAGGTGGCGCCGCTGACCAGTCCCGTGCTGCTTCTGGGAGAGACCGGCTCGGGCAAAGACGTGATCGCCAATGCCATCCATTATTCCTCCCAACGCAGGGGTGGCCCCTTTATCAAGGTGAATTGCGGCGCCATTCCCGACACGCTTTTGGACAGCGAGCTTTTCGGTCATGAAAAAGGCGCCTTCACCGGAGCGGATGGTCAGAAGAGGGGACGTTTCGA